>WYBB01000232.1 GCA_011526585.1 Deltaproteobacteria bacterium
CAGGCGCGCGATCACCGCGGTGGCCGCCTCGTCGACGACCGCCTCGGGATCGATCGCGCCCGGCTCGAACCACGCTTGCGTGACGACGCCGATCACGATCCCGACCAGCAGCGCGCCGAGCGCGTCGGGATCACCGGGGCCGAGCTCGCCCGCGGCCTGCCCGCGGCGCACGAGCTCGCTCGAGGCGTGACGCCAGCGCCGGTAGAGCGCGGCGTTCTTCTCGGCGGCGCGCTGGTCTTCCTTGAGGCGGCTCCAGAAGGAGAGCAGCACGCGCCCGGCCTCCTCGATCGCCAGGAAGCCGCGCACCATGCCCGCGATCGCCGCGCGCAGCTTGGCGCTGGCGTGCTCTTCGGCCTGCACCGAGAGCGCCGTCGCCTGATCGATCTCGGCGATGGCGTCGTCGAGCAGGCCGAGCACGATCTCGTCCTTGTTGGCGAAGTGGTAGGTGATGACGCCGCGCGTGAAGCCGAGCTCGCGCTCGAGCGCGTTGATCGTCAGCGCCGCGTGCCCGCCGTCGGCGACGAGGCGGCGCGCCGCCGCGATGATCTGGCCGCGCCGCAGATCGCGGCGGGCCTCAACCATTCGCGGCGAGGGCCGGCTCGGACCGGTCCTCGTCCGTGGGGGCCTTGCCCGGCTTCTTCGGCCAGGTCGAGGGATCCTCGGCGGAGAAGACCTGCAGCGGCGCGCCGCGCTGGCAGAGGATCTCGTCGTTGGAGCAGCGCAGGATCGCGCGTGCCGCGTCGAGGCCGGAGAGCGTCGCGCCCATGATGCCGTGCCCGCTCATCGTGCTGGCGCCGGCGAGGTAGAGGCCCTCGAAGGCCGAGCGCGGCGCGAACGCGAAGGGGCCGAGCTGGCGCAGGCGCTTCTCGGTGCCGTAGAGGCTGCCGGCGGTCGCCTCGACGTAGTGCTGGTTGGTCAGCGGCGTGCCGAGGTCGGCGAAGACGACGCGCTCGGAGAGGCCGGGCACCACGCGGTCGAGCGTCTTCAGGATGCGCTCGACCAGGACCTTCTTCATCTCGACGTAGTCGGCCGGGCGCTCGCCGAAGCGGGTGTGCGCCCAGCGCGTAAACGACCGGTAGTCGACGAAGGCGAAGGACTCCATCGTGTGGTGGCCGAGCTTGTGCTTCTTGGTCGGATCCTTGAGCGTGGTCGTCGTCAGGAAGAGGCCGCAGATGTCGTCGAGCACGCGCTCGGCGCTCGGCGGCGCGGCGTAGAGCGCGTCGATGTCCGGCGAGCGCGAATACCAGACGTTGCCCGAGTCGAGGCCGGCCGCCTTGACGTCCATGTCGACCGCGAGGAAGAGCGACAGCGCGCTGGTCGACCAGGTCGTCTTCGCGAGCTTCTTCAGGAGCTTCTTCGGCAGGAGCTCGGGCTCGATCAGGCGCTGGAAGGTCACCGCCGGATCGGCGTTGGAGACCACGCGCTTGCAGGTGATCACCTGCCCGTCCGCCAGGCGCACGCCGGTCACGCGGCGCGTGGCGTGGTCGATCAGGATCCGATCGACGCGGGTCTGCAAGCGCAGCTCGCCGCCGTGGCGCTTGAGCGCGCGATGGAAGGCGCGCGGGATCGCGAAGCCTCCGCCCTGCGGGTAGTAGGCGCCGTTGAAGTAGTGGTGCTGCACGGTCGCGTGCAGGACCGCGGGCGCGCGGCTCGGGGTCATCGCGTGGTCGCCCGCCTGGATCGACAGGATGGCGCGCGCGTACGGGTCCTTGACGCCGTGGCGGTCGAGCATGCGCGACAGCGAGATCGGCAGGTGCGAGAGCAGGGTGCGCGAGCGCCAGGGTAGGAGCAGCTTGTCGCCGAGCGAGGTCGCCTTCGCGAGCCCCTCGAGCTGATCGCCGATGCGCCCGACCGCGGCGAGGTGGCGCCGGATCGCCTTGGCGTCCCGCGGGAAGCGCTCGGCGAGCGCGTCGGTGAAGCGGTCCTGACCTTTGGGGATCCCGAAGCTCACGCGCTCGGCGCCGTCGCCGATCACCGCGCGATCGAAGCCGTCGGGGTTGAGCTCGATGAACGGGAGGTCGCCCGAGACGCCGAGCCCCTCGTAGATCCGGCGCAGGCTGCCGCCCGGCTGGAGCTGTCCGAGGTAGTGCACCCCCGGGCTGAAGCGATAACCCTCCAGCGTGAACGAGTGGCACCAGCCACCCGGGGTGTCGTGCTGCTCGAGCACCAACACCTTCTGTCCCGCCTGCGCCAGGGCGAGCGCCGCGGTCATGCCGCCTGCGCCCGAGCCGATGACCACCGTGTCGAAGTCCGCCATGAGTCGTGATTATAACGGTCGTTATGGATGCGCAAGAGCAATCGCTCGGTCATTCGTAAGATTATGATATTGCGTATGAAACGGGTGTGCTGGTGCTACGGTGCTCGGGCTGCTAAGACCGATCCTCGTGACGAGCCGCCATCAGCGTCCGGTCCTCCCGGCGCCCGACCAGCGTCCGACCCGGAGCGGGACCCTGCCGGACGAGCTGCTCGCCGGGGCGAACATGCGCTTGCGCGCCACGGCGGCGTTCGCGGTCGTGATCGCCTCGATCCGCCTCATCGTCTCGGCCGTCGCCGACGTCGACCACCTCTTCGGCAGCGCGCGCGAGGTGACCGCCAAGCTCACCTTCTTCGGCGCGGCCGGCGCGCTCGGCGCCGTCGTCCTGGTGCTGACCTTCATGCGCCTGCGCCCGCGTCGCATGATCCTCATCGGCCAGGTCTTCTTCGTGCTGCTCGTGCTCCTCCTGACCGCCACCGAGTCGACCAGCCCCTGGGGCGAGCGCGCGCTCTCGCGCGGGATCCCCTTGCCGGTCGGCATCATCCTGATGTTCCCGGTGATCGTGCCGCAGCCGCCGCGCGACTATCTGATCGCGTCCTTCCTCGCGGTCGGGCTGAGCGTGCCGGTGAGCCACGGGGTCGCGCACCTCGTCGGGATCGCGCCGCCGGGCGTCGAGGTCCTGGCGCTCAACTTCATGGCGCTCACGGTGGCGGCGCTCATCGCCGCGATCACCTCCAAGGTGATCTACCAGCTCGGCAAGGACCTCGGGCGCGCGCAGAAGGCCGGCAGCTACCAGCTCGTCGCGCCGCTGGGCAAGGGCGGCATGGGCGAGGTGTGGCGTGCACGCCACGGCATGCTCGCGCGCGAGGCGGCGATCAAGCTCATCCGCAGCGACCGCAGCGCCAAGGGCTCCGAGGAGGCGCGGCGCCGCTTCGAGCACGAGGCGCGCGTCGTCGCGAGCCTGCGCTCCCAGCACACGATCCAGCTCTACGACTTCGGCGTCACCGACGACGGCGCGCTCTACTACGCGATGGAGCTGCTCGAGGGCATGGATCTCGACGCGCTGGTTCGCGACCACGGCGCGCAGCCGCCCGAGCGCGTCGTGCACTTCATGCGCCAGGCGTGCCACAGCCTCGTCGAGGCCCACGAGCGCGGCCTCGTGCACCGCGACATCAAGCCGGCCAACCTCTTCGTGACGAAGCTCGGGCGCGACGTCGACGTGATCAAGGTGCTCGACTTCGGCCTCGCGACCAAGCCCGTCAGCGAGACGGTCGCCGAGGCGCGCGTCACGCAGGAGGGCACCATCATCGGCACGCCGGCCTACATGGCGCCCGAGCAGGTCCTCGGCGAGCGCGACATCGACGGGCGCGCCGACCTCTACACGCTCGGCCTCGTCGCCTGGTATCTCCTGACCGGGCGCGACGCCTTCCAGGCGACCTCGACCACGCAGGTGATGTTCGCGCACGTCAACGTCGAGGCGACGGCGCCTTCGGAGTTCTCGCGCGCGCCGATCCCGCCCGAGCTCGAGCGCGTGATCCTGCGCTGCCTCGCCAAGCGGCGCGAGGATCGTCCGCAGAGCGCCGAGGAGCTCTCCGACGCGCTGGCGAAGATCCACTTCGACGAGCCCTGGACACGCCAGCGCGCGCTGGCGTGGTGGCAGGACGTCGAGCGCAAGGCGGCGGAGCGGGTGAGCTCGCCCGAGGCGGTCGCCGAGACGCGCGCCTCACCCGAGCTCGTGCGCCCCGGGCTCGGCTCGATGGCGACCGACAAGACCCTCGACGCGTAGCGCGGTGATGAGGCGCTCGAGATCCGAGTGGTCGGTGTGCAGGTGCGGCGCGACGCGCAGGATGCGGGTGCCCTGGAACTCGTAGACCGGGACCTCGACCTTGTGGTGCTCGAAGAGGCGATCGTGCAGCGCCTTGGCCGTGAGGTCGGGGCGGGCGTCGGCGGGCAGCGGGATCGCGGCGAGGCCGGCGACGAGCGCGTCGTCGCAGGGCGGCGCGATCGCGAGCGCGTCGCAGAGTGCGGCGCGCATCGCCAGGGTGAGCGCGCGGTTGCGGGCGCGGATCGCCGGCCAGCCGCCGGGCATGAGCTCGGCGAGGTGCGCGATGGCGATCGGGAAGGCGAGGTGCGCGCTCGGATCGTCGGTGCCGGTCCAGTCGTGCTCGGCGCGGAAGCGGCTGAGGCCGGGTGGGAGCGGCATCGTCAGGCCGTGCGAGATCACGAGCGGGTGGAAGCCGTCGCGGCGGTCGGCGCGCACCCAGAGGAAGGCGGTGCCCTTGGGGGCGCAGGGCCACTTGTGGCCGTTGCCGGTGTAGTAGGTCATGCCGGCGCGCGCGAGCGCGTCGAGGTCGAGCTCGAGCATGCCCGGCGCGTGCGCGCCGTCGACGAGCACGTCGATGCCGCGCTCGGCGAGGAGCGGCAGCAGGCGCTCGAGCGGCATGACGAGGCCGCTCGGGCTCGTGACGTGGTCGAGCAAGACGAGGCGCGTGCGCGGGGTGAGCGCGCGCGCGATGGCGGCGACGATCCCGTCGGCCGTGGCGCCGCAAAATGGGATCGACGCGACGACGAGGCGAGCGCCCGATCCAGCTTCGCCTTTCGCCGGGCAGGCGCCTGCGCGCGCGGCGGTGTGGGCAAAGGCGTTGTGGCAGGCGCCGTAGGCGTGGTCGGTGACGAGGAGCTCGTCGCCGGGCGAGAGCGCGAGGTTGGCGAGTACGGTGGCGACGCCGGTCGAGGCGTTGGGCACGAAGGCGAGGCCCTCGGGATCGGCCCCGATCCAGGCGGCGACCTCGCCGCGGGCGGCGGCGAGCGCGTCGGGCAGGAAGCGCTCGAAGAAGGCGACCGGCTCGCGCTCGAGGCGTTCACGCAGGCGGGCCTGGGCGACGAGCACCGAGCGCGGCGTGGCGCCGAAGCTGCCGTGGTTCAAGAAGGCGACGTCTTCGTCGAGGGTCCAGTGTTCGCGCAGCGCGACGGTCATGGCGGCTCCGGGCGGTGGGCGATGACGTCCCAGCAGGCGGCCTCGGCGAGCGTCGCGATCGCGTCGTCGAGCGCGATCCGTCCCTCCCAGTGGGCGCGCATCATGCCGTTGAAGGCGCCGAAGACGAGCTCCATCAGGAGCGTCGTCGAGCCGGCCTTGACCTCGCCCTCGGCCTGGGCGCGCTTGACGATCCCGGCGCCGAAGTCCTTGAGGCGGTTCTCCATGGCGAGGCTCTCGGCGTCGAGGTAGGCGCGGTGGTTGTGCAGCTCGAGGAAGGCGAAGGCCTCGGGGTGGGTGCGCGCGAAGTCGAGCATGCCGCGCCAGACGGCGCGGAACTGCTCGCGCACCGGCGCCACCGGCGGGAAGGCGGTGAAGACCTGGCGGGCGATCGCCTCCTTCCACTTGCGGTAGACCGCGTTGACCATCGCTTCCTTGCTCGGGAAGTAGTGGTAGAGCGTGCCGGTGGCGACGCCGGCCTTCTTGGCGACCTCGGGCACGGCCGTGCCATGGAAGCCCTGCTGCACGAAGCAGGACAGCGCGGCGTCGAGGATGACGTCGCGCTTGTCGCTCGCCTGCGACGACTTCGATCGCGTGGGCCGGGCCGCCTTCATGTCGGCATGCTTGGGACCTCGGGCGGGCGTTGTCAACGACGTCGCCGCGCCGCGAGGAGGCCGAGCGCGCCGAGCGCCAGCGTGAGCCCGGGCAGGGCGCCGGCCCCGCAGCCGAGACCCTGGACCGCGTCGGGGGCGTCGACCGTCTGCGCGGGCGCGGGCGCCAGGGGATCGAGCGAGGCGGGGTCGCTGTCGTCGAAGGCGCCTTCGTCGAGGACCACCCCGGTCTCGTCGTGCACGGGCTCGGGCTCGCTCGGGTCGGGCGTGGGCTCGCTCGGGTCGGGGGTGGGCTCGCTCGGGTCGGGCTCGGGCTCGGTGGGCTCGGTGGGCTCGGTGGGCTCGGTGGGCTCGGTGGGCTCGGCGAGCTCGGCGGGGGTCGGCCGGATCAGCGCCTCGTGCATGAGGAGGTAGATCGCCGGGTCGTAGAGGGTCTGGAAGTGGCCGACGAACTCGTCGCAGAGGCCGATGTTGGTCGCGCCGGGGATGATCGAGGTCTGCCACGGCTGGATGTACTCGTCGCTGCAGGTGTAGATCGACGTGAACGGCACGTCGGCCGGCAGCGGCGCGTCGTTGACCGCGCGCAGGAAGGCGCTGCCCGGCGAGAGGTCGCGCAGCGCCGGCCAGCCGGCGATCGCGTAGGCCCAGGGAGCCTTGTCGACGCCGTTCTGCGGCGACACGAAGGTGACCATGCGCGAGACGTGCTCGGCGCCGCCGAGCGACTGGATGTAGTGGCGCGCGATGAGGCCGCCCGTGCACTCGGCGAGGATGTCGATCTTGTCCTGGCCGCTGTCGCGCTTGACGCGCTCGACGACCTCGGCGAGCGCCTCGGAGGCCTCGAAGAGATCGCCCGAGAGCAGGGCGGGCGGCTCGTAGACGACCGGGATGAAGCCGTCGCGCGTGAGACGGGCGGCGATCGGGTCGAACCACTGCGCCTTGATCGTGACGCCGGTGATCAGGAGCACGGTGCGCGGCTCGGCGAGCGGCTCGGGGCCGGGCTCGAGCTCGGTCACGACGAGCTCGTCGGCGTACTTGTCGAGGAAGAGATCGCTCCAGAAGTACGGCGAGGTCTTGTCGCCGGGCGGCAGGTCCCAGCAGGCGAACAGGGTGAAGGCGGGCAGGAAGAAGGGCAGGAGACGTGCGCTCATCGGTGGCTCCGTGGGTGATTTGTCGACCGAATGTTCATTCGGTATGCCTCTTGTGCCCGGGCGCGATGTGCGCTGTCAAGCTTGCTTTTCAGGGTCTTGTCTCTCTCTCGTTCTACGGCGTGACCGAGCTACTTAGATAGAATGATCGTTCGGGATGGTCGACCGCCGAGCGACGGCGCGCGGGGACCTCGCAGCGTCGACCTGCAAGCGCTGCGCCGAAGGTCTGTCGGGATCAACGTCGTTGCTCGCGCACTTCGCGGGCGCTACGCTTCGTGTGTGGTGGTCGCCCTCCCAGATTCCGACGAGCGTGCATTCGCGCGGGCGCACGCGTGGCTCGCGAGCCTCACCGGCCGCGGGATCCTGCTCGGGCTCGAGCGCGTCGAGGCCGTGCTCGAGCGCCTCGGCGATCCGCACCGCGGCCTCACCGCCGTCACCATCGCCGGCACCAACGGCAAGGGATCGACCGCGGCCTTCCTCGCGTCGATCATGCACGCCGCCGGCTACCGCGTCGGCCTCTACACGAGCCCGCACCTCGTCAGCATCACCGAGCGGATCCGCATCGGCGGCCACACGATCCTGCCGGCGGACTTCGCCCGCTGGGTCGGCCTGGTCAAGGACGCGATGGAGCGCGAGCCGCAGATCCCGCTGACCCACTTCGAGGTCTTGACGGTGATGGCGCTCGGCTACTTCGCCGAGCGACAGATCGACGTCGCCGTGCTCGAGGTCGGCCTCGGCGGGCGCCTCGACGCGACCAACGTCGTGCCGGCCAGGGTGGCGGTGCTCACCCCGATCGGCCTCGACCATCAGGCCTACCTCGGCCCGACCCGCCAGGCGATCGCGCGCGAGAAGGTCGCCATCCTCAAGCCGGGCGGCACGCTGATCTCGGGTGTGGCGCCGAGCCTGTGGCGCGACGTCGTCGGGCCGTACGCCTTCGCGATCCGCGCGCCGGCCCGCCGCGCCGGCGTCGACTTCATCGGCACCTTCGAGGAGGATGGCTTCCGCTACCGCGGCGCCTCGCACCGCCTCGGCGCGGTGACGCTCGGGATCCGCGGCGTGCACCAGGGGCTCAACGCCTCGCTCGCGTGCGCCGCGGCCGAGGCGCTCGGCGGCCTGGGCTTCCACCTCAAGGCGCACCACCTGGCCGAGGGGCTCTACCGGGCGCGCCATCGCGCGCGCCTCGAGCGTATCGAGCCGCCCGAGGAGCCGGGCTGGCCGGCGATCCTGATCGACGGCGCGCACAACCCGATGGGCGCGCGCACGCTGGCGCGCCAGGTCGAGACCTACCTGCCGGAGCGACCGCGCGTCATGCTCTACGGGGTGAACCCGGACAAGGACGTGCGCACGATGCTCGCGTCGCTGGTGCCCAGGGTCGACGCCGTCGTGCTGACGCAGTCGAGCGCGGTGGCGGTCCCGGACTTCGAGCGCTACCAGAAGCGGGTCGAGGCGATCGCGCGCCGCAAGGGCACGCGCACCGCGGCGCTGGTCCGACCGGATGCGCGCGAGGCGCTGGCCACCGCGTGCACCCTGGCCGGACCCGAGGGCGGCGTGCTGCTCACGGGCAGCCTCTACCTCATCGGCGACATGCTGCCGCTCCTGCCGAGCGGCGCCGGTCGTTGACGCGCGCCGAGCGGGCGGCCACGAGGGCCGCCGCCAGTCGTGCCACCTCTCGTTGTGCTACTTGCGCGTCAGGCGTGACCAGGGAAAGCCGCCGCAGCCGGTCGCGAGATCGTCGCTGATGGCGCTTTGCGGCGCCGCCTCGGCGTCGGCCGCGCTCGGCTCGCCGAAGGCGGTCGTGCAGTAGTCGAAGGCGTCGCCGACGATGTCGTTCCAGACCACGCGCGAGAAGCCGCCGCCGCAGCCCTCGCCGCCGTCGGTCTCGAGGATCGC
>WYBB01000233.1 GCA_011526585.1 Deltaproteobacteria bacterium
ACACCCGGCTCGTCGTTGGACACGGTGCCCGAGCCGATGATCGTGCCGGCGCCGAGCGGACGGCTGCGCGTGACGTGCGCGATGAGCTCGGCGAACGAGAAGTGCATGCCGACGCCGGCGTTGGGCGTGCCGAAGCGCTCGCCGTTCCAGCGCACCTCGACCGGCAGCCCCAGGCGTCCGTCACGCCACGCCTCGCCGACCTCGTCCGGTGTGACCGCGAACGGCGCGAACGCGGTCGGCGGTTTGGACACGTAGAAGCCGAAGCCCTTGCCGAGCTCCGCCGGGATGAGGTTCCTGAGCGACACGTCGTTGAGCAGCACGAGGAGCTTCACGTGCGCGAGCGCGTCGGCGGCCGAGGTGCCGTACGGCACGTCGTCGGTGATGACGCCGATCTCGGCCTCGAAGTCGATCCCCCACTCCTCCGAGGCGTGCGCGATCGGATCCGCCGGCCCGAGCATCACGTCGGATCCCCCTTGATAGACCAGCGGATCGACGAGGAATGAAGGCGGCATCTCCGCGCCACGCGCCTTGCGCACGAGCCGCACGTGGTGCAGGTACGCCGAGCCGTCGACCCAGTGGTAGGCGCGCGGCAGCGGCGCCAGCAAGCGCACGCCCTCGAGCGCGAACGCTCCCTCGGCGCGTCCGGCCGCCAGCGCCTCGGCCTCGGCGCGCAGCGTCGGCTCGGCCCGCGCCCAGTCGTCGAGCGCGGCCTGCAGCGTGCGGTACGCCGTCGCGTGCACACCCTGGAGGCCATCGGGCGCGACCAGGATCAAGCGTCCGTCGCGGGTGTCGTCGGCGATCGTGGCGAGTCTCATCGGCGCGCTCTCCGGGGACCGGGGGGACCGAGGACATACGCCCATCACCGGCCGCGTTCAAGGTCGCGCGGTCGCGCAGTTCGCGCAGCGGCTCGCTCATCGTCCCGCACGCTGCTAGCTTATGGAGGATGGTCATGGTCGTTCGCCCGCCCCGCCAGATCCGCCCCTCGACGATCGCCACGCTCGTCCTGGCCGTCGCGGTGCCGACCGCGCTCTTCGCTCAGGAGGGAGGCGGCGACGTCTCGCGCACGCCCGACGGTCGCATCCTGCACCGCCGCTCCCCCGAGCCCGGCGAGACCGCCGTGGCCGACACCCCCGTCTTCGTCTACGAGCCGGGCGGCTCCGACCGCGAGGCGCCGACCGACCTCGTGCGCGACGGCGTCAACATCCCGCGCCCGTCCGCGTCGACACGCCCCAACGCGGGCGAGCTGATCCACACCGCCGACGGCCTCGCCCGCCCGCCTGGAGCTGCCCCGCCATCGTCCCCCGGTGCGCCCTCGCCCGCCGCGGAGGCGGCGCGCGATCCCAGCGCGCTCCTGCCCCCCTCGCCTTCGACGATCCTGCCCGACGACACCGCGACCGACCCGCCGAGCGGCGAGCCGGACCGCGATCCCGGAGGAGACCCCGGCGGCGAGCCCGCGCGCGACGAAGCACCGCCCGCAGGCGACCCCGGTGACCCCGCGGCGCCTCCCGACGTGCCGGCGACCAGCGACGGCGGGGCCGATCCCGCGAGCGATCCCGCGCTCGGTCCCGGCGGCGAGCCGACCGAGCCGGATCCGCGCGAAGGCCTCGGCAGCGAAGCCCACCCCGATCGCGACACCGGGCGCGAAGGCACGCTGCACTACAACGAGGTCTTCGATCCGTCGGTCGTGCCCTTCAAGCGCAACCGCGCGCTCGACGCGGTCGGCGCCGACTACGTGCTGCGCGTCTCGAGCGCTCGCATGGAGCGGCTCGAGCCGACCGGCAACCGCCTCGAGCGCGGCCGTGAGGTCTTCTGGGGCTCGCTGCTCCTCGACGGCGAGGCCGGCCGCCGCGTGCCGATCCCGTCGGTCTCGCCGGAGAGCCAGATCCTCTCGTACCAGGCCAACCCCGCACAGACCGTGGTCTTCGAGCGCGACGCCGCGGGCAACTACTACGCCACGCCCGAGCTCGACGGCCGCCTGCGCCTGGTCTTCGTCACCGACGCGCCGGCGCACTGGTTCGGGCGCGCGCTGCCGCGCGACGCACGCGCCGAGGACGTGCCGCGCGCCCTGCGTCCCAAGCTGCCGCGCCCGATCCACGCCGAGGCGCTCGCCGTCGCCCGCCAGATCGGCGTCACCCCCGAGATGGGCTACGTGCCCGCGCTCGAGGCGCTCGTCGCCTGGTTCCGCGCGTTCTCGCCGGGTGAGCCCCCGCCCGAGCGCGGCTCGGTCTATCGCGACATCGCGCTCGGCAAGACCGGGATCTGCCGCCACCGCGGCCACGCCTTCGTCATCACGGCGCAGGCGCTCGGGATCCCGGCGCGCTACGTCTTCAACGAGGCGCACGTCTTCGTCGAGGTCTACCTGCCCGGCGACGAGCCCGGCTGGCTGCGCATCGATCTCGGCGGCGGCGCCGACGAGCTGCGCGTGCACGGCGCCGAGGGCAAGCGCCTGCACCAGCCGCTGATGACCGATCCTTTCGCGCAGCCGCCCGAGTTCGCGGACGCGGAGGCCGCCGGCGCGACGCGCGTCGAGGGTCTGCCGGCCGAGGAGACCCCGGCCGCGCCCGGCTCCGCGCCGATCGCCGACGGCGCGGCGCCGACGATCGAGGCGCCGATCGCGCGCGCGCGCCCCGCGCCACACCTCCAGCCGACGAAGACGACGATCGCGGTGAGCGAGACCCTCGTCTTCCGCGGCGACGGCGTGCGCGTCAGCGGGCGGGTGACGACGGCGCGCGGCGCACCGATCGCGAACGGCGCCGTGCAGGTCCTGCTCGCGCGCGCCGCGGACCGGGAGGCGGTGGCGCTGCTCGGCACCGCGGCGATCAGCGACGGCCGCTTCGCGGTCGAGGTCGCCATCCCGCCGCGCCAGAGCCCGGGAAGCTACGAGATCATCGCCGAGTTCCTCGGCGATGGGGTGCACGCGCCGTCCGTCGGCGAGTGAAGCGGCCGAGATACATTCGATGCGTCTCGTGCTTGACCCCGCTATTGAGAATGAATATCAGTCTTGTCGGGTCGGTCAGCGGTGGTGTCACCAGGGAGCGACGGACGGCGATGATCGTGTGCGTATGTGAGGGACTCTCCGATCGTGAGATCAGCCAGACCATCCAGGCGGGCGCCACGAGCCTCAACGAGCTTGGCCGACGCTG
>WYBB01000048.1 GCA_011526585.1 Deltaproteobacteria bacterium
CTCGTCCGCAAGACCGATCAGGGGCGTTGGGTCGAGCGCGAAGCGCGAGCGCGAGCCGCCACCCAAGTCTCACGGCACCACGGAGCGGCGAAACGTGTTGAACCCGGCCTCCAGCCCGCGCAGCGCAACCGTCAAGGCACGAGCACAGGCACGAGCACGGGTTGATGCGGGCTTGCGCGAGGGCGATCGGGGACTACCTCCAGAATTCGCACGGAGGCAGGCGATGGCGGCTCGGCTCACGGACATCGATCGAAGGCGAGGGCTGCGCAGGGAGCGCGTCGAGGGCTCGCACCAGTGGAGCGACGGCGCCTTCCGGAATCCGACCGGCTTCGGGCCGAGCCTCGATGGCGCGAGCCTGCCCGTGCTCGGCGAGTTCTTCTTCCGGCGCGGGCACCGCGTGCCGCCGGGTCCGCTGCCGATCGAGCGCCCGCACGAGACCTGGGCGCGACGCCCCGACAGCAGCTTTCGTGCGACCTGGCTCGGACACTCGACGGTGCTGCTCGAGATCGACGGGCGCGTGCTCCTGACCGATCCGGTCTTCGGCAAGCGCGCCTCACCGCTTTCCTTCGCCGGGCCCAAGCGCTTCCACCCGGTGCCGGCGCGCCTGTCCGAGCTGCCGGCGCTCGATCTGGTGCTGCTCTCACACGACCACTACGATCACCTCTGCGCCGAGACGATCACCGAGCTCGCGAAGATGCGCGTGCCGATCGTCACGGCGCTCGGCGTCGGCGCCCACCTCGAGCGTCTCGGCGTCGATCCCCACCTCGTGCACGAGCTCGACTGGGGTGAGGCGATCGAGGTCGGCGGCCTGCAGCTCACCGCCGTGCCGTGCCAGCACTTCTCGGGGCGCGGCCTCGGCGACCGCAACCAGACGCTCTGGGCCTCGTGGGTGATCGCCGGCCAGCGCCGCAAGCTCTTCTTCTCCGGCGACACCGGCCTCACCCCGCAGTACCTCGAGGTCGGGCGCCAGCACGGGCCCTTCGATCTGGTGATGCTCGAGATCGGCGCCTACCACCCGGCCTGGGGCACGATCCACCTCGGGCCGGACAACGCGCTCATCGCGCACGAGATGCTCGGTGGCGGTACGCTGATGCCGGTGCACTGGGGCACCTTCAACCTGGCGATGCACGACTGGGACGAGCCCGCCCGGACCCTCGTGAGCGCGGCCGCGGCCGCCGGTGTGCGCGTGGTCACGCCGCGCCTGGGCGCGCCGGTCGAGCCGGAGTCCATCGAGGGGCCCGACCCCTGGTGGCGCGAGATCGTCGCCGCCCCGCGCTGCCGCATGCGCCGTGCGCGCCTGGCTACGACCTGAGGATCAGCCGCGCGATCTCCTCTTCGCGCCGGCGCGCGTCCTCGTAGCCGAGCGCCTCGAGCGCGCCGGTGTAGGCGCGATCGAAGTACAGATAGGAGAGGAAGTCGGCCTCGAGGTCGTGGGTGTATTCGACGATGCGATCGAGCAGGAAGCGGATCGAGCGTGAGGTCTTCGGCGGGCGCTCGCGGTAGATACGGCCCGCGAGCTCGCCGAGATCCTGGCTCGGCCAGAGGTGCACGATGTCGACGTGGCGGAGCCCGATCGCCGCCGCGGCTTCGCGCTCGAAGCCCTCGCCGTAGCGATCCACGCCCCAGGCGACGACCTGGTTTCTGTATTCTGCACTCCACAGGTCACGCTCGATCGGATCGAGCATCAAGGCGTTGAGCATCTTGCCGGCGAGAAAGAGCGGGCTCGGCTCGCTCTCGGCGCCCGGCACGTCCAGACGGCGCAACCGCGCCTCCTTCTCACGCACCTGCTTGACGCTGACGATGAGCGCGCGGTCGACGCCAGCGGCGAGCACCGGCCTCAGCGGTGTATTCTGACGTAGCCCTCCGTCGACGTGGTGGCGGCCGCCGATCGCCACCGACGGGAACATGAACGGGATCGCCGCCGAGGCGCGGCAGTGCTCGTGGCCGATCGCCTCGTGATGCACGCGCGAGCCGGGCTGCCATGGGATCGAGAGGCCCTCGGCGCTGTCGACGAAGATCGCGTTGAGCCCGGTGGCGACCTCGGTGGCGGCGACGATGAACGCGCGCGTGAGCCGCGAGCCGATCGCCTTGCGCAGGGCGCGCACCGGGAAGCGCTCGGCGACGAGGCGAGCGAGCGGCGCCGGATCGAGCAGCGCGAAGCCGCCGCGGCGCGGCGCCGAGAGCAGCTCGATGAGCGCGCGTCCGGGTCGCAGGCGGTAGACCTGCTCGATGCGCAGGGTCTGCCAGAGCTCGGAGATGCGCCTGAGCTCGGCCGCGTCGCGCGCGGCGGCGAAGACCCCGTTGAGCGCGCCGACGCTCGTGCCCGAGACGACCTCGGGCCAGGTCTCGCGGCCGAGGCGACGCGCGAGATCGCCGAGCACGAAGCGCATGACCCCGGCCTCGTAGGCGCCGCGCGCCGCACCACCGGAGAGCACCAGGCCGAGCGACGGTTCCACCGGGCGACCTTCGTCCGAGCACGCCGCCGCCGTCAACCGCGGTACGCGTCGACGACGGGGGCGCCGTCGCGCGCACCTTTCGATGCCGATCCCGCTGCATCGAGCGGCGAGTTCTGACATGCTGGTCTCCCTTTCGGCAGGGGGATTCGATGCGCGAGCTGAGATGGATGATGGTGGCCGTGGCCGTTGGGCTCGGCTGCGGCGACGACGACACCAAAGGCGGCGACGACACGACGCTGCCGCCGGACACCGCGGTCCCGCCCGCCGACATCGCCGAGATCCTCGAGATCGACACCGCGCCGCCCGACACCGCGCTGCCCGACACCGGCACGCCGGACACCGCGCTCCCGCCCGATACCGCAACCCCGCCCGACACCGATCTGCCCGAGGTGACACAGCCCGGTGAGCTCGGCGCCGCGTGCAACGGCAACGTCGACTGCTTCTCGGGCTACTGCGTCGAGGGCCCGGAGGGCTACGTGTGCACGCGCCTGTGCGACGAGACCTGCCCGCAGGGCTGGGACTGCAAGGGCGTGACCGGCGAGTCCGACATCGTCTTTCTGTGCGTGCCGCGCACCGACAAGCTGTGCGCGCCGTGTCTCGACGATCTGCAGTGCAACGGCCCGTGCGTCACGATCGAAGGCGAGCGGCGCTGCGCCCGGAGCTGCGACGAGGCGGCGGACTGCCCGAGCGGTTTTTCGTGCGAGGCGCACGGCGACGGCCAGCGCCTGTGCCTGCCGGCGACCGGGAGCTGCACCTGCTACGCGGACTTCGACGGCGGGATCCGCACCTGCCTGAACGAGAACGCCCTGGGCACCTGCTTCGGGATCGAGACCTGCGCGCCCCAGGCCGGCTGGGGCGCGTGCGACGCCAAGACCCCGGCGGCCGAGACCTGCAACGGTCAGGACGACGACTGCGACGCCTTCCTCGACGAGGACATCGCCGAGGTCGGCGGGGCCTGCGAGGTGACGGTCGGCGGTGTCGGCAGCTGCCCGGGCACGCGCGTCTGCACCGGGCTCGGCGGCCTCCAGTGTCAGGGCCCGACGCCGACCCCCGAGACCTGCGACTTCGAGGACGACGACTGCGACGGGCTCGTCGACGAGGACTTCAAGACCGGGGAGGTCTACTCGAGCTTCGACCACTGCGGCAGCTGCAACCGCAGCTGTTCCATCGGCTTTCCCAACGCGCAGCAGACGACCTGTCAGGTCGATCAGGGCGTGGCGCAGTGCGTGGTCGTGAGCTGTCAGCCTGGCTACATCAAACAGAACGACTTCCAGTGCATCCCCGACATCGTCAACCTGTGCGAGCCGTGCTCGGACGACTCGAACTGCCTCGGCCAGGACTCGGCGTGTGTGTCGCTGTCCGACGGCGACTTCTGCGCCAAGGCGTGCACCACCGACGACTGCCCGATGGGCTTTTCGTGCGAGACCGTCGTCGGGCGCGCGCAGAAGCAATGCCTGCCGACGACCGGCGTGTGCTCGTGCGGCCCGGCGACCCAGGGGCTGTCGCGCGCGTGCAGCGTGACCGTGTCGCCGCCCGGCCAGCCGTCGACGACCTGCGCCGGCACCGAGACCTGCGGCGCCGCCGGGTGGGGCAGTTGCGCCTTGCCGAGCGAGACCTGCAACGGCTTCGACGACGACTGCGACGGCGTGGTCGACGACGGCTTCCGAAACGCCGACGGTGACTACGACCGCGTCGCGCACTGCGGCGCGTGCGGGATCTCGTGCCTCGCGCTGAGCTTCGAAAACGCCGATCCCGTCTGCGATGCGACGGGCAGCGGCGTGCCGCAGTGCGACTTCACCTGCCGCACGGGCTGGGTCGACGTCGACGGCTTGCCCGGCTGCGAGTGCCGCCCGACGAGCACGACCGATCTCCCCGATCCCGACGGGATCGACGCCGACTGCGACGGGATCGACGGCGAGATCGACAAGTCGGTCTTCGTCGCCAAGACCGGCGACGACCAGGGCCTCGGCACGATCGACGATCCGCTGCGCACGATCCAGGCGGGGATCGGCAAGGCGCTCGCGCTCGGCCGGCGCGACGTGCTGGTCGCGACCGGCGTCTACGTCGAGTCGATCGCGCTCGCCGACGCGGTCAACGTCTACGGCGGCTACGCGCCGGACTTCCGCGCGCGCGACCGCTTCACCCACGAGAGCGCCATCCTCGGCGCCGACCCGACCGACCTGCGCCGCGGCGCGGTCAACGCGCACGCCGTCGCGACGAGCGCCGGCGCCGCGATCGTCTTCGACGGCTTCTCGGTCTTCGGCGCCGACAACCCCGCGCCCGGCGGCAGCTCCTACGCGATCTACCTGCGCGACGTCGGCCCTCACCTGACGATCTCGAACAACAGCGTCGTCGCCGGCGATGGCGGCAACGGGGCGGCGGGCGCCAAGGGCGCCGATGGCGCGCGCGGGGTCGATGGGGTGCCCGGCGTCGCGGCCGAGTCTGTCGGCTCGACCTGCACTTCGGGGGACCACGCCTCGGGAGGTGGCGGTGGGATCCACAGCTGCGAGGGGGTCAGCACATCGGGGGGGGCGGGAGGCACCAGGATCTGTCCGTCTGCACCGACGAACGTACAGACCGGCGTGCAGATCTCGGAGATCCAGGAGCATGGGGTCGACGGTGCGAACAATGTCGGGTCTGCGGGGGGCGGAGGAGAGGCGGGTTGGGACGACAAGGTCCAGAACACGACCTGCAGCATCGTGAGCTCGAGCAATTCCCATGACTCGTTCGGCGCGGCCGGGGACGATGGGGATGATGGCGCGTCCGCTCTACCTGGGGCTCCATGTGTCGCGGGCATGGGAACGGTCGATGCCACCGGCACTTGGCTCGCTCCCCAGCCGGGCCAGCCCGGGGCTGGAGCGCACGGCGGCGGTGGAGGCGGCGGCGGTGCCGCCGGCGGCATCGACCATCGGCTGGACTGCGTGAACAGCAGCGGTGACCCGGTGAGCCCACCTCCCTACGTGGTCGGTGGAAGCGGAGGCGGTGGCGGAAGCGGTGGCTGCGCGGGTCGCTCGGGCCTGCCGGGGACCTCGGGAGGGGGGAGCTTCGCGATCTTCGTCGCTTACGCGAGCAGCCCTGCCGCGCTTCCAGTGATCCGCGACAACACCGTCATCCGCGGTCGCGGTGGGGTTGGAGGAGCGGGGGGGGCCGGGGGCGTTGGTGGGACACCCGGGTTTGGTGCGGCGGGGGGGAGCTCTGGCCGCGGAACCGGTGGCTTTCCCTTGAGCTGTTGCGGATCCGGCGGTGGCGCCGGTGGAAACGGGGGTGCCGGTGGGCACGGCGCAGGTGGGGGCGGCGGCTGTGGAGGGCCAGCCTACGGGATCTTCATCGCGCCGGTAGCGATGTCCGCGCCGCGAGCCGGGATCAGCGGGAACTCGCTGCCCGGGTCCGGTGCCGGCGGGACGGGGGGGCCCGGAGGAACGAGCCTCGGCCACGTCGGACCCGACGGTGGCGCCGGCGCCAACAATGCGCTCAACTTCTGAACCGCAACAAGCGCCGACCTCTTACTCGGCTGCGCCGGTGCTGCACTCGAAGCCCAGGTTCGCGTTGAATGAAAGGATCGCCTCGCGACACGTCGTCGATGCGGTCAGCGTCGCAGGTGGGAACCCGAGTGGGCCTTCGCAGCTATGTAGCGTTGCGAGGATCGTCGGGTCATGTGCACTGCGAGCGACGCCGGTGAATGTGCCGTGGTGTCCGCGAGCCCAGGCCAGCTCGCCAATGCGATCGTAGCGTGCGATGACGCTGCCGGAGCGTGGTTGATCGGGAAACGCGACACCGAAGGTGTCCGAGAACACCAAGCCTTCGTTGCCATCATCGAGGAGGGCGCGCTCGTCATACCTCCCTGCGACCAGGACATCTTCGACGTCGGGGGCGATCGCGGTGAAGGACGAGCCGAAGTCGTGCAGCGGCGTCAGGAATCGCACCCAGCGCAGCTCTCCGCTCGGAGTCAGGCGGGCGAGATAGCCGTCGCCGCCAGCGCCGATTTGTGGCGGGTCCACGCCGTAGAACCCGCTGGCTTGGTAGCTGATCGGACCGGTAGGGTGCGGGAAGGTCGCCGTACGAACGTACATGGACCCGGCGACCGACAGGTCGCCCGAGGGATGCACTGCGACGACGGCCTCATCGAGGCGAAAGTCGATGTCGTTGCTCTGATAGAGAATCGTTTTCCAGCTCAATGGTATCCGTTCAGGGGCGGGGTAGCGGCATCGGCCGCGAGATGCGAACCCAGCCGCATGAAGACGACGGACATCGAGCGATTGGAACAGCAGATCGAGACCCTC
>WYBB01000234.1 GCA_011526585.1 Deltaproteobacteria bacterium
CGACTTGCATGTGTTAGGCACGCCGCCAGCGTTCGTTCTGAGCCAGGATCAAACTCTCCAGTTAAACTGAACAATTTGTCCTCGATACATCGACCGGCTAAGGACCGATGCACCGGCATTCTTCTCTATCTTTGCCTCGAGCACCACCCAAGGGTGGTCTCGCGACAGGGACCATCTCGGCGTTCTGCTATCCAGTTGTCAGAGAGCGGCAACCTGGACCGGTCGGTCCGGCTTGCCGTCCTTCGGGTCTTCGCCGAAGGGAGCGACAGTCTATACATCCCGTCGCCGCAGTCAATCATTTTTCTCGTTCCCGTCCGGCCCGCTCGGCGCTTCGTCTCGCGACGACGTGCCCCCCGGCGACGGGACGCGGAATCTACTCGTCCGCTGCCGGGAGTCAACGACTTTTTTTCGAGTGGGTGAAGCATGGGCTCACAGCCGCATGGATGGCGGCTCGGATGCGATGCCCGCGGCGGCGTCGGGGGGGCGCACGCCCGCGGGCGTGGGGGTCATGGCCCGGGAGGAGATCGCTTGAATGCGAGCGCCGACCGGTGCGTCCGCGGCCTGTCGCCGCGCGCCGCGGAGGTCGAGAGGTCGAGATGAGGCAGGCGCCTACACAGGGACTCGGGGTGCTCGTCACCCTGCTGCTCGTCGCGCACAGCGTGCCGACGCAAGCGGGCGAGCCGCGCCATGGGTCGCGACCCGGGACGTTCATGCTGGCCGAGGCGGACCTCGGCTATGGCCTTGGCGAGGCCTTCGCCGAAGGGCCTGACGGCCTCGCCGGTCACCTCACCTTCGGAGTGGGGGGCAAGCCGCGCGGCTGGCCGTTGCGCTTCTTCGGGATCGCGCGCCTCGGCTGGGCGGCCCTGGCCGGCGACGTCGACAGCGGCTTCGAGCGATCGCGCATCAAGCGCGACGTCTTCTCGTACGCGTTCGGGCTCCGGGTGATCGCGCCGATCGTCGGGCGGCTCCGGTTCATCGCCGACACGACCCTCGGCGGGATGCACGTCGAGAGCCAGGCGACCCTGGGCGGTGGCGCCGAGCGGATCGAGAGCGATGACGGGAGCTTCCTCGTGGCCTTCGGGCTCGGGCTGCAGTACCGCATGCACTATCACTTCTCGATCGGGGTGCGCATGGACATCGCCATGCCGACCGGCCTCGAGACCTTCGACGCGCTCGCCGAGGTCGCCGGCGCGGACTCGCGCGAGGCGGGCGTGGCGAACCTCGACTGGACGCTCGGCGCGACCCTGCACTTCTAACAGGTCTGGAGGACCCGACGGGATGATGACGCTGGCCCGAACCCGACGCAGCTCGCGCGCGGCAATCGTGCTCTTCGGGTGCGCCGTCGCCTGGATGATGGGGGTCAAGGCGCCGCGCGCGGCGTCCTTCGAGGTGATCGACTTCGCGGGCCACGGGCGCTCGACGCTGGTGATCGAGGAGGTCCTCGCAGGCGATGCAGGTGAGGGCGACGAGGTCGCTGACGACGCGCGCTTCGGCACCTTCGAGATCTTCGCGACGATGACGTATGGCACGGAGATCTCCGTGTTCTCGCATGGCCTCTACGCCCGCACCCCGTTCACCCTGCCGCGCAGCGGCGATGGCGCGGTCCTGGTGATCGACGTCGATCGAGGGCGCGGCGCGCGACGCTGGGAGGCCGGTGACCCCGGGCTGCGCGCGCGCCTCTACACGGTCGCTTCCGCGGGGGGAGGCAGCGGCACGGTGCGCTTCGACGGGGTGCCGGTCTCGGGCTCGCTCGAGCTCGAGGCGGCGATCGTCGGGCGGCGCGAGGCGGGCTTTCGCATCCGTGGCTGGCTCGAGCTGGTCGACGCGGGGCCGGATGGGCTCATCGACAGCGCTGACGACACCACGCTGGAGGTCGACCTCGTGCTCGAGTCAGTGCCGACGCCCGAAGCGATCGCGAGGCAGCCGGAGCTCCCGCCGCGACAGCCTCAGGGTGGGTTCTGCGAGATCCCGTGGTGCTGGACGGACGCAGGCTACTACGATCCGTATACCGTTGGATACGGGTGCGGGGACGCCGAGGTCGGCTACGAGACCGCCGACGGCGGCTGCGACGGTGACACGGTCGACGACGGCGGCGGCTTCGACGGTGGCGGCGGCGTCATCGACGACGGCTCGGGGGGCTCGGGCGGCGGCGTGATCGACGATGGCGACGAGGGCTCGAGCGGGGGGCCGGGCTTCGACGAGGTCGCGGGCGATGACGGCTGCTCGGGGCAGGACGACTCGGGGGGCGAGAGCGCCGGGTGCGAGGGCACCGACGACGGGAGCGCGAGCGACGGCTGCGATGGCGGCGACTCGGGCGACAGCGGCGGGTGTGACGACTCGAGCTCGAGCTCGAGCGGCTGCGGAGACTCGGGCGGCGGGGGCGGCGGCTGCGGGTCGAGCGGCTGCGAAGGCGACACCCTGCAGCGCGATCGCGACGATGAAGAGGCGCGCTCGGGTTCGTGGAGCGAGCCGCTGAGCCGGCGCGCGGGGCTGGATCTCGTCGGGCTCGTGCTCTTCGCGAGCGCGCTGGCGACCTGGATTTCGGACCGCGCTCGGGGCCGCAAGCGTTGACACGGCGTGGCGGCGGCTCCTACCTTACGCGCCGATCTCACGGTCCCAGGGCGCGGAGGTGGCAGCATGAGCGGCCGAACGATGTTGGAGAGTTGGATCCTGCGCGCGGCGGGGCTCGCGCTGGTGCTCGGGCTCGGGACCGGCTGCGGGGACGACGGCGGCAGCGGCGATGAGGACGGCACGAGCGATCCCGACGGCGAGGATGGCACCGGCGGCGACGGCGAGGCGACCCAGAGCGATCCGTGGGCGGCGCCGGTGGAGACCGGGGCGTGGCGGGTGCTCTTCGCCAACCGTGGGCGCCTGCCGGACAACGCCGATCAGAACGACCTGTGGATCATGGACTCCGATGGGACCGACCAGCTCGCGTTGACGGAGCTCGGCGGGCTCAAGGATCTCGACCCGCCGCTGTCGTGCAACTACGGCTGCTTCGTGTCGCCCAACCTCAAGTGGATCGCGGTGGTGACCGGACCGCCGAGCGCGAGCGGGTTCGAGCTGCAGCTCGGGCAGTTCGATCCGAACATGAAGATCGGCCTGCTCAAGGGGGGTGTGATCCAGGACGTGATCGACTTCGAGTTCGTCGCCGATCGCATGTTCTATTCGAAGATCAAGTCGTGCACCGGACCGTCGTGCGAGTTCGAGTTCACGGTGGTCGAGCTGGCGGAGAACGTCAATATCCCCATTCCTTTCGAGACCTTTCCGAAGGGTGAAGACCTGGTGGACTCGACCTACAAGGGCCACTTCCGGGTCTCGGCGGACGGGCGCAACATGGTGCTCCTCAACACCACCATCCGCAGCGTCGAGGTCTTCCTGTGGAAGCAGGGCACGGGCCTGGTCTCGCTCGATTTCATCTGCAAGTTCGGTGAGAAGGGCAACTGCTCCGGCACCGGCTCGGAGTACACCGACACCGATCCGGTGGCGATCGATCCGACCGGTCGCCACATCGTGTTCTTCACCTTCGGCGAGCGCTGGGCGCGCGCGCGCGTCTACGACACGACCCAGCCCGGCGTGGTACAGTCGTCGATCATGGCGAGCGTTCCGAGCAGCGCCTACATCGAGCGCGCGTGCGACCCGGGGGTGTTGGCGCCGTGGCAGTGGCAGCGCGTGATCGGCGACGCCTACTTCACACCCGACGGTCAGGAGGTCGTGTTCCTCGGCGAGAACGCCTGCCCCGAGAACGGCCAGCAGCCGACCAAGCCGGTCTCGAACATCTATCGCGTGAAGCTCGCGACCCTGCAGTCGGGCAAGACCCTCGAGGAGAGCGACGTCTTCAACGTGACCAGGCACCCCAAGGGCGACGTCACGGCGAACCGGCGGCCGTCGGCGTTCCAGCTCACGCCCGATGGCGCGACCATCGTCTTCACCGGCACCGCGAGCTACGATCAGAACGGCGGTCTCATCCCCGATGGCGGCGCGCGGCAGCGCAACGATCGCGAGGTCTATCGCATCCGGTTGGACGGGACCAACGCGGAGCAGATGACCAACGACATCTCGTTCACCGCCGAGGCGCCGTTCGTGGTCGGGCCGTAGCGATCACAGCCGATCGAGGAGCTTCCTGGCGAAGAGGTAGGCGTCGCCGGGCCAGCGGCCGGAGAGGTAGAGGCCGTCCTCGACGACGAAGGCGCCGCGATCGTCGTCGTCGGTGCCGCGGCGGAAGAGCACGCGCGGGCCGAGCTGGAAGTCGGAGGGCGAGGCGAGGGCCTGCCTGACCTCGTCCTCGACGTAGCTCGGGTAGGTACGGAAGTAGCGGCCGACCTTCCAGAAGGTCGCGAGAAAGGCGCTGCGCTCCATGTACTTCGGCAGGCAGGTCGTCTTGCGGCCGTGGAGCGGCGAGCGGCCGGTGGCCGGATCCTTCGCGCGCGCGGCGGCGAGCACGCCGTGGCAGATCGCGGCGACGGGGCGGCCGGCGGCGAAGATGGCGGCGATGCGATCCTGCAGCGCGGCGGAGTCGAGGAACTGGCGCATGCCCTGGGCGTGGCCGCCGGGCAGGATCAGGGCGTCGGCGGATTCGGGCGTGAGCTCGTCCCAGGTGCGCGGCGAGCGGAAGGCCGGGGTCTCGATCATCTCGGCGTAGAAGGCCTTGGGCTCGGGGCGGGCGCCGAGCTTGCCGAAGACGACGCCGCTGAGCAGGAGCGGATCGGCGGCGGCGGTGGCGCCCTTCTCGGTGGCGAAGACGACCTCGTGGCCGGCCCGGGTGAGGAGCTTCCATGGGACCGCGGTCTCGGTCACGTCGAAGTCGCGATCGGGCAGCGTCATCCAGATGCGTTTGTTGGCCATGGTGTGGACTGTAGGCCGTGATGCCGCGCACGTCACTCCGTCACTCGTCGGTGGGTGGGTCGGGCGTCGGCGGGACCGGGACGACGCGCGTCGGGGCGAGGCGCTCGGAGCCGTCGGGTGCGGTGATCCACACGTGCTCGACGAGGCCCTGCTCGAAGTCGTAGGCGATCTTCCAGTGCAGGGTGTGGCCGTCGTCGGCGGTGGCGGTGAGCTCGTCCTGCCAGTTGTGGTGGGTGTTGACGTAGGCGAGGCGATCCCAGGCGTCGACGGTCCAGGTGGTGTCGAGCGCGGTGAGCGTCAGCGAGGCGACGGCGTAGATCGCGGACTCGCCGACGCCCTGCGCGGCCCAGCGGCGGTCGATGCGCACCGTGACCTCGCCGTCGGCGGAGACGGAGTGCACGGGCGCCTGCCAGCGCTGGAGCGGCTCGATCGGATAGAGCGGGGACCAGGCGCTCGACAGGCTGTGGCCGGAGGCGTCGAGCACGTCGGTGATGAAGGCGTCGCCGTCGGCGGGCTCGACGACGAGGGTGCCGCCGCCGAGCGCGACGGCCCAGCCGAGGCGGCCGGAGAGGCGGGTGATCGCGTCGCCCTCGAAGCGCTGGCCGGCGATCATCGGGGCCATCTGCCAGACGACCGGCACGACGCCGACCAGGGCGAGGCCGCGTGGACCGGAAGGATCGGGGCAGAGCATGAGCTGGGCGACGTGCTCGCCGTAGCCGGCGGCGCCGACGAGGCCCTGGCCGCCGGGGCAGGTGGCGGCGAGCGCGCGGCCGAGGTGGTTGGCGTCGACGCGGCGCCAGGTCGGGGCGGTCTCGGGGTAGACGGTGTCGCTCGGGGTGCCGTCGCGGGATAAACGCGTGACGGTGATGCGGCCGGGGGCGCCGCCGGCGAGGTCGGCGACGTCCTCGAGCTGCACGCGGGCGAGCGCGCCGTCGAGGACCGGCTCGCCGCGCGAGAGCGGGGAGAAGGTCGTCTGCCAGGCGGCGAGGTCGCGCGAGAAGTCGAGGCGCGTGTGGTCGTTCCAGTTGTGGTGATCGGCGGCGTAGATCTGCGACCAGAAGCCGGTGGCCTCGAAGGGCGACCAAGCCATGTCCGAGAGCACGACCTGGGTCGCGACGAGGCGGACGGGGTAGGAGCCGGCGCTCGCCTCGAAGTGGGGCGTGCGATAGAAGCGCACGAGGGTGACGC
>WYBB01000235.1 GCA_011526585.1 Deltaproteobacteria bacterium
TACGGCGGGCGTCCGCGGCGTCGGTCGGTCGGTCGCTTGTGCGGCGTACGTCGAGTACGCCTCCGCGCTCCCTTCCCTCCCTCCTTGCGGCCATCCCGCCTCGCTCGATTTTTCGACATCCCTTGAGACCGTCCGCTCGGATCAGTGGGCGTCGATCAGGCGGGCGGTCAGTGCGCGATCGCCGAGGTTGCCGTAGATGCGATCGGCGACGAGGCGGCGCGGCCGGCAGGTGTCGCCGCCGATCTCGCGCTCGCAGGCCTCGCGCTGAACGATCGCCTCGCGCAGGCTCTGGCGCACGAGCGCGTTGAGGAGCTGCGCGGGCGGCACACCGGCGCGCGGCCAGAGGCTCGCCTGCAGGCCGTTGACCATGACGGCGGGCGTGCCGCGCACGCCGGCGTCGCGCGCGAGCTGGGCGTCGGCGTCGACCTTCTCACCCAGGCGCGGGTCGCCGAGGTCGCGATCGAGCTGCTCGAGCGAGAGGCCGCAGTGGGGCCCGAGCCGCGTTCGCACGAAGGCGAGGAAGCCGGCGCCATCGAGCGTGCTCCAGGCCGTGCGCGTGCGGATGAGCGCGGAGGAGAGGCACTGGAACTTGCCCTGTCGGTGCGCGGCGAGCGCGGCGATCGCGGCCATGCGCGCGTGCACTTGCCCGCGGGTCGGGCGCTGACGGAACTGCACCTGCACCGTGTCGGGCCAGCGGTCGACCAGACGCTGCGCGACGTCGTTGGTGCGGCGGCAGTGCGGGCACTGGTAGTCGGTGAAGAGCGTGACGACGACCAGCGGCTCGCGCGCGCCGAGCGCCGGCGTGCTGACGGCGTCGGGCGCGACCACGCTCGGATCGTCGCCGTCGTCGACGGCGCTCGAGGTCGTGCTCTCGAGGATGGGCGGCGGCGGCGCGGTGGGGGCGCAGGCGGTCGCCAGCGCGCTCGCGCCGAGCGCGGCGACGAGGGCGAGGCGGTGCAGGGCCAGGCGGTGCATGCTCGGAGCGCTCATGTCCCGGTCGGTAGCCCACTCGTTCGCCGAGCGCAACGTCGCCAGCGCGTGCGAGGGGCGGCGCGTGCGCGCTGCCGACGAGCGCGGGCGGCAACAAGGGCTTGACACCGCGCGGTCGGGAGGGCAATCGCGGCCCATGTCCCTTGCGTGCTCGGAGCTCTCTTGTTCAAGCGCATCCTGATCGCCAACCGGGGCGAGATCGCCTGCCGCGTCATCCGGGCGTGTCGCGCCCTCGGCATCGAGACCGTCGCCGTCTACTCCGAGGCGGACGCGCGCGCGCTGCACGTGCGCATGGCCGACCAGGCCTTCTGCATCGGGCCGCCGCCGTCGCGCGAGTCCTACCTCGTCGGCGAGAAGATCCTCGAGGTCGCGCGCCGGAGCGGCGCCGAGGCGATCCATCCGGGTTACGGATTCCTTTCCGAAAACGCTGAGTTCAGGCGTGCTTGCGACGCCGCCGGCGTCGTCTTCATCGGCCCCGGCGCCGAGGCGATGCGCCTGATGGGCGAGAAGACCCTGGCGCGGCGCACGGTCACGGCGGCCGGCGTGCCGGTGGTGCCGGGCACGACCGAGCCGCTGACCGAGACCGCGCGCCTCCTGAGCGTGGCGGCCGAGGTCGGCTACCCGGTGATGCTCAAGGCGGCGGCGGGCGGCGGCGGCAAGGGCATGCGCATCGTCACGAGCGAGGCCGAGCTGGTGCGCGCGTTCGAGGCGGCGCAGCGCGAGGCGCGCTCGAGCTTCGGCGACGACGCCGTCTACGTCGAGAAGGCGATCGTCGGGCCGCGCCACATCGAGGTCCAGGTCTTCTGCGACCGCCACGGCCACGCGGTCTACGTCGGCGATCGCGAGTGCTCGGTGCAGCGCCGCCACCAGAAGGTCATCGAGGAGGCGCCGGCGCCGAACCTGAGCGACGCGACCCGGCGCGCGATGGGCGAGATGGCCTGCCGCGCGGCCAGGGCGGTCGGCTACGAGGGCGCGGGCACGGTCGAGTGCCTGGTCGACGCGCACGAGAACTTCTACTTCCTCGAGATGAACACGCGGCTCCAGGTCGAGCACTGCGTCACCGAGGAGGCCTTCGGGGTCGACCTCGTCAGGGCGCAGTTGATCGTCGCCGCGGGCGGTGAGCTGCCGTTTTCGCAGGAGGCGTTGGTCCCGCACAAGGCGGCCATCGAGCTGCGCCTCTACGCCGAGGATCCGGCCGAGAACTACCGGCCGTCGCCGGGTCCCTTGCACGTCTACCGCCCGCCGCGCGGGCCGGGCGTGCGCGTCGACGACGGCGTGGTCGAGGGCGATGTCGTCTCGAGCCTCTACGATCCGATGGTCGCCAAGCTCATCGTCTCGGGCGCGACGCGCGAGGACGCGATCCGGCAGGCGCGCGCGGCGATCGCCGAGTACCGGGTGCACGGCATCAAGCACAACCTCGAGCTGCTCGGCGCCGTCCTCGACGCGCCGGCCTTCATCGCCGGGCGCTACACGACCGAGCTGCTCTCGCAGATCGGCTTTCGTCCGCGCGAGGCGAGCGACGAGGAGCGCGACCTGGCGCGCGTCATGGCGGCGCTCGCGGCCGAAGAGACGGCGCTGCACCCGGTCGAGGGTGAGGGCGCGGCAGGCGGCCGGGCGCGCAGCGCGTGGGCCGACGACGGCCTGAGACGGGCGCTGATGGGGCTTGGAGGGATCGGATGAGCGCGCGCTGGATCACCTGGATCGGCGACGAGGCCGCCACCGTCGAGCTCGTCGATCGCAGCGACGCGCACGTGGTGGCGCGCATCGAGACCAAGGACGGCGCGCGCGAGGTGCGCCTCGAGATCGTCGTGCGCAACGACAACGGCGAGGCGCTCGTGCGCTTGCCCGACGGGCGCCAGCACCCGATCTGGGTCGGACCGCCGGGGCGGACCGGGGCCGCGCGCGCCGAGCGCACCGTCAGCGTCGCCGGGCGCGACCTCGTCGTGCGGGCGCGGCGTGAGCTCGACGCCTGGCTCGGCGCCGACGACGCGGGCGCCGGCTCGGGCGCGGTCTCGGTGGCGATGCCCGGGCGCGTCGTCAAGGTCCTCGCCAAGGTCGGCGAGCACGTCGACAAGGGCCAGGCGGTCCTCATCGTCGAGGCGATGAAGATGGAAAACGAGGTGAAGTCCCCCAGGGCCGGCGTGGTCAAGGTGGTGCACGTCGCCGAGGGCGCGGCGGTCGAGGGGGGCACGGTGCTGATGGAGATCGAGGCCGCGCCATGATGGCGGGTCGGCGAACGTCGCGATGAGCGACCTGCGACCGCGTGGCGACACCGCAGACGCTCGCCGCAGCCGTCCTCCCGCGCGCCGCTGGCTCGGCAACCTCCAGGCCGGCACGACCACGGCGGTCGTCATCATCCCGCAGGGCATGGCCTACGCGCTCGTCGCCGGCCTCGAGCCAATCCACGGGCTCTACGCCTCGCTCCTGCCGCTGGTGGTCTACGCGCTGATCGGGCGCTCACGCGAGCTCGCCGTCGGCCCGGGCGCGCTCGACACGCTGCTCGTCGGCGCGTCGCTGTCGACCTTGGCCTTCATCACGCCCGAGAACCACGCCGCCTACGCCGCGCTGCTCGCGCTGATGGTCGCGGCGATCCAGCTCGCGCTCGGGCTCCTGCGCGCGGGCTTCCTCGTCAACTTCCTCTCGGCGCCGGTGCTCTCCGGCTTCACCTCGGCCGCGGCGATCACCATCGCGCTCAGCCAGACCGGCAACCTCCTCGGCTTCAGGATGGAGGCGAGCCCGCACTTCCACGAGCTCGCCTATCAGCTCGGCGCACACCTCGGCGTGCTCCACCCGGTGACGGCCGCGATCGGGCTCGGATCCGTCGTGCTCCTCGTCGTGCTCAAGCGGCTCTGGCCGCGCACACCCTACGCGCTCGGCGTCGTCGCGCTGGCCACCGGGCTCTCGGCCGCGCTCGATCTGGAGGGCGCGGGTGTCACCATCATCGGTGCGATCCCGGCCGGTCTGCCCGCGCCGAGCGTGCCGCCCATCGACGAAGCGGGGCTCGTCGCGCTCCTGCCGACCGCCATCACCATCGCCTTCGTCGGCTACCTCACGATGATCTCGATCGCCAAGGCCTTCGCCGATCGCAACCGCTACGATATCGACCCCAACCGCGAGCTCTTCGCGGCCGGCGCCGCCAACCTCGCCGCCGGGCTCTTCTCCGGCTTCCCGGTGAGCGCGAGCTTCTCGCGCTCGGCGGTGCACGCGCAGGCCGGCTCGACCTCGCCCCTGACCCTGCTCATCACCGCCGGCTGGGTGGCGCTGACGCTCCTGGTCCTGACCGGCCTCCTGTACGATCTGCCCAAGGCGACGCTCGCCGCGATCATCATCACCGCGGTCTACGGCCTCATCGACGTGAAGGCGGTCAAGCGCCTGGCGCGCGTCAAACCCGTCGACATGTGGCTCCTGCTCGTCACCTTCACGGCGACGCTCGCGGTCGGCATCGAGCCCGGGATCCTCATCGGCGTCGGCGCCTCGCTCGTCACCTTCATCGTCGCCACCACGCGCCCGCACACCGCGGTGCTCGGTCGCCTCGGCGACTCACCCGACTTCCGCAACGTCAAGAACCACCCGTCCGCGAAGACCTACCCCGGCCTCGTCATCATCCGCATCGACGCGCAGTTCTACTTCGGCAACGTCACCTTCCTGAAGGCGCTGCTCAAGCGCCTCGAGCGCGAGGCCGCCGAGCCGATCAAGGCGATCGTGCTGGAGGCCTGCTCGCTCACGCAGCTCGACAGCAGCGCCGACGCCGCACTGCACGCGATCGTCGACGACTACAAGAAGCGCGGGATCCGCTTCTCGATCGCCAGCGCCAAGGTGCCGGTCCTGAACGTGATGCGCGCTTCGGGCCTCTACGACAAGCTCGGCGCCGAGAGCTTCTTCCTCAACGTCGACGACGCGGTGAGGGCGCTCATCGCGGCGGGGCTCATCAGCCCGGATCGGGCGGCGCCGGCAGGCGAGACAGCGGCGAGAGCGCCTCGCAGTTGAAGCGCTTCCAGGCGTGGTAGCGGATCGGCGGGTGCTTGCAGAGCGCGATCCCGATCAGACGCTCGAAGGCGTCGACGGCGATCGGCTGCGCCAGCGCGGGCTCGAGCACCGGCCGCCCCGCGCGCAAGGCCTGACCGAGCTCGGGCAGGAGCGCGGGCGGCAGCTCGAGCCAGGCGGCGAGATCGGTGACGAAGGGGCCGCTGCCGCGCGCGATGGCGAGCGCGATCTCGCGGCGGCTCTCGAGCGCGCGCCCGGCGGTATCGCCGCCGGTGAGCAGGCCGGTGGTGATGAAGGCGAGCGACCCTGCGACGCCGCTCGAGATCGCGCTGCCGCCGAGGGCCTCGTCGTCGGTGCTGAGCTCGCTCGAGCCGCACGCGCCGAGCGCCTGGAGGGTGACCAGGGCGGCGATCAGGGCGACGAGGAGGCGGGGCGCGCGCGTCACGGCAGGCACTCCACTTCGGCCTCGGCGGGCGGGCGACAGTGCAGGCGCTCGTGCACGAAGGGGTAGAGCCAGGCGTCGCAGCAGAGCACGTCGGCGACCTTGCGCTCCCAGACCGAGGCGCGCAGCGGCTCTTCGACGAGCACGGCCGAGAGCGGCTCGCGGTGGCGGCGCAGGACCTCGCCGAGGTGCGGCACGAGGCCGGCGGGCAGGGCGAGCTGGTGGGCGAGATCGGCGATCCAGTCGCCGTGGCCGCGCGCGAGGTTCACCTCGATGGTGCGGCGGTTCTTGACGTAGACGTCGTTGGTGCCGTCGTCGGTCGCCTCGGTCGTGACGGCGCCGGCGGTGGTCGAGACGAGGCCGCCGGCGATCGAGAGCAGGGCGACGATCGCGACCTCTTCATCGTCGTCGCTCGAGGTCGACGAGATCCCGCTCGAGCCGCAGGCCGCGGTCGACAAGCAGAGCAGCATGGGCAGGGCGCGCCACACGCGGCGAGTCTACTCGGATTCGAGCGGCGCGGTCTTGACGATCTCGCGCTCGGCGTAGAGGCGGGTGCCGGAGGCGACGCGGAAGCGCTTGCCGCGCCAGGCGACGCGCGACATGAAGGGGGCCACGGCCCATACGCCGAAGAGGGCGAGCTCCTTGAGCGGCCCGAGCGGCAGCGCGGACAAGAGGCCGGCGCGCCCGCGCAGGCGGTGCCACTGCAGGCCGTCGCGCAGCAGGGTGAGCGCGACGCCGAGCGCGAAGACCGGGGCGGCGAAGGTGCCCGCGAACGGAGCGACGAGCGCGAGCAGCATCGGAGAGCTCAGGGGCTCGAGCGGGTAGGACAGCGGCATCACGCGCGAGCGGATGAGGTTCCAGCGGAGCTGGCGCTGGAGGAAGCGCGTGACGGTCGTGCGGGTGCAGACGTTGTCGACGGTGGTGCTGGCGATGCGGACGCGGTAGCCGGCGGCGGAGAACATGCGACCCATGACGTAGTCCTCGGCGAGCAGGCTGCCGACGCTGGCGAGGCCGCCGAGCGCCTCGAAGCGCGCGCGCGAAAACAGCATCGACTTGCCGACGGCGCCGGCCTGCGGCAGGAGCACGCTCGAGACGGCGAGGCTGCCCGCGACGGGGCCGGCGAGGTGGAGGTTCTCGAGCGTCGCGCCGAGGCTCTCTTCGCCGGTCCCGACGAAGAGGTTGGTGAGGAGGCCGAGCTGCGGATCGGCGACGTACTCGGCGACGAGGTCCTCGAGCCAGCGCTCGGAGACGGCGATGTTGGAGTCGGAGATCACGACGAGGTCGTGGCTGTCGAAGGCGAGCATCGCCTGGAGGTTGGCGACCTTCGGGTTGAGCGCCTGACCGCCCTGGTGGATGACGAGGCGCGTGGGCACGTGCGGGAAGCGCGCGCGCAGGCGCTGCACGATCGGGATGGCGGGATCGTCGTCGCCCTGGACGCCGAAGACGAGCTCGTAACGCGGGTGGGTCTGCGCGAAGAAGGTGGCGAGGTTGTCCTCGAGGCGATCGTCGGCGCCGCAGAGCGGCTTGAGCACGGTGACAGGCGGGAGGACTGCGGCGGGCGGGGCGGCGAGCGCGGGGCGGCGCGCGGTGAGGCGATAGAGCGAGAGCACCGAGAGCAGGGTGAAGACGATGGCGACAAAGACGATGAAGGCGAGCATGGCGACCTCTCGATCAGGAGCGCTGGGTTGTCGCGGCGGGGCGGAAGATCCGGGCCCAGAGGTGGTAGCTGAAGCCGAAGTAGACCGCGGCGGAGGCGATGACGCGGGCGACCAGCGGCGGCACGCCCCACAGCGGCGAGAGCAGGTGGAAGAGCGCGGCGTTGAGCAGGAAGGCGATGACCTCGACCGCGAGGAAGGCCGAGCCCTGGCGCGCGAGCTGCGCGGGGTCGCTCGTGCGATCCTGGAAGGCCCAGAGCTTGTTGCCGACGAACTGGATCACCAGCCCGAGCGAGAGCGCTGGCACGTTGGCCCAGGCGGGTGCGACGGCGAGGCCGTGCACGAGCAGGGCGAGCATCACCAGATCGGCGAGCGAGGCGGCGACGCCGACGACGGCGCTGCGCTTGAGGGTGCCGGGCGGTCTCACATGGGATCGGGCAGGTTCGGACATGGTGGGCTCCAGGTGGCGGCGAGGTCATCGCCCGGCGCCATGGGAACCAAGAGCCGTGCCATCGGGGTGACGCGGCGGTGACGCAGCGCAAGGTCTTGGAAACAATCTGGTGCGCACCGGCGGTGGCGGGGGTGCGCAGAGCGAGCGCTCGGAATCCGGGTTCGCGGTGCGGGTGGCGGAGGAGGGGCTGCGGGCGGGGCAGAGTCTGGTAAGTATAAGTATTCGTATGGCTTTATCGGTTTGGTGGATCCGGGCGAAGGCGAGTTCGCGCGCCGCGTACCGGACAGGAGGGCCGGTGCTTGCCCCGGATGCTTGCCCCGGTCTGCGCGCTCGTGGGACCTTGCGCCGCATGAAGGAAGGCTTCGCCCGGCGCGCCGCGCCGCCGCTCTGGGGTGCGCTGGTGGTGACGCTCGTGGGCCTGCACGGCGCACCTCTGGCGCGTGCGCACGGCCCCGACGGGGCGGAGCGCATCGATCCGATCGGCTGGGTCTTGCCGGTGGGCGTCGAGGTGGTCGCGAGCCGGCAGGAGGGCGAGCGCCTCGACCTCTACCTGGAGGATGGCGGCAGGCGCTGGTCGGAGCTCGAGCTCGAGGCGGTCGTGCGTGCGGCGCTGGAGGACGCTTACGAGGCCGGGCTCGGCGTGACCGGGGTCGTGCCGTATGTCGCGCGCGGGGCGGCGTGGGTGCCGCTGCCGGCGGTCTTGCCCCCGGCGCCGGCGGTGCCGGAAAAGCCGTGGGAGCGTGGGTCGGTGTCGGCCGATCCGGGAGGCGTCGTGCGCAAGAGCCTGACGACCGCGGTCGGGGCGCGGCGGCGCGGCGCGCTCTCGGGCAAGGTGGTCTACGTGTCGGCGGGCCACGGCTTCACCTGGGATCCGGCGATCGCGCGCTGGGCGACGCAGCGCGGCAACACGCACGGGATCGTCGAGGACATGGTCTCGAACGAGGCGATCGCGCAGTGGCTCACGACCTACCTCGAGAACGCGGGCGCGACGGTCTTCACCGTGCGCGAGCGCGACATGAACCCGCACATGGTGATCGTCGACGCGGAGGCAGGCGCTGCGACCAGCGGGGAGGGCGAGGGGAGCTACGCTGAAGAAGGGACCTGGAGCGATTCGACAGGCGGCGGGTTCCGCGGCGGGCTCGCACCCTACGAAGAGGGAGAGAACCCGTTTGCGCTCGGCACGAGCCGGGTGACGCCGGTGGCGGCGAGCGCGACGGCGACCGCGCGCTGGACCTTCTCCGTGCCGGCGCCTGGCGACTACCGCGTCTACGCCGCGTGGGTCGCAGGCGACAACCGCGCACCCGACGCGCACTACGTCGTGCACCACGATGGCGGCGCGTCGCACTTGCGCGTGAACCAGCGGCGGCACGGCGGCACGTGGATGAGCCTCGGCCGGTTCCACTTCGCGCGCGAGGGCGCGGTCGAGCTGCACAACGACTCGGCGACGAGCGGCAGCCACGTCAGCGCCGACGCGATCCGGGTCGGCGGCGGCATGGGCGACGCGGCGCGTGGCGACGGCGGCGCACCACCGCGCGGGACCTTGTCGGGGCGGCCGCGCTGGGAGGAGAACGCGCGCTACCACGTGCAGTTCACCGGCGCGCCGCAGAGCGTGTATCGCTACGCCGGCGACGAGCGCTCGGACGACGTCGGGGTGCGCAGCCGCTATGCCGCGTGGCAGAACGAGGTCGGCGAGGACGCCGTCTACGTGAGCTGGCACACCAACGCGCCCTCGCCCGGGGTCGGCACCTCGACCTTCGTGTACGGGCCGAACCCGCCCGACGGCAGCTACGACTTCACCGGCACACCGGGCAGCGACCGGCTCGGGCGCTTCTTGCACGACGAGGTCGTCAACGATCTGAAGGCGGCCGTCGATCCGGCGTGGCGCAACCGCGGCTTGTTCTCGGCCTACTTCGGCGAGCTCAACAAGAACCACAACCCCGAGATGCCGTCGGCGCTGTGCGAGGTGGCGTTCCACGCGACCGAGAGCGACGCCGCTCATCTGAAGGAGCCGCGCGTGCGCATGGTCGCGGCGCGCGCGTTCTACCAGGCGGTGGCGCGCTACTTCGCGGAGCGCGACGGGCAGGAGGTGGTGCTCCTGCCGGAGCCGCCCGAGGCGGTGCGCGTCGTCGGGGTGGGTCCGGGGAGGGCGCGCGTGAGCTGGCGGGCGGCGCCCGTCGACGCGCAGGATCTCGGCGGGCACGCGGCCAGCGGCTTTCGCCTCTACCGCAGCGCGGATGGGCGCGGGTGGGACGACGGGATCGACGTCGCCGGCCCGAGCGCCGAGGTCGAGGTGCCGACCGGGGCGCCGAGCTTCTTCCGGGTCACCTCCTACAATGATGGCGGCGAGTCGGTGCCGAGCCCGGTCGTCGCGGTCATGCCCGCGTGCGAGGCCGGAGCCAAGGGCTTGATCGTGCACGGGTTTTATCGTGCGGACAGCGGGCTCGCGCCGCGCGAGGACCTGAGCGCGTATGGTCTGTCCGAGGTGCTGCGCGTCAGGATGGCCGAGATGAACCGCTTCGACGGCGTGGTCGCGCACGCGTGGGCGCTGGCGTCGGCGGGGCTCGCCTTCGACTCGGCCGAGGCGACGGCGCTCGGCGCGGGCGGTCTCGCGCTCGAGGGATATGGGCTCGTCGACTGGGTGCTCGGCGAGGAGTCGACCGCCGACGAGACCTTCTCGGAGGCGGAGCAGGCGCTCGTCGGCGTGTGGCTCACGGCCGGGCGCACGCTCATCGCGTCGGGCGCCGAGCTGGCGTGGGACCTCGGTGACAAGGGCAGCGCCAGCGATCGGGCCTTCCTCGCGTCGCTCGGGGTCGGCTTCGAAGCCGACGACGCCGGGACCTACGCGTTGACCTGGGAGGGTGGCGCGCTGGCGCTCGACGACGGCACACGCGGCGCCTACGACGTCAACTACCCCGACGTGCTCGCGGTGGTCGGCGGTGGTGAGGTCGTGCTCCGCTACGAGGGTGGCGCGGTCGCGGGCGTCGCGACAAGAACCGCGAGCGGCGGCACCGCGGTCGTGCTCGGCGTGCCGATCGAGGCGCTCTTCCCCGAGGTCGAGCGCGAGGCCTTCGTGCGCGCCCTGGTCGAGGGCCTGGGCGGGGCGCGCGCGAGCGGTTGCGAGGTGGCGCCCGACGCCGAGCCCGAAGCGGGGCCGGAGTCTGCGGAGGCGGTCGAGCCGGTCGAGCCGGGGCCCGATGCGCAGGAGCCCGCCGAGACCGTCGGCCCCGAGGTCGTGGTCGGCGAAGGCGCCGAGGTCGGGCGCACGGCGCGCGAGGTGATCGGCGCGAGCCGCCAGGTCGACGGCGGTTGCGCTTCAGGTGGGGCCCGCTCGTTCGTCTCCTGGCTCATGGGCGTCCTGTTCATCGTGAGCGGATCGTCGGCGCGACTCGTGCGTAGGAGGCGTGATGGTCGCGCGCCGTGAGCCGATCGCCGTCCTGCCCGCCGAGGCCCCGCTGTGGCGCCCGCTCGCCGTACTCGTGCGCCCGCTGGACCACGCGCGGCGCTGGCTCTGGGGGGTCTCGGCCAAGACGGCCTTCGGGCGGGCGTGCGTGCGGGACCGCGGGCTGCGCCTCACGACGCTCGCGCTCGCGCACATGGCGGTGGCGGTCGCGCTCACGCTCGTGGCGCCGGTGTGGCTCTTGTTGCTCGGGCCGATCGTGCTCGGCGTGCCGCACGTGGCGAGCGACGTGCGCTACCTCCTGATCAAGCCGCCGCTCCCACTCGGGCGGCGTGGGCTCGTGCTCCTGCTCGGGCCGCTCATGGCGATGACCGGCCACCGCGTGCTGGCGACGCTCGGCGGGCCCTACCTGCCCGAGCTCGAGGTCCTCCTCGGCGCGGCCGCGATGATCGGCGGCGTCGCGATCGCACCGGCGGCGCGCGCGAAGAAGGCGCTCGCGCTGGCGATCATCGCCTCGCTCACCGCGCTCGCGCTCGCATACGCGCACGGCGCGCTGGTCGTGGTGGCGCACGCACACAACCTCATCGCGTTCGGTCTCTGGCTCTGGCTCTTCGCCTCCGAGACCTCGCGCCGCATGCTCGTCGGCCTCGCGCTCGCCTACCTCGGCGTGCTGGCGCTCTTCATGTCGGGCGTTTGCGACGGGCTCCTCGTCGAGCACGCCATCGCCTCCGACCTCGGGCACTTCGGCCTCGGCGAGATGGCGATGACCCTCGCGCCCGGTCTCGACCTCGAGCTCGCTCTACGCCTCGTCGCGACCTACGCCTTCGCGCAGGCGATCCACTACGTCGTCTGGCTCCGCTTGATCCCGCAGCGACTCGACGAGCGCACCGCGCCGCCGACGCTCCGGCGCTCGGTCGGGCGCGTGCGCCGCGACTTCGGGCGCGTCGGCTTCTGGGTCCTCGTCGCGCTCACCTGCATGGTGCCGCTCGGCGCGCTCGCCTTCGAGGCCGCCGAGGTCCGCAACCTCTACCTGCTCGCGGCGATCGCGCACGGCTGGCTCGAGCTCGGCATCATCGCCGCGCTCCTGACGCGCGGGCGCACCCGGGCGGCCGAGGACGCGTGAGCCCCGAGTGGTTCTCGCTCTGGTGGCCCGCCTTCCTGGTCACCGTGCTCGGCGAGACCCCGGTCGTCGCGCTCTTCGTGCGCGACCGCGTCGGGATCGTGTCGGCGCTCGTCCTCGGCGTGGCGTTGCAGGCCGTGACCCACCCGCTCTTCTGGCTCGCGTGGGAGCACGAGGCCGCCTTCCTCTACGCGCACTACGACGCCGCGGTCCTCGCCTTCGAGGCGGTGATCTATCTCGTCGAGGCGGCGCTCACCTGGCTCGCGATCCGCGGTCGCTGGTGCTGGCGCGACGTCGGGCTCGCGCTCATGTGCTCCACCGTCGCCAACACGGTCTCGCTCATGATCGGGATCCTCACCGAGTGACGTCCCCGTCAGCGGGCGGCCAGGATGTCGAAGATGGCGGCCAGGCCCTCGTCGTCGAGCTCGGCGGTCAGCGTCAGGCGGTTGTCCTCGCGCCGCACCGACACCCCTTGCAGGTGCGGCGCCAGCGCGCTCAGCGCCGGGAACGCGTCGGCCGCCGCGGCGTCCGGGCGGGCGTCGGCCCGCGTGAGCGAGTCCCGGATCGCGCGCACGCGCGGTCGGATCCGCGGCGGCGCCACCGCCTCCAGCTCGGTCGCGAGCGCGCTCAGGGCGCGCGCGAGCTCGGCGTCGCGGGTGTCGCTCGGCCGGGCGAGCGCGGCCACGCGCGCGGCCTCGATGCGCGCGAGCACGCGGTCGGCCCGCGCGGTGCGCTCGGCCCGCTCGGCGGCGCTGTCGGAGCCCGAGCCTTCGCCGAGCGCGAGCGGGAGATCGAAGATGATCTGGCGGCGCTCACCGAGCGAGAGCGCCGCGCCGACCGACGCGAGCTCGCCGGCGTTGCCGGCTCCGAGCACGACCTCCTTGGCCGGGCTCTGGGGCGGCAGCCAGACCCAGAGCGGGCCCGAGCCGGACAGGCGCGTCAGCAGGCGATCGCCCTCGGCGCCGAGCGAAGGTGTGCTCGGCTCGATCGCGGCGAGCGTCGCGAGGATCCCTTCGGAGCCCAGGGCGAGCGTGTCGTCGTCGAGCGCGACGGCGCCTTCCGGCGGTGTCTTGCCAAGGCCGTCCGAGCGCAGGAGCACCGCGCGCGTGCCGTCGGCGAGACCGATGATCAGGCCGTCGGTGATGCCGTCGAGCGGCGTCGTCCCGGTGAGGCGGTCGAGCGCCTCGGCGGCCTCCGGCGACGTGCGCACGAGCCCGAGCACCGCCTCTTCGGCGGCGAGCACGCGCGGGTTCATGCCGGCGGCGAAGGTCGCCTCGGGTGGGGTCCAGGCGACGAGCGGCTTCTGCGGCAGGCCTCCCACGTAGAGGAAGAGGCCGCTGCCCAGCGCGAGCAGCGCCAGCATCGAGAGCGCCATCGCGCGCAGCGCCAGCCGGCCCGCGTCCTCGCGACCCGAGGCGCGCGCGCGCGTGACGGTGTAGGCGGTGATGACGCCGAAGCCGTAGAGCACGTTGAGCGGCACCGCCATGAAGACCTGGGAGAGCGGGTCGGGTGGGGTCAGGACGCCGGAGACGATGAACGAGATCACGACGAAGTAGCGCCAGAACTTGAGCAGCCCCCTGCCGGTGACCGAGCCCCAGAGCGCGAGGAAGAAGAGGACCAACGGAAGCTGGAAGGCCAGGCCGAACATCAGGAGGAACGAGAAGGCGAAGCTGTAGGTGTTCTGCAGCGTGACCATCACGTCGGTGTGGCCGCCCTCGAGGGTGATGTTGACGAGCCAGTCGGTGATGAACGGCAGGAGCACGGTGTAGGCGAAGGCCGAGCCGAGCAGGAAGAACGCGACCGAGAAGCCGGTCAGCGGCAGCACGAAGCGCTTCTCGCGCTGGTAGAGGCCGGGCGAGATGAAGGCCCAGATCTCCCAGAAGACGTAGGGCGAGAGGAAGACGAGGTCGGCGAAGAACGCGGTCTTGAGGTAGACGACGATGCTCTCGGTGAGCGAGATCGTCTGGAAGCTGTAGATGCCGTTGTCCGCCAGCGCTCCGGCGATCGGGCGCGAGAGGAACTCGAAGATCGGGAGCCTCAGCTCCCAGGCGATGAAGAAGCCGACGACGAGCACGCCGACGATGCGCACGAGGCGCTTGCGCAGCTCCATCAGGTGCTCGCGGAAGCTCATGACCTTGCCGTCTTCGGCGATCGCGTCGGAGGTGCTCACGTCGGGGTCGGTTCGTCTTTGGTGGCCGCGGGCTCGGACGGTGGGGGAGGCCCTGGTGGCTCCTCGGGTGCTCGATCGGGCTCGGCAGCGGGAGTGGGAGCGGAACTCTGAACGACGCGGCCCGGCACCGGTCCCTTGCCGACCTGGGACCAGTCGCGCTCGATCGATTGCGCCGGGGATGGAGGCGTGGGTTTGTCGGGTGGTGGCGTAGGCGTCACCGGGTTGCCGTCATCGTCGAGCTCGGCGGCCGCCTCGCGCACCGCGCGCCGCATCTCGACGTCGACCTTGCCCATGGCGCCGCGCACCTGGCGCACCCCTTTGCCGATCTGGCGCGCGACCTTGGGCAGCTGGTCGGGCCCGATGAAGATCAAGGCGACCGCCAGGATGATGAGCACTTCCCAGGTCGAGAGGCCGAACATGGCGGCGGGATGGTATGCCTCGGATCCAGGCGCGGCAAACAGAAACGCCGCGACCGCGATGCCTCCTTGCCTCGCTCGTGTCTCACGGTCGTCGCGCGCCTGTGAGATGGTCCGCGCAGGCCCGCGACGATCAGAACTCCTTCTCGAGCGTGCCGAGCGTCTCGATGCCGTCGGGCTCGGGCGCCGCCTCGGTCGGCTCGGTGCCCTTCATGTGCGGGATCGTCAGCGCGGCGGTCGCCGGCGCGCCGGGCGCCGCCAGGAGGCCGGTCACCGGGTCGATCGCGACCGAGACGATCTCCGGCGGCACGACGTCGGCGACGCCGGCGGGTGCGTCCCCCTTGTCGACGCGATCGACGCCGCGCATGAAGGCGGCCCACATCGTGGCCGCCGTCGAGCCGTAGATCTTGTTGTCGCGCACGCTCGGCCCCAGCGTGCGCTCGTTGTCGTCGGCGCCGAGCCAGGCGACGGTCGCGCGCGCGCCGGTGAACCCCGAGAACCACACGTCGTAGGGCAGGGTGCCGGTCTTGCCCGCCGCCTCGCGCCCGGCCTTCTTCGCGTTCCTGCCGGTGCCGGACGCGACCGCGGCGGCGAGGTTCTTCGCGACGAGGTGCGCGGTCGACGGCGCGATCATCGGCACGACCGGCGTCTTCGCGGCGTCGTGCAGCGCGATGAGCGCGTCGCCGAGCGAGGCCCAGGCGTCGACCGGGCGGTAGTTGCGCTCGAGCACCCGGCCGTCGCGAGCGACCACCTTGCGCACGAGCTCGAGCGCGGGTCGCCGCCCTGCGCGCGCGAAGGTCCCATAGACCGACAGCATGTCGCGCGGGCGCTGGTCGGCGCCAAAGACCTCGGCCAGGTACTCGCGCTTGTCGGGGCCGACGTGCGCGCGCAGCGGGCAAACCGGCTCGCCTCCCGGGGTGCGCGGCGGTGCGCAGGGCGGCAGCCCGAGGCGCTCACCCCAGCGCTGCCAGCCTCCCTTTTCGACGCGGTCGAGCGCGTGCGCGAAGACCCGCACCGACACGGCGTTGTCCGACGCGACGAGCGCGCTCCACACCGGCAGCTCGAGCGCGTCCTTGCCGCGCACGGTGTACCGGTCCTCGTTGTAGTCCGCGGCCGAGATCACCGCCGACGGCGGCAAGCCCAGATCGTAGGCCAACGCGTAGGCCAGCGGCTTCATCGTCGAGCCGGTCGGCCGCTTGCTGAGCGTGCGATCGATCTCGCTGCGATCGAAGTCCCAACCGGTCTTGAGCGCGTCGATCCCGCCCGCTTCGAGCGGCGTCGAGACGATGACGCCCTCCATCATCGGCACCGGCGAGAGCGCGAAGTGAAGACCGCGCGGCGGCTCGGGCAGCGCCTGCACCACCTCGGTCTCGCTCTTCTTGCCCTTCTTCGAGCGCGTGGGCTTCTTCGGCTTGGGCGGTGGCGGCGGCTCGATCACCTCGACCAGGACGACGTCACCGACCGCGAGCGCCTCGTCGAGCGCGCGCAGCTTGCCGTTGAAGCTGACCTTGCCGGACGTGTCGCGCCTGCCTCCCTCCGCATCGCGCGGGAAGATCGTCCACGGCGTCGCCCAGCTCGCATCCTTTAAATGGAGCACCCCCGAGATCGCCGCGCTCAGCTCGACCCGCGCCAGCTTGTCGGAGACCTCCGCCACGCGCCCGAGCACCCGCGCCCCGAGCCGCGGCCGCCCCGCGTCCGCCGCCGCCTCGCCCGCGCCCGCCTCCGTCACCCGCGCGACCCAGCGCGCGTTCTTCGCGAAGAAGGCGTCGCGCTCCCCCTCGCTCACCGCGCGCCCGAGCGGCCCCGGGTAGCCCTGCTTTTCCTGCAGCGCGACGAGCGCCTCGTCGAGCGCCGCCTGCGCCACGCGCTGCGCCGCCGGGTCGACCGCCATGCGGATCGTCAGCCCGCGCTCGAGGAAGCCGCGCGCGCCGTCGTCCCAGCGCGCCCCGACGCGGCGCACCGCCTCGGTGTACTCGGGCACCTGGTCGCCCCAGAGGTCGCGCAGCGGGTAGACGACCGGGCGCTCCGCCTTGGCCACCTCGGCCGCCGCCCGCTCGACCCAGCCGAGCTCGACCATGTTGTCGAGGATGTGCCCCGCGCGGCGGCTCGCCGCGGCGAGGTCGAGCGCCGGGTTGACGCGGCTCGGGCTCTGCACGCTGCCGGCGAGCAGCGCCATCTCCCCGAGCGACAACTCCCAGACGTTCTTCCTGAAGTAGTTCTGCGCGGCCGCCTGCACCCCGTAGCTGTGGTGTCCGTAGTAGATCGTGTTGATGTACCAGGTGAGGATCTGCTCCTTCGAGTAGAGGTCCTCCATGCGGCGCGCCAGGATCGCCTCCTTGATCTTGCGGCCCCAGCTCCGCTCGTTGCCGACCAGGATCTTGGCGAGCTGCTGCGTGATCGTCGACGCGCCTTCGCGCACGCCGCCGGCGACGAGGTTCGTCACCATCGCGCGCACGATCCCGCGCAGATCGATCCCGGAATGCTCGAAGAAGCGCGCGTCCTCGGCTGCCAGGAACGCGAGGATCAGCGGGCGCGGCAGCTCCTCCCAGGTCAGCGCCAGGCGCCGCTCGGTGTAGCGCTCGCCGACGAGCGACCCGTCGGCCGCCTCGAAGCGCGTCACGCCGACGCCCTGCATGCGGTCGAACGCGTCGAGCCGCGGCAGGTCGTGCGCGAGCGTCGTGTAGACCAGCGCCGCCGCCAGCGCGCCCGAGCACAGCGCGAGCCCGATCCCGGCGAGCGCGACGCGCGCGAGGTGGCGCCACCAGCCGCCGGGGCGGCGGTTGTCGATGACCAGGGTGCGAGGCGTGTCCTGCATCGGCGCGAAGCTACCACCTTCTCGGGGTCGAGCCAGAAGCCGAACGTGAACGTGCGGGCGGCACGTCCCGATTCCGCGCTCAGCCAAGCCGCCCGCGCCCGCCCGCGCTCCATGCCGCTTGACAGGCCCGCGCGCCGCATTGCAACGTGCGCCCCGGGGGCCCGAGAAAGCGGCCTGATCCAGCCCCGTTTCACGATCTCATGCGCGGGCGGCCTGCCGCTCAGGCCTTCCGCGACCTCGCGCCGAGGAGCTCCTCATGTCGACGCACGCCTCGCGGAGCGCCCGCTCCCGAAACCTCATCCGGAGCACGAGCGTCGCGGCACTCATCGTCGCCGCCCTCGGCGCTTCGGCCTTCGCCGCGCCGCCCTCACGGCCCGACAAGCTCGACGGCTCGCTCGACGCCGCCGTGCCGGCGCGCTTCGTCATGGGCATCAAGTTCGGCGGCGGCGGTGCCCTCTGGAGCGAGCCCGACGGCACCGTGCTCGGCGTCGACGGCAGCGGCGCCGAGTTCACGCTGCCGATCTTCGAGGAGACGCGCGCCGGCTACACCATGTCCGCCGGCTTCTTCCTGCAGGGGATCTTCTACGAGCACCTCGGGATCGAGCTCGGCTTCCACTTCGTGCAGCACACCCTGCTCGAGGAGATCGAGTGGACCTACACCGAGCAGCGCGGCAACCAGATCACCACCTTCGAGGCCGACTCCGACCAGGAGCTGTCCTGGACCGCCTTCCACCTGCCGATCCTGATCAAGGCCGTCGTCAACGCCGGCAAGACGCGCGTCTCCCTCGGCGTCGGCCCGGAGTTCTCGTTCACGAGCTGGTCGCGCGCGAGCTTCGCCATCACCAAGGGCGGCCTCTCGAGCACGACCCCCGACGACCCCAACGACAACACCTTCCCCTTCCGCGAATGCTACGACGGCAAGCTACGCCTGCCCGGCACGCGCTGCGACTTCTCGCGCGTCGGCACCAAGGAGGAGGACAGCGTCTACCTCGCCGTCGTCTTCGGCATCGAGATCACCGCCGGCGACTTCCTCGTGCCGATCGACATCCACTGGTCGTACAACTTCAGCCAGCCCAAAGACTACCTCCAGCGCGCCGTCATCGATCCCAACGAGCTCCCGAGCCAGGCCAACCCCGATGCGCGCCCGCGCGGCCTCGACCTCAAGACGCGCGACTCGATGTACGGAGGTCTGCGCGTCGGCCTCGCCTACCAGTTCTGACGACCGGCCCCGGAGGACCCTCCCATGCTCACGCCGCGCATCCCCCGCACGCTCTCCGGACTCGGTCTCGCGCTCGCGCTCGCCGCCGCGACCTCGCCCGCGCGCGCCCAGGACTTCGACGAGTGGTCGTTGCAGAAGTTCCGCCCCGCCGTGCACTCGCTCGGCGCGTTCACGACCGAGGCCGCCCGCGTCTCCCACGAGTTCACGATCAACGCCTTCCTGATGTCGAGCTTCGCCGGCGACATGCTGCAGCTCCGGAGCGGCGACCAGGCGGTCGACTTCTTCGGCTCGGTCGACCTCGTCGCCAGCGTGTCCTTCCTCGACCACCTCTCGGCCGCGCTCGACGTGCCCTTCCACTTCGGCAGCGGCACCTTCCTCGACGGCGACGACCTCTCGGCCTTCACCTTCGGCGACATCCGCCTCTCGCTCAAGGCGACCGCCATCAAGCCCTACCGCATCGGCCCCGGCATCGGTCTGGCCGTCGATCTCTTCATCCCGTCGGGCAGCAAGGGCGGCTACGGCCGCGAGAGCGGCACCGTGGTCATGCCCAAGATCGTGCTCGACGCGATGACCGAGCACGTGCACCTCATGACCAACATCTGGTTCTACGTGCGCAGCGGCGACTTCACCCCCGACGAGCGCACGCTCGACTTCCCCGACGAGCTCGCGATCAGCTCCGAGGCGGGCGCCAACGCCGCGCTCGCGGTCTTCCTCGGCTCGACCGACTTCCGCATGCTGGTCGAGGGCCGCTTCGAGTCGCGCCTGTCGCGCTTCTTCGAGCGCCACAACACCCAGCTCGAGCTCACCTGGGGCCTGCACTGGAAGGCCGAGAGCGGCTTCGCCGTCGGCGGCGGCGCGAGCTTCGGCGTGCTCGACGGCTACGGCGATCCCTCCTGGCGCGGCTTCTTCACGGTCGGCTACCAGCCGGCCCGGCTCATCCCGGTCGCCGGGCCGGCGGGCGACGCCGACGGTGACGGCATCAAGGACGACGTCGATCAGTGCCCGGCCGATCCCGAGGACATGGACGGCTTCGAGGACGGCGACGGCTGCCCCGACAACGACAACGACGCCGACGGGATCCCCGACGACAAGGATCGCTGCCCGCTCGAGGCCGAGGACAAGGACGGCGACCGCGACGACGACGGCTGCCCCGACGGGGACCAGGACGCCGACGGCATCGCCGACGACCTCGATCAGTGCCCGACCAAGCCCGAGGACAAGGACGGCTTCGAGGACCAGGACGGCTGCCCCGAGCTCGACAACGACAAGGACGGGATCCCCGACGCCGACGACAAGTGCCCCGACAAGCCCGAGGACCTCGACGGCGATCGCGACGACGACGGCTGCCCCGACGGCGACGGCGACAAGGACGGGATCCCCGACGACCTCGACAAGTGCCCGGCCCAGCCCGAGGACATCGACGGCTTCCAGGACGACGACGGCTGCCCCGACCCCGACAACGACGGCGACGGGATCCCCGACGGCATCGACAAGTGCCCGATCGATCCCGAGGACAAGGACGGATACAAGGACGACGACGGCTGCCCCGATCCGGACAATGACGGCGACGGCATCCCGGACGCCCAGGACAAGTGCCCGGATCTCCCCGAGGATCGCGACGGCTGCCAGGACGAGGACGGCTGCCCCGAAGAGGGGCGCGTGTGCGTGAGCAAGGAGAAGATCTCGATCACCGAGAAGATATTCTTCAAGACCGGCAAGGCCGACATCCTGCCCAAGAGCTACGGCCTGCTCGAGGAGCTCGCCAAGGTGATCAACGACAACCCGCAGATCGAGCTCATCGAGATCCAGGGACACACCGACGACCAGGGCCCCGACGAGTTCAACCGGCGCCTCTCCGACGACCGCGCCAACGCGGTGATGCTGCACCTCGTCTCGATCGGCAAGGTCGACGCCTCGCGGCTGCGCGCCAAGGGCTACGGCGAGGACGTGCCGATCGGCAACAACCGCACCGCCCAGGGCCGCGAGCTCAACCGCCGCGTCGAGTTCATGATCCTCCGCCAGAAGACGCAGTGAGGGCGGTCCTCGGGCCCGCCCGTGTAAACACCGCTTGCGCGCGTGCCAATTCTCCTTACGTCGGTGTGCGTAAGTGGCCGAAAACAGGTCATTCGATCTCGGCATGCACCTTGCGCTGAGCCCGGTCCGGACACTCTGCCGGAGCCTGCTCATGCGCCTCACCCACGCCGTCACGACCCTCGCCGCCTGCTGCACCTTCGCGCTCGCCTGCCTCTCCGATGGCAGCGTCGCGGGCGACGACACCTCACCCGTGCCCACGCCGGACATCGCCGTCGCCGAGACCTCGGCGCCCGACACCAGTGTGCCCGCGCCGGACACCGCCACCCACCCGCCGGAGACGAGCGCGCCGGACGTGCAGACCACGCCGGAGACCAGCGCGCCCGCCGAGACCAGCGCGCCCGGCGAGACCAGCGTCGCCCCGTTCGTCGTGCACGAGTGGGGCACCTTCACCTCGGTGCAGGACACGAAGGGGCGGTCGCAGCCCGGCCTGCACCACGAGGACGAGGAGCTGCCGGCGTTCGTGCACCGCCGCGACCTCGGGCCCAACGCCTACTTCGAGGAGCTGCCCGAAGAGCCGCTCCAGCAGCTCGAGACCCCGGTGATCTACTTCCACTCCGACCGGGCGCGCGAGGTCGTCGTCGAGGTCGACTTCCCCGAGGGGATCATCAGCCAGTGGTATCCGGACGCGACCGACTACGCGCCCTTGCCCTACGAGATGTCCGCCATCGCCAACGGCACGATGCGCTGGGACCTCTCGGTCGATCCCGCGATCGATCCGGCGAGCTTCCTCGCCGTCTCGCCCGAGGAGATCTGGGCGCCGTCGCGCAACGTCGCCTCGACCCCGGTGCGCTACGTGAACGGCGCCTTCCAGGAACACGAGCAGTTCATCTTCTATCGGGGCCTCGGCAACTTCGAGCTGCCGGTGCGCACCAGCGCCGCCGAAGGTGACCGTGTGCGCATCGCCAACGACTCCGACGACGACCTCGCCGCGGTGGTGATCCTCAACCGCACGGCCGACGGCGGCGCGGTGCGCGTGCTCGGCTCGCTCGCCGCGCGCGACAGCGTGGCGGTCCCGATCCCGTGCGCGCTCGAGCCGATCGACGCCTACGTCGCCAAGGCCCACGCGGCGCTGGTCGCCGCTGTCGTCGCGACCGGCCTCTACGAGGACGAGGCGGTCGCGATGGTCGACACCTGGACCCGCAGCTGGTTCGGCAACGTCGGCGTGCGCGTGCTCTACCTCGTGCCGCCGAGCTGGACCGATCGCCTGCTGCCGATCCGCATCACGCCGGCTCCCGACGAGCTGGTGCGCACCCTCGTCGGTCGCATCGAGGTGCTCACCTCGCTGGACGAGACCGAGACCCGGGACCGCATCGAGAAGCTCGGCGACGCGCCGACCTGGCAGGAGGTCGAGGCGACGATCGACGAGCTCGGCCGCTTCGCCGAGCCGCGCATCCGCCAGGCGATCGAGGCGCACGGCACGAGCCCCGCGGGCGCCTGGCTCCTCGACGCCGCGCACCAACGTCCGTGATCCACCCTCGCCGCCGGATCGCGCTCGCGCGCTCGTGCGGCTCGCCTCCACCTGATGTGACACGTCCTGCTACGGCGCGTCGGAGCACGCGTCGCCGCTGCAGGACATGGCGCAGGTCGCGGTCTTGGCGCAGGCGCGTCGGCAGTCGCCGCCCGAGCAGGTCAGGCGACAGGTGCTCTTGCCCTCGCAGCCCTGAAAGCAGTCGCCGCCCGCGCAGGTGAAGTGGCAGGTCGCGCCGTCGGCGCACTCCTGACGGCAGCCGCCGCCCGAGCAGGTCGCCTTGCAGGTCTGGCCCGGCTCGCAGCGCACCTTGCAGTCGCCCTCGGTGCAGGATGTGCGCGTCGCCGACTTCTTCGCGTCGTCGTCGTCATCATCGTCGTGGTCGAAGTCGAAGTCGAAGTCGAAGTCGAGGTCCTTGTCGGACAGCGCCTTCAACACGATCTCCGGCACGTCGATCCCGCCGCCGAGCGGGAACTCGAGGTCACCGATCTTGACCTTGCCGTCCTTGATCTCGATCGCGTCGACCCCGTGCAGGCGCCGCTTCTCGATCGCGCGCTTGATGCGGTCGCCGAGCTCGGTGAGGCGTGACCTGAGCGCCTGCGAGAGCGGGCCGTGCTCATCGGCGAGCAGGTGCAGCTTGTCGCGGCTGATCGCGATCCCGGGCGCGAAGATCCCGTCCTCGGTGATCATCAGGCCCGGCGCGAAGATCCCTTCGTCGGTGATACGGATCTCGAGCTCACGCTCGAGCTCGGCTGCAAAGGGCGGCACGGGCGGAACGGGCGGCACGGGCGGAATGGGTGGAACGGGAGGCACCCGCTCCATGGGCCCGACTGGACCGACCGGCCCGACCGGACCCACCGGCCCGACCGGACCCACCGGCCCGCCGAGCTCCGCCGGCTCACCCGCGACATCCTCGCGTGGCTCGCCCGGCGATGGCGTCGGCGCCGCCGGATCCGAGACGACCGGGATCGGCGCTTCGCCCCCGGCCGGCTCGCCCGGACCGCCGCAGGCGGCGAGCAAGAGCCCCGCGAAGAACATGACCGAAGGAGACTTCACCTTGCGCATCGCACGCTCTCGGTATCAGAGGGGACCGCTCGACGGAACCTCGGCCGGCTTGGCCGGCACGCGCAGGACGAGGTCCGGCGGGCAGGGGCAGCGCTCGGCCGCGCTGACGTCGATGCGCTCGAGCGCGCCCCGATCGCGCACGGCGACGTCGCTCGCGCGGCTCGGCTCGCGGCCGCTGTCGAGGAGCGCCAGCGCCGGCGCGACGAGCGAGAGCACGGCCACGAGCAGGACCACGAAGAAGCCGAAGCGCTCGGCAAGGGTCGGACGGAGACGGGCCAGGTCGAACATCGCTACCTCCACGTTCATCAGGCGCTCACGGCGGGGGAGACCCGCGCGCCGCAGGGTCCCAACGCAAGTCCCGGGCCAACCCGCCAGTCCGCATGAAACAAGGCGCCGAGCCATCTCGCCCGGCGCCGGCGCGCCGTCCGGACCTGTCCGCGGACGTCCGCGGACACACGCACCACACGCCCCGACGGATCTGATAACGTCGGCCCGTGTCCGGAGCCACCCTCACCGACAGCGCCAGCGGCGCCCACGACCCGAGCCCGTATCCCCTCGGGCTGACCCTCGTCTACTCGGGCGGCCTCGCCCGCGCCGGCGAGCAGCTCAGCCTGGCGGGCCGCTCCGCGCTCCTCCTCGGGCGCGATGAGCCGCTGTTCAGCGGCACGCCGCTCGGCGATCCGCGCATGAGCGGGCGCCACGCCGCGCTCGCCTACGACGGCGCGCGCTGGCTCCTGGTCGACCCCGGCAGCAAGAACGGCACCTTCGTCAACGGCGAGCGCATCACCCGCCACCCGCTCGACCCCGGCGACGTGATCCGCCTCGGCTCGACCTTCATCGTGTTCGCGCGCATCGCGCCCGGCCGGCGCTCCGATCTGCACGCGTGCGGCGCGCGCATGGCCGAGGTCGAGGACGGGATCGCGCTCGTCGCGCCGACCGAGCACACCGTGCTCCTGCTCGGCGAGAGCGGCAGCGGCAAGGAGGTCGTCGCCCACGCCATCCACCGCCAGAGCGGCCGCGCCGGCCCGTTGCTCGCGATCAACTGCGCCTCGCTCCGCGGCGAGCTCCTCGAGAGCGAGCTCTTCGGCCACGTGCGCGGCGCCTTCACCGGCGCGCTCAAGGCCCACGACGGGATCTTCGTGCGCGCGCGCGCCGGCACGGTCTTCCTCGACGAGATCGGCGAGATGGAGGAGGCGGCGCAGGCCCGCCTGCTGCGCGTGCTGGAGACGCGCGCCATCCGCCCGGTCGGCGCCACCGAGGAGGTCCCGGTCAGCGCGCGCGTCGTCGCCGCCACCAACCGCCCGCTCGACGCGCTCGTCGCCGAGCACCACCTGCGCGCCGATCTCTACGCGCGCCTGTCGCGCTGGACGATCGCGCTGCCGCCCCTGCGCGAGCGCAAGGAGGACCTCGGTCTGCTCGTGCGCGCCATCCTCGCGCGCGAGGGCGCCGGCCTGTCCGTCGCCCCCGAGCTCATGGCCGCGCTCCTTGCCGCCGACTGGCCGCTCAACGTGCGCGGCCTGGTCAACGTGCTCTCGAGCGCGCACATCGCGCAGCCCAACACCGCCGTGCTCGAGCTCACCGAGCGCGTGCGCCAGGCCATCGCGCAGCAGAGCCCGGCCCTGTCCACCAGTTCAAGCGCGCCTTCGCCCGCGCCCGAGCGCGCCACCCGCCCGAGCCAGCCGCCCCCCGATCGCGCCGCCCTCGAGGCGCTGCTCACCGAGCACCAGGGCAACGTCGCGCGCGTGGCGAGCGAGCTCGGCCTCAGCCGCCAGAGCCTCTATCGCCTGCTCGAGCGCTTCGCGCTCGACGCCACGCGCTACCGATCATGAGCGCCCGGCGGCGTCGCCAGCGCGTCCGGCGCGACCGCGAGCGGCCCCCTCACTCACTCCCCGCGCGGATCTCCGGCCCGGTCGCGCTCAGCTCGGGCGGCGCGCCGTAGTAGACGATCTCGCCGGTGCCGTCGTTGCGCGCGTCGAGCCGCGCGCGCGCGTGCACGAACACGTCGCTCGATCCCGAGGCGGCGATCGAGACCTCCTCGCCGACGAGCGCGCGCGCGTCGAGGCGTGAGGCCCCGCCGGCGCGGATCTCGTGGTGCGTCACTTCGCCGCTGAGCGTCGCCTCGCTCGACCCGCGCAGCGACGTCACCACGCTCGGTCCCCGCACCTCGAGGCGCAGACGCGCCGATCCCGACAGCGCCAGCGACAGCTCCTCGCCGCCGAGCGGCGCCTGCCCCTCGACGGTGGCCAGCCCCGACACCTTGATCGTCTTCCAGGTCGGGGCGGTGACGTCGATCACCAACGCCTCGTCGCTGGTCGTCGGCGCGGCGATCGCCAGGGTCAGGCGGCCGTCCTCGATCTCCTGCGTGACGCGCATCGGATCGCCGGCGATCGCGATGCCGCGCTCCTCGCCCACGCGCAGGCGCACGGTCGCCGCCGCGCCGCGCACGATCAGGTGCTCGTAGCTCGCCTTCGCCACCTGCTCCCACGCCGCGCCCGCGCTCGGCGCGCGCTCCTGGTCGGCCGACACCGCCGACGCCGCCACCGCGATCGCGCCGAGCGTCGCCGCCGCGCTCACCCCGAGCGCCCACAGGCGCGAGCGCTTGCGCTTCGCCGCGCGCAGCGGTGCGAGGTCGGCGGGGCGCTCCTCGGCGATCGCCGCGAGCCGCTCGGCGACCTCCTCGGCCGAGCCCGGCCGCTCTTCGGGCGCCTTCGCGAGCAGGCGCCCGACCAGCGTGAGCAACGCCGCCGGCACCTGTGCGTCGCCGACCTTCGCCGGCAATGGCGGCGCCGGCTTGAGCAGGTGATCGACGTAGAGCTCGGCCCGCGCGTCGCTCGCGAAGAGCGGCGCGCCGGTGACCATCTCGAAGAGCACGCAGCCCAGGGCATAGAGATCGGTTCGCGGGCCGACATCGCCACCGCTCACCTGCTCGGGCGCCATGTAGGCGGGCGTGCCCAGCGCGACCCCCTGCAGGGTCAGCGTATCCGTGTCGCCGCCCGCGAGATCCTTGGCGACGCCGAAGTCCATCACCTTGACGGTCGGCCCGTCGCGGCCGGCCACGCACATCACGTTGGCCGGCTTGAGGTCGCGGTGCACGATCCCGGCCGCCGCCGCTTCGCCGAGCGCGCGCGCGATCGCCGCGCCGATGCGCGCGGCCTCCTTCGGCGCCACCGGCCCGCGCGCGATGCGCTCGCGCAAGGTCTCGCCCTCGAGGTACTCCATCGCGATGAACGGCGTGCGCGTCTCGTCGTCGACGCCGAAGTCGATGATCCTCACGACGTGCTCGGAGCCGAGCCGCGTCGCCGCGCGCGCCTCGCGGTAGAAGCGCCGGACCTGCACGCGGTCGCGGGCATGATCGGGGTGCAGGAGCTTCAGCGCCACCTCGCGCCCGATGCTGAGCTGGGTCGCCAGGTAGACGCGCCCCGAGCCACCGCGGCCGAGCGGCCGCTCGACGCGGAAGCGCCCGGCGATCACGCGGCCGATCGCCTCGTCGGCCACGCGGTCGCGCTCGAAGTCGGCGCGCACCGTCGGCACGCGATCGGTCGGGCAGACATCGGCGTCGGTGCGCAGCTCGCACATCGGGCAGAAACGACTCGGCGTCGGCGCGCTCATCGCGCCGCCACGATAGCGCAAAGCCGGCGAGGGTTGTTCCGTTCCGCGGCACCGCCTATAAGTGTAGGCCAGACAAGGGGGGATCTGATGACGATCGCATTCCGCGCCGCGGGCGGGCTCCTCGCCCTGTGCGTCACGATGGCCGGCTGCCCTGACGCCTCCAAGAAGCCGCTCGGGGACGTGTGCTCGGACGACGGCGACTGCGCCTCGGGCTTCTGTGGGGGCGGCGTCTGCCTCGACCCCGACGGCGACGAGGACGGCGACACGCTCACCAACCGCTTCGAGCGCGAGATCGGCTCGGGCCCCTCCGACCCGGACAGCGACGCCGACGCGATCCCCGATCGCGACGAGGTCGGCTCGGATCTCGCGGTCGTCGACAGCGATGGCGACGGCCGCCCCGACATCGTCGAGAGCCTCGTCGCCGACGCCGACGGCGACTGCATCCCCGATCAGCTCGATGCGCAGGACGACGTGCCCGACGCCGATCGCGCCGTCATGGTCCCGCGCACCTGCCTGCTCGTCGGTGTCTGTGACGCCGGCCGCGGCGCGCTCGACGTGCGCTGCGACGACAGTGGTCCGTCCTGCGTCTACGACGCCGTGCCGGGCTGGGAGGCCGAGGAGTCGACCTGCGACGGCCTCGACAACGACTGTGACGGCGAGACCGACGAGGGCCAGCCCGACCTCGACGCCGACGGGATCGCGGACTGCGTCGACGCCGATCGCGACGGCGACGTCATCGACGACGAGGTCGACGTCTGCCCGGCGACCGCCGATCCCGACCAGCACGACGGTGATGGCGATGGGCTCGGCGACGCCTGCGATCCCCCCAACGACCCGAGCCTGAGCGCGACCGATCCCGTCTCGCCCGCCGCGACGCGCAGCCTTCGCGTCGCGGGCACGGCCGATCCCGGCGCCGCGGTGACGATCGCCGCGGACGCGGCCTGCGCCTCGCCGCTGGGCGAGGGGGATGCGGACGAGAGCGGCGCTTTCGCGATCGCGATCACCCTCCCGGACGAGCTCGCCGACGGCCCGATCGCGCTCTTCGCCGTCGCCGAGAACATGGCCGATCTCGCCTCGGCCTGCGTCGGCGGGCTCGACTACACGCTCGACACCACGGCGCCTGCGGTCGCCGTCTTCGTCGCCAGCGCTCCGCCCTCGCCCGCGAGCGACCCGTCACCCCGCCTGAGCGGCACCGCCGAGGCCGACGCCGAGGTCACGCTCTTCTCGGACGCGGCCTGCGACGCGCTCCTCGTCACGACGGCGGCCGACGCCGCGGGCGCCTTCAGCGCCGCGATCGACGTCGCGGCCAACGCCGTCACCGAGGTCTTCGCCGTCGTCACCGATCGGGCCGGCAACGCCTCCCCGTGTGCGCCGCTCACGAGCTATCGCCACGATGACATCGCCCCCGCGCCCCCGACCGGCGTGCTCACCCCCGCGAGCCCATCGAACGGCCCCACCACCATCGCCGTCGGCGGTTGCGTCGAGGCCGGCGCCGAGGTGCTCGTCTACTTCGATGCGAGCTGCGCGGGCGATGCGGTCGCCACCCAGCCCGTCGCCGCCGGCGCGTTCTGCGAGTCGGGCGTGGGTTATGCCCACGGCATCGAGGTGCCCGCCGATCGCGCGACCCCCGTCGCCATCGCCGCGCGCGACGCGGTCGGTCTCACCTCGGCGTGCGTCGACCTCGGCGACTACGTGCACGACAGCGTCGCTCCGGGCGCGCCGACCTTCGACACGATCGAGCCCGGCCCGATCGGCACCACGCGCGACGTCACCGTGCACCTCACCGCCGAGCCGGCGAGCGTGGTCGAGCTCTTCGCCACCGCCTGCGAGGACGCGCCGCTCGGCACCGCCACCGCCGACGATCAGGGCGCGGTGACGATCGCCGTGAGCGTCGCCGCCAACGCGACGACGACCTTGTCCGCGCGCGCGATCGACCTCGCCGGCAACGCCTCGGCCTGCGTCGAGCTCGTCGTCTACACCCACGACGACATCGCCCCGGAGGCGCCGTCGCTCGACGCGATCCTGCCCGGGCTCGTCGGCGCGAGCCTCGTCGTCACCCTCGTCGGCGCGGCCGAAGCCGGTGCGACGATCGTCGTGCACGCCGCCGCCGCCTGCGACGGCGAGCCCTTCGGCGAGGCGGCGGTCGATCCCGACGGCGCCTGGCAGGTCGAGGGCCTCGTCGCCGCCAACACGACGACGACGTTCTCGGCGCGCGTCATCGACGCCGCCGAAAACGCCAGCGCGTGCGAGACCTTCGCGCTCGCCTATCGCCACGACGATCTCGCGCCGGACGCGCCGATCGCCCGCTTCGATCCGCTCTCGCCGAGCTCCGACCCGAGCCCCGATCTCGTCGTCTGCGCGGCGCCCGGCGACGCGGTCGTGCTCTACGCCGACGCGAGCTGCGAGACGGTCGTGGTCGAGGACGACGCCGCGCCCGCGGACGCCGACGCGCTCCTCGCCGCGTGCGCGACCGGGGGCGGCGTGCGCTTCCCGGCCGTCGCCGTGGCCGCCAACGCCAGCACCTCGTTGTGGGTGATCGCGCGCGACACCGCCGGCAACGCCTCGGCGTGCGGCGCGGTCGGCGCCTACCGCCACGACGACCTCCCGCCGGATCCGCCGGCGCTCACGGCGCTCGAGCCAGGACCCGTCGGCGCCACCGCACCGACCCTCGAGGGCACCGGCGAGGCCGGCGCGAGCCTCGCGCTGCACGGCGCGGCGGGCTGTAGCGGCGCGGCGCTCGTCGAGCTCGTCGTCGACGCTCCAGGCACCTGGAGCGCGAGCCCCACGGTCGGCGAGGGCGCGCACACCTTCTACGGAGTCCTGCGCGACGCGGCCGGCAACACCTCGAGCTGCGTGTCGCTCGCGAGCTACACCCGCGACAGCACGCCGCCCGTCGCGCCGGCCTTCTCCGGCAAGACGCCGCCGAGCTCGCCGTCGTCGGCGACGACGCTGCAGATCCGCGGCACGGTCGACGCGGCCGAGCTCAACCGCGGCTCGCAGGTCGAGGTCTATCGATCGACCGTCCTCGGCGAGGCCGCCTGCGCCGCGGGTGACCCGGCCGCGCGCGCGGTCGTCGCGATCGGCGCGAGCACCGCCTGGAGCGTCGACTTCTCGCTCGCGCCCTGGCTCGATCAGACCTCGTCCTTCTTCGGACGGGTCGTCGACGCCGCGGGCAACACCTCGCCGTGTGTGCTGCTCACCGAGCACACCCACGACGGCCAGCCGCCCGCACCACCGTCGATGACCCAGGCGCAGCGCGACGCGCTCGCGGCGCAGCAGGGTGAGGCCCCGCAGATCCGCGTCTGCGCGGAGACCGGCAGCGCGGTCACCCTGCACGGCGACGCGGCGTGCGGCACCCCGAGCTTCAGCGCCAGCGTGATCGGCACCGGCGCCTGCGGGGCGGGCGCCGCCGAGTATCAGGCGACGCTCAGCGTGAGCGGCAACTCGCTCACGATCTACGGGCGGGCGCGCGACGCGGCCGACAACGCCTCGAGCTGCGCACAGCTCGCGACCTACCTCGCCGATACGACACCCCCGGCCGCGCCCGTGCTCACGGCCAGCGTCAGCTCGTGGACCCTCAAGCCCCAGGAGGTGCGCTTCGAGGTGACGTGGAGCACCCCGGAGCCCACGGGGCTCGTGCGCCTCTACAGCGCGGACGACGCCACGCCTTGTGCCGGCGCGCCGGTGGCCGAGGTCGCGGTCGGCGCCGGCCCGGTCGAGCTCGTCGCGCTCGGCGACACGGAGTGGTGGCTCAGCGGGCGGGTCGTCGACGCGGCCGGCAACGTCGGGGCCTGCTCGAGCCCCCGGCACCTCGCCGGCCAGGGCTGGCTCGACGTCAAGAACAGCGCGGGCTCACCGGTCTTCGACGTGCCGGTCGCGATCCACATGCCCGATGGCAGCCTCGCCGGCGAGACGGTGACCCAGGACGTCGCTGGCGCCGCGCGCGCGACCGTGTGGGTCTTCGAGGGCGTGATGGCCACCGGGCGCCTCACCACGTCGAGCCAGTTCGCGCTGACCGAGACCCTCTTTTCCGCCGAGCTCGAGCCAGGGCTCGTCGTGAGCTACCAATCCCCGCAGTTCTTCCTGAGCGAGCCCAGCTACCTCTACTTCGACGTCGAGGGCGAGGTGCCCGCCAACACCGCCACGGTCGTGCTCACGGTCGGGTGCGCCGGGGTCGAGCGCGACGCGGCGGCGACGCAGCCCTGGTCGCTCCAGATGTGGCGCTTCTCCTGCGCCAACCTCGGCGAGCCGATCGATCTCATCGTCTGGGCGATCGACGACGCGGGCGCGCCGATCGCCTATGCGCCCCTGCCCGGCGTCGTGCCGACGTCGACGACGACGACGGTGCAGCTGCCGCCGGCGGCGCAGTGGTCGACCGACATGTTCGCCTTCTCCCTCGATGTCGACAACGCCACGACCGAAGACGTGCAGCTCGACGCGAGCGTGACGACCTTCACCGCCCTCGGGCAAGGCTACAGACACCGGGCCTCCGGCTTTCGCGATCCGATCCTGCTCGAACCGGACGCCGCGGCGACCCTCGACGCCTGGCTCCCGCCGGGCTTCGCCAGCGGCGCGAACCACACGCTCGGGGCGCGGGTGGACTACGACACGGGCGCCTACGCGAGCGTGGATGTGCGCATTCAAGAGCTCGCGCCCGTCGGCGACCAGCGCGTCGTGCTCGGCGTCGACCCCCTCAGGAGTTTCTACGAGCTGTCGGCGCCCTTCACGAGCGGCGCCGATCCCATCTTGAGCTTCGACCCGGTCGAGGCTCCGCGCGCGGCGCTCGTGCGTGTCGCAGGCAGGTGGTGGCGCGAGGGTCCGACCGAAGAGCGCACCGTCTGGAACGTCCTCTTCGACGGCAGTGCCGGCGTCACGAGCTTCGAGTTCCCGGAGCTCCCCGAGGCCTGGGCCGTCGCGAGGCCCGCGGCCTATCTCATCCAGGAGGGCGTCGGGATGAGCTTCACCGCCATCGACGCCGACGGCTGGCGAACCTATCGCGAGGTCGTCGAGGGACTCGGCGACGGGCTCTTCATCTCCGATCCGTCCATCGCCATCCTGCCCACCGAGCACACGTTCGAATACCTGCATCTCGAGGCCGAGACCAACAGCCCCTGAGTACAGCTCCCCGCAAAAAGAACGCCGCGCGATCGCGATCGCGCACCGGGCGCTCCGCATGGGCTGGAGAGGTCCCGGCCGGCGCCCCCGCTCCGGGCGGGCCTGAAGGCTTCTTCAGGTCGTCTGAACACGTCTTGACGGCGCACTCCGAATGCCTTGCAGGCGCTGACGTCGGGCCCGGGCAGCTCGGCCGTGGCCACGCCCGGCCGGCTCGCAATGTAAAGCAGGACCCCACGACAGGAGCTCGACATGAAGCAGGCACGCATCATCATCATGGCCCTCGGGCTGAGCCTCGCCGGCGCCTCGTTCGCGACCGGCGCCTTCGCCGACGACGACTGGCGCGACGGGCGCGGCGACCGCGACGGCTGGCGCGACCGCGACGATCGGCGTGACCGCGACGGCGATCGCCGCGACCGGGGTGATCGCTGGGAGCGCGGCGAACGCTGGGGGCACCAGGTGCCCGTGCGCTTCGTCAACGAGCGGCGCCAGGCGGTGACCCTCTTCCTCAACGGCCACTACATCGGCCGCGTCGCGCCATTGTCGCGCGAGCGGATCTGGCTGCCCGCCGGACACCACGTCGTGACCTACAAGGTCGGCTGGCGCGATCGCTATCACCAGATGAGCGTCAGCGCCTTCCCCGGTCAGCGGAACCGCGTGGTCATCGAAGGACGGCGTGGCTGGCGCTGGTGAGTGTGATGAAACCCTGGCGTGACGCGAGTCGTGGACTCGCGTCGGGCCGTGTTCCATATTGGAACCGGTGGAACGCCGAATCACCGAGAGCGAGACCTGCGAGGTCTGCGGCCTGACCCCGATCGTCGGAGCGCTCCGGCGCACGATGCGCATCGGGGCCGAGAGCGCGGCGATGCAGGACGTCTTGCGCCGCGCCGGTCGCTTCGCGCGCGCCGACGCGCCGGTCGTGATCCGCGGCGAGAGCGGCACCGGCAAGGAGGTCGTCGCCCGCGCCCTGCACGCGTCCAGCCCGCGCGCCGACGGGCCCTTCGTCGCGGTCAACGTCGCCGCGCTGCCGGCCGAGCTGCTCGAGTCCGAGCTCTTCGGTCACGCGCGCGGCGCCTTCACCGGCGCGCACCAGACCCACAAGGGGCTCTTCGAGTCGGCCGCCGGCGGCACGCTCTTCCTCGACGAGATCGGCGAGCTGCCGGCCTCCCTCCAGGCCAAGCTCCTGCGCGCCCTCCAGGACGGCGAGGTGCGCCGCGTCGGCGAGACGCGCGCCTTCTCGGTCGACGCGCGCATCGTCTGCGCGACCCACCGCGACCTCGCCGAGCTCGTGCAGCGCGGCGAGTTCCGCGAGGACCTCTTCTATCGCATCAGCGTGCTGACGCTGGTCGTGCCGCCGCTGCGCGAGCGCAAGGACGACATCCTGCCACTGGCGCGCGAGATCCTGCGCGTCGACGGTGCGCCCTCGCACACCCTGAACCGCGACACCGAGCGCGTGCTGCTCGCGCACGCCTGGCCGGGCAACGTGCGCGAGCTCGAAAATGCGATGCGCCACGGCATGGCGCTGGCCTCCGGCGGGGTGATCACGCCCGTCGATCTGCCCACCCACCTGGTCGTGCTAAATGGCACACCGCCGCCGAGCGGCGTGCGCATGTGCACGCTGGCCGAGATGGAGCGCGAGCACGTGCTCGGCGTGCTCGGCGCTTGCGACGGCTCGGTGGTCGAGGCGGCGCGCGTCTTGGGTATTGGTCGTAACACCTTGTGGCGAAAGCTGAAACAGCTCGACTGAGCGTTTTGGCGCGGCGCGTGCAAAGAGCACGTGTTACCACGACGTTGACCGACGGTCGGCGTCTACAACCTCGTCCTCGGAGCCGTGCCGCATGTCGATCTCGATCCATCCCGAGTCCACCGTCGCCAGCGTGCTCGACGCGCACCCGATCGCGGCGCGCGTCTTCGCGCGGCATCGCATCGACTTCTGCTGCCGCGGGCAGCGCCCGATCGCCGAGGCCGCCGCGCAGGTCGGCGTGCCGCTCGATCACCTGCTCGGCGAGATCGTCGGCGCCGCCGCCCAGCCGCCCGCGGTGCCGGTCGGGATCTCCACCGCCGATCTCATCGCCCACATCGTCGCCCGCCACCACCGCCCGCTCGACGAGGAGCTGCCGCGCCTGGGCGCGCTCGCCGCCAAGGTCGCGCGCGTGCACGGCGGCCGCACCAACCTCGCCATCCAGGAGCACTTCGAGGCGCTGCGCGACGACCTGGTGCCGCACATGGACAAGGAAGAGCGCGTGCTCTTCCCGATGCTCATCGCCAACGATCGCCGCGCGGTCATGCCGATCCGCGTGATGCACGAGGAGCACGATCTCGTCGGCGAGATCCTGCGCTCGCTGCGCGCGCTGAGCGACGACTTCACCCCGCCGCCCGAGGCGTGCGGAAGCTGGCGTGCCCTCTGGGGTGGGCTCGAGGCGCTCGAGGCCGATCTGCACCAGCACATCCACCTCGAGAACAACGTGCTCTTCCCGCGCGCGACCCGCCTGCCGTAGACTCGGGCCACTCCGTCCCCAAACCCCCACGGGCGCGCCCGCCGTCGCGCGCGCGCGCCCATCATAGAAGGATCGTCATGACCATGCGCTCCCACCTCTCCGTCGCCACCGCGGCCTTGCTCGCCCTCGCCTTCGTCGCTTGCGACGACGCCCCCAGGGACTGGCCTCCACCCCAGGCCGTGACCCTCGACGCCTACGGCTCGGGCGTGCCCGCGGTCATGGTCGACCCCGCGGCGACCGGCGAGGCGCTCTTCGCCAAGATGTGCGTCAGCTGTCACACCGTCGGCGGCGGACCGCGCGTCGGGCCCGACCTCGCCGGCGTCATGGCGCGCCGCGATCACGACTGGCTACGGCGCTGGATGAAGGACCCGATCGGCATGGCCCAGACCGATCCGATCGGCAAGGAGCTGCTCGCCAAGTGGAACAACGTGCAGATGCCGCCGCAGGGCCTCACCGAGCGCGAGCTCGACGACCTCTTCGCCTACCTCGGCAAGCCGCTCGCAGGCGGTGAAGGCGGCGACAGCGCCACCTTCGGCGCCGGCCCTGGAGGCGGCGGGCCGACCGCCGTGCCCGATCCCGCGACCCTCGACGTCTTCGACGCCGAGCTCACCGCGCCGCCGCTCGTGCCCAAGCCGACCGGCCGCAGCGCGCCCGCCAAGGTCGTCGTGCACCTCGAGGTGCGCGAGGTGGTCATGCCGATCTCCGAGGGCGTCGACTACACCTTCTGGACCTTCGGCGGCACCGTGCCCGGCAGCTTCATCCGCGTGCGCGCCGGCGACACCGTCGAGTTCCACCTCGCCAACCACCCCGACAGCAAGATGCCGCACAACATCGACCTGCACGCGGTCACCGGCCCGGGCGGCGGCGCGGCGAGCTCCTTCACCGCGCCCGGCCACGCCTCGCGCTTCACCTTCCGCGCGCTCAACCCCGGCCTCTACGTCTACCACTGCGCCACCGCGCCGGTCGGCATGCACGTCGCCAACGGCATGTACGGCCTCATCTTCGTCGAGCCCGAGCAGGCGCTGCCGCCGGTCGACCGCGAGTACTACGTGATGCAGGGCGACTTCTACACGGTCGGCAAGTACCGCGAGAAGGGCCTGCAGCCCTTCGACATGCAGAAGGCGATCGAGGAGAACGCGACCTACGTGCTCTTGAACGGCTCGGAGGGCGCGCTGGTCGGCGACAAGGCGATCACCGCCAAGGTCGGCGAGACCGTGCGCCTCTACGTCGGCAACGGCGGCCCCAACCTGGTGTCGAGCTTCCACGTCATCGGCGAGATCTTCGACAAGGTCTGGGTCGAGGGCGGCTCGCGCTATCAGGAGAACGTGCAGACGACGCTCGTGCCCGCCGGCGGCTCGGCCATCGTCGACTTCAAGGTCGACGTGCCCGGCACCTACGTCCTGGTCGACCACGCGCTCTTCCGCGCCTTCAACAAGGGCGCGCTCGGCATGCTCAGGGTCGATGGCCCCGAGGACGTCGCGATCTATTCCGGTAAAGAGGTCGACGAGATCTACCTCGCCGACAAGGTGGTCGCGCCTTCGGGCGCCGTCGCCAAGGCGGCCGAGGCGGCCAAGAACGGCACGCTCACGCGCGAGCTCCAGGTCGCCGCCGGCAAGGTCCTCTACAACGGAACCTGCTCGGCCTGCCACCAGCAGCACGGCAAAGGCGTGCCCGGCGTCTTCCCGCCGCTGGCCGGCTCGGACTACCTGCTCACCGACAAGAACCGCGCGATCGCCATCGTGCTCAACGGCCTCTCCGGCCCGATCACCGTCAACGGTCAGGACTACAACTCGGTGATGGCGCCCTTGTCCCAGCTCAACGACGACGAGGTCGCGCACATCCTGACCTACGTCATGAGCTCGATGGGCAACAACGGCCCGCGCGTCCTGCCCGAGGAGGTCGCCAAGGTGCGCGCGACCACGCCGCGCCCGGCCGGCGCCGCGGAGTGACCTTCCCGCTCTGCCACCTCCCGACCTGCTGGAGCTGACGCGATGATCACGCTCGGTCCGACCCTCCTGCTCGCGCTCGTCATTCCCGTGCCCGACGGCATGCACGAGGTCGGACCGGGCGCACTTACCCTGGCGTATCCGGTGCCCGGCGAAGCGGATGTCGTCGAGGTGCCGCGCTTCTTCCTCGACGAGCGCCCGGTCTCCAACGCCGAGATGCTGGCCTTCGTCACCGCCAACCCCGCCTGGCAGCGCGAGCAGGTGCCGGGCACGCTCGCCGACGAGCGCTACCTCGCGCACTGGGCCGGACCGCTCGAGCTCGGCGATCCCGGCCTGAACAACCGGCCCGAGCAGCCGGTCACCCACGTGAGCTGGTTTGCCGCCCGCGCCTATTGCCGCTCGGTCGGCAAGCGCCTGCCGACCGAGCGCGAGTGGGAGCTCGCCGCCTCGGCCGACGAGCGGCGCAAGGACGCGCGCGCCGATCCGGCCTTCCAGCGCCGCATCCTCGACTGGTACGGCCAGACGCGCGTGAGCGCCATGCCCGCGGCCGGCAGCGGCGCCGCCAACGCCTGGGGGGTCCGCGACCTGCACGGGCTCGTCTGGGAGTGGGTGCACGACTTCAACGCGACGCTCGTCACCGGCGACGACCGCGATCGCGGTACCGGCGACGGCGCGCAGTTCTGTGGCGCCGGCGCGGTCGGCGCGCAGGACGTCGCCGACTATGCGACCTTCATGCGCTTCGCCTTCCGCAGCTCGCTCGGGGCGCGCTACACGACGAAGAACCTCGGCTTCCGGTGCGCCGCCGACGTCTACCCCGGCGCGAGCACCGCGGCGACGAGCGGCGGGCGGGTCGCCGGGCTCGCGCTCGAGCTCGAGGACCAGGCCGGCGAGCGCGTGACCTCCGAGGCGTTCGTGCACGACGGGCCGCTGGTCGTCTCGATGTTCTACGCCTCGTGCAGCTACGCGTGCCCGACGCTCATCCGCGACCTGGTCGCGATCGACCGCGCGCTCTCACCCGATGCGCGCGCGCGCACGCGCTACCTGCTCGTCACCTTCGATCCGGTCGTCGACACGCCCGAGCGGCTCAGCCGCCTCATGGCCGCGCACGGCTTGTCGGCCGATCGCTGGACCTTCGCGCGCACGCTCGACGACGATCGCACGCGCGAGCTCGCCGCCGCGCTCGGCATCACCTACCGGCGCCTGCCCGACGGCAACTACAACCACACCTCGGTCATCCACGCGCTCGATCGCCAGGGCAACCCACGCGCGAAGATCGAGGGGCTCAAGCGCGACGCCAGCGCCTTCGTCAACGCGCTACAAGGTCTGTGAGCCAGGAACCGTGCTCGCCCAGTCCGCCTCGAGCCCCGCCCAGTCGACCTCGGCCCCGAGGCGCGCGAGGATCGCGTAGAGGCCGAAGCGCAGCCGGAACAGGAAGAGCATGCGCGGCGGCAGCTCGAGGCCGAGGATGGCGCGCTTGTCGCTCATGACGACGCGCGCCGCCGCGCCTTCGTCGGGGGCGATGCGGCGCGGGCCGGCGACGAGCAGCGGCGCGAAGAAGCCGCGCAGGAGGCGCCGCAGATCATCGAGGCGGGTGGGCGCGCGACCGCCGAGCGCTTCGACCGCGGCCGCCATCGCGATCGTGTCGTCCGCGCGCGTGGCGGCGGCGAGCGCCGCGAGACCTCGCCGGAGCTCGGGCGGGAAGCGGCGCACACAGCCGTAGTCGTAGATCACGACCCGCCCGTCCGGCAGGAAGGCGAAGTTGCCCGGGTGTGGGTCGGCGTGGAAGAGGCCCTCGCGGTAGAGCGTGCCGACCCAGAAGCGGTACAGCGCCGCGCCCACGGCGTTGCGGCGTGCGGGCGACGGGTCGGCGGCGAGGAAGTCCTCGAAGGAGCGACCGGGGATCCAGCGCGTGACGAGCACGTCGCGTGTCGAGAGCGCGTCGACGACCGGAGGCACCACGATCTCGGGGTCACCGGCGAAGAGCTCGGCGAAGCGGCGCTGGTGCTCGGCCTCGAGCGCGTAGTCGCACTCCGCCAGGAAGGTCTGGCGCGCCTCGTCGAGCACCGGGCCGACCGCGCTGAAGCCGGCCATCGTCGCGAACGCGCGTCCGAACGAGGCGGCGCGAAAGTCGGCACGGAACGCGTCCTCGACGCCGGGGTGGCGCACCTTGACCGCTACGTCGCTTCCATCAGGAGGACACGGCGACGCCGGTGGGACGTCAGGGAGGGTCGCGTGGTGGACCTGGCCCACGCTGGCGACGGCGACCGGCTCACGCGACAAGGTGGCGACGAGCGGCGCGGCGCGCTGGCCGAGGCTCGCCTCGATGGCAGCGACGACCGCCGCGTAGGGGGTGATGGGGGCGGCGGTCTGAAGCGTCGCCAGCATGGCGCGCACGCTCTCGGGCAGGCCGGTGTCGACGTAGCCGAGCATCTGCCCCGCCTTCATCATGACACCCTTCATGGTGCCGAGGCGCTCGACGACGCGGGCGACGACCTCGGGGTCGATGTCGTCACCCTTGCGGCCGGCGGAAGCGAGCGAAGCGACGCCGATGGCGCTGCGACCGGCTCGCCACAGGCGGCCGAGCGCCGAGGTCGGCACCCTGGCGTCGCGTTGGAGCATGTGCGCGCCGAGCGCCTGGGCGCGCTCGGCGGGGCTGGGGGCGTCGGTAGGGGCAGCGCTCATCGTGGTCTCCGGTAGCGGCGATTGGTGATAGTCGCTATCAGTGATAGTCACTATCACCCCGCCGAGAGCGGAGGCAAGATCGGGGATGGTCAGCGCGCGAAAAAAGTGATAGTCACTCTCGAATGCGCTCGAAGGGTACGAAGAAGGCGGGGGGCTCCGCTGACGAGGTGGCGCCGGCGGCGCGCGAGGTGCGCGAAGGGAGGCGCCGGCGGACGATGCTCGAGGTGCAACGGGTCGCGCTCGACGCATTCGAGGCGCGGGGCTTCGAGCGCGTGAGCATCGAGGAGATCGCGCGCGCGGCGGGCGTCGGGCCGGCGACGGTGTACCGGCATTTCGGTACCAAGGAGCGCATCGTGCTCTGGGATGACTACGATCCCGAGCTGTTCGCACGCCTGGCCACCAAGCTCGACGCGGGGCGCGACGTGGCCGCGGCGACGCTCGAGGCGCTGACCGAGGCGCTGGCGACCTTCTATCGGACCGATCGCGAGCTGATCCTGCGCCGCACGCGGCTGACGAAGGCCACGCCGAGCCTGACGCAGGCGACCGCCGCGGACCTGGTGGCGATGCGTCAGGCGCTCGCCGAGCTGCTGAAGCGGTCGCGGCGCGTCAAGGACGAGCTCGAGGCGCGCGTGGCCGCCGGTACCCTGGTCGCCGTGCTGGAGGGCGCGATCGAGTACTGGCTGGCGCAGGACGGTCGTACACCGCTCGAGCGTTGCCTGAAGATGGCGTTTGCGCGACTGGAGCGCGTGTTCTGATCGCCTGGCCTTCGGCCGCGCGCGGATCAGTTCGGCCAGTCACCGCAGGTGCCGCCGTTGTCCTCGGCGTAGCTGGCGCCAAGAGGGGGCTTGGTGGTGAGGGCGTTCCAGAACGCGATCACCGCGCAGTTGTCGAGGACTGCGTTGTGGTGCACGTCGAAGAACGCGATCACCGCGCTGAGCGCGTTGAGCCCGAGCGAGCTCAGGTCCGCGTTGAACCGCACGTAGAGGTTGCCGACGCTCTGCAGGGTCGAGAAGGTGCCGAGGGTCGTCCAGTCGAGCCACTCGGCCTGGAAGACGTCGCTGATGGTGGTGAGCGATGGGAACGACAGCGCCGAGGCCTGCACCGCACCGGAGACGACGACGCTGTCGGCGCTGACGAGGTTCGGGAAGGCGATGCTCGAGCCCGCCGCGGCGGTGTAGATCGTGATCATGTTGGGGTGGCTGACCAGCGCCGGGAAGCTGAGCTGGAGGTCGGCGCCGAGGTTGTCGTAGACGTCGAAGATCGTGAGGTTGCCGATCGCGGTCAGCGCGCTGAAGGTCAGCGTGAGATCGTGGCCGACGATGTCGACCTGGCCGGCGATGGTCTCGAGCGCCGGCACGCTGATGAGCGAGTCGTCGCCCATCCCGTAGAACTGGGTCGGGCCCTGGATCTGGGTCAGGACCGGGAAGTGCGCGACCTCCCAGGCGCTGGAGGTGGTGAAGAAGGCCGAGCCGACCGACTGGAGCGAGGCGAAGTTCATCGCCGGCATGGGACCGTTGGCCGGGTTGGGATCGATGACGAGCGCGCCGCTGATCGCGGTGATGCACTCGTAGTTCGCTGGTAGATCGGCGGGGCCGTACACCGCCAGCGAGCTCTCGACGAGCGTCAGCGGGGCCCCGGTGCAGACGCCGATCGTGCAGGTGCCGCTGCAGCAGTCGCCGTTGCCGAGGCACGGGTCGCACGCGAGCGGGTCGGCGTCCTCGTCGATGAGGCCGTCGCAGTCGTCGTCGATGGCGTCGCAGGTGAGATCGTCGCTGGCGATCGCCGTGCAGGTCGCGCGCATGGCAAAGCCGGGCGCCTGGATCGGATCGCCGACGGGGGGCGCGGCGAGCACGAGCCCACACTGGGTGGTGGTGTGGTACCCGGGTGCGCTCAGGGTCTTGCAGAGCGGCACGTCGGTCGCGACGCCGGCGATGGCGACCTCGCCCTGCGCGTCGCTCGTGCCGCTCCAGGGCGGCGGCAGATAGAGGAGGTTGGCGCCGGGCGCGGTGTCGGGTGCGAAGGTGAGCGTGGCGCCGGACAGCGGCGTGTCGGTGCCGGGCTCGTAGGTGCCGTTGGCGTTGACGTCGCTGAAGATGATCCCGTTCACCGTCGCCGAGGGCGGCTCGGCGCCGGTGCTGAGGTCGAGGTCGGCGACCTGCTGGCCGCCGTTGCCGTCGAAGAAGACGAGCTGGGCGAGCTCGGGCAGCGCGCCGGGCCACGGGGCGATGGTGAGCTGCACGGTGCGCGTCTCGCCGGGCGCGAGCGGGGAGGCGTCGTCGAGGGTGAGGCCCGGATGGAGCCCGCAGGCGGCGGCGGTGGGCGTGTAGGCGGCGGGGTCGTAGTAGCGGTGGCCCCCGTGCCAGAAGAGGCCGAGCGCGACCGGGTCGGCGCTGGCGTTGGTGAGCTCGACGGCGAAGGTGAGCGCGCCGTCGACGATCGCCGGGGTGGATGCGGTGGCGAGCGTCGCGCTCAGCGCGGTGCCGGCGACGAGGCTGGAGCTGGGACCCGAGACGGCCAGCGGCGCGGCGCCGGCGGTCGAGGCGTCACAGAGGAGGGCGGGCGTGGCGCCGCCGAGGAAGCTCGAGCCGTAGTAGGTCGAGACGCTGCCGCCGTCGTCGAGGGCGTCGCGCACGCAGCTCGTCTGGTCGAGATCGGCGGCGCCGACCGCGATGAACGGGTAGCTCGTGCCGCTGCCGGCGGTGACGGTGAGCGCGCCGTGGGTGAAGGCGGGCGGCGCGGCGGCGGCGTCCTGGGCCGCGGCGTCGAGCGAGAGCGCGCAGCCCGCGGGCAGGTCCTCGAGGTTGATGGCGACGTTGAGGTAGGCCTTGTTGCAGGAGGAGGCGCCGCAGTCGAGCGCCTCGGCGCCGTGGTAGATCGCGTACTGCACACGCTCGGCGACGGCGTCGCCGTCGAGGTCGATCGCGACCTCGTGGTTGCCGGCGGCGGGGTGCATGCCGGACAGCGGCAGGGTGAAGGCGACCGCGTCGGGGCAGGTGACCTCGATGGCGCCGAAGAGGAGCTCGGTGACGACACCGGTGTCCGGGCCGGCGGTACAGGCGAGCGCGAAGATGCCGGTGCGATCGCGGCCGGGCTCGTCGCCGAGGGTGTCGCCGCCGGCGTTGGCGAGATCGGTGTCCGTGTCGTCGCCGTGCAGGAGCTCGATCGGCAGGTCGCCGTCGTAGCAGGTGTCGAACTTGGCGGAGCAGAAGACGTCCTCGAAGTTGACGGCGACGTCGAAGAAGCCCTGCTCGGCGTCGCGCATCACGGTGAGGTTGAAGACGACGCGGGTGTCAGCGTTTTCCTCGCAGGCGAACGGGAGCACGCAGGGGGCGTCGTAGGGGCAGGGGTTTTCGAAGTCGGGATCCAGATCGTTGGAACCGGGGGTCGAAGTGAACGCGGAGATCTGATCGTCGAGGAGGTTGTCGGCGCCGCCGGCGAAGGCGCCGCTCGTGGCGTCGTAGCTGCCGTGGCCGTCGCCGACGTCGACGCGGTTGAGCGCGAGCGCGACCCAGTTGTCGCCGGTGGTGGCGTCGCACGGGCCGACGTAGCTGATGGCGCCGCCCGGGCCGTTGCCGAACTGGTTGGAGCTGATGCTCGGCTGGTGCCAGACGAGGATCGGGGCGTTGGCGGCGAGGACCTCGCCATCGACGTCGAAGAGCTGGGTCAGGTCCGCGGGGGCGGCGTTGAGGACGGCGAGCGCGTAGTCGACGCCGCGCGTGCCCGGCAGCGACAGCGGCGCGACCTGGAGCTCGACGCGTGGGCCCTGATCGGCGCGCTCGGGTTGCGCGGCGCAGGCGCCGAGCGTGGGGATGAGGGCGAGCGCCAGGTGACGCGTGACACGGCAACGCATGATGACTCCTCCTAGACGGTGGGCGCGCGATCTCTCCCGCGGACGATCGCGCCACCTGGTTGCAGAGAGCCGCCCGCCAGCGTCGGGATCAACCGTGTAGACCTTCGAGTTCGAGGCTCGCTCCCTTAGGGCGGACTCGAAGGTGGTCCAAGCGGCCCTCGGGAGGAACGAGCCCTCGGGGCGTCTCCGGAGCGCAGGGGCGCGAGCGACGGGGCGTCAGGCGAAGAAGGCGCGCAGGCGCTTGCGCAGGTCGTGCAGGCGCTCGACGTCGGCGGGGTCGGTCGGCGCGGCGGCGATGAGCTTGTCGCGGCCCTTGCGGCTGCGCTCGATGAAGCCGAACTCCTCCCAGGCGCTGAGCGCGTGCTGGAAGTTCACGTTCGAGGCGCTCTCGGGGCAGGTGATGTCGCCGACCTGGTAGCGGCGACGCCCGAGCTCCTGGGCGAGGTGGATGAAGCGCGACTCGGGCAGCGGCTCCTCGCCGTGCAGGTCGAGCGCCTCGGCGATGAGCCAGTAGGCCTCGACCCACGGCATCAGCGCGCGGTGCAGGAGCTCCATGGTCTGGGTGCCGCTCTCGGGGATGCGGATTTCGACCTTGGTGAAGTCCTCGCCGGCGACGCGCGCGATGAGGCCGCCCTGGTCGAAGCGCGCCAGGGTCTCGGCGAACTGGGCGGCGAAGCCCTTGTCGGGGTCGAAGATGAACTCGTACTGGAAGGTGCGCGAGAGGAACGCCGCCGCCTCCATCACGCGCGCGACGTTGGTGACGCCCTGCTCGAGGGTGCCGCGGATCGCGGTCGCCAGGATCGCCTCGGCGACGAAGAGGTGCACGATGTTGTTCTTGTAGAAGTCGAGGTTGATGCGCGCCTCGGGGATCGGCACGTAGACCGTCTCGTCGTCGAAGACGTGGCGCTCGACCTGCTTGACCTTGACCAGGCGATCGAGGGTGCCGTCGATCGCCTCGGCGATCGCCAGGCCGCGCGCGCGCGCGAGCGGCGAGCGCTCGCCCAGGGCGAAGCGCTGATGGTAGAGGTCGGCCTTCTCGAGCACGGCGCGGGCTTGCGCGATGTTGTCGCGGTGGCGCGAGAGCCCGTCGACGATGGTGCGCGAGAGCGTCGCCGACTTGAGCGTGGCGAACTCGAGCATGAGCCCGACGCGCGCGATGAGGGTGTCGCGATCGATGCCGCGCTTGGGGTGGAAGAGCAGGGCGGCGGCGACGAGCGCGCTGGGCGTGACGATGGCGACCTTGTTGATGCCGTCGCTGACGCGGTAGCCGATGTGGCGGAGGAAGAGCGTGTCGGCGTCGTCGGGCGTGAGCGGGGTCTCGGCCTCTCGCTTCCTGGCGAGCAGGAGCTCGTGCTGGTCGAGCGCCTGGCGGCAGGAGATCGGCTCGCCGAAGCTGACGTAGAGGCGGCCGTACTTCGCCCACAGCACCTTGGTCGCGGAGATGAGCGCGCCGAGGTTCTCCTTCTTCTTCTCGGCGCCGCCGAGCTCGCGCGAGAACGCCTTCTCCTCGATCACCTGCTCGTAGCCGACGTAGACCGGCACGAAGTGCAGGTCGGGCGCGGCGCCGGACTTGATCGCGTCGACGATGACCTTGAGCATGCCGAACTTCGGGGTGAGCATCTTGCCGGTGCGCGAGCGGCCGCCTTCGAGGAAGAACTCGATCCAGTAGCCCTCCTGCACGAGCTTCTTCAGGTACTCGCGGAAGGCGAGGGTGTAGCCCTTGTTGTCCTTGAACGAGCGGCGGATGAAGAAGGCGCCGGCGCGCCGGAAGATGCGCCCGACCGGGAAGAAGTTGAGGTTCTTGCCGGCGGCGATGTGCGGCGGCACCAGGCCGTTGGTGTAGAAGATGTAGGAGAGCACGAGGTAGTCGATGTGGCTGCGGTGGCAGGGCAGGAGCACCAGCGGTGACTTGCGCGCCGCGTCGCGCACCTTCTCGAGGCCGTCCTGGTCGATGACCATCTCGTGGTAGATGCGGTTGAAGACGAGCGTCATGATGATGCACGCCATCTCGATGGTGAGCATCGAGAAGTCGGCGGCCATCTCCTTGAGGTAGCCGGCGACCTCCTTGTTGACCTTGTCGGCGGGCACGCCGAGCTCGGCGGCGAGGGCGTCGATCGCCTTGGCGACGTCGGGGTGCTGCTGGATCTCCTGGCGGATCTGCTTGGCGCGCTTGAGCACCGGCCCCTTGATCACGCGCTCCTCGAGCGCGAGGTTGCGGTGGATCTCGGCGCGCAGGCGGGCGGTGAGCTGCGACATCTCGCGCAGGTCCTTGTGGCGCGCGCAGAACTCGTAGAGATCGATCGGGCGGCCGACCTGGACGAAGGCGCGCCGGCGATTCAGCAAGAAGTTGATGAGCTTGCGGGTGCGGCTCGGCGCCTCGGGGTTGCCGAAGACCTGCCGCCAGAAGGACTTCTTGTGACGCTCCGGGTCGTGCACCCAGATGAGGAGCTGGGGCACGACGGTGATGTGGCGTGCGCTCGACCCGTCGACGCGCACGCGCTCGAGCTGGCTCTCGACGAGGGTCGCGAGCCAGGTGTCGTTGGTGGCCGCGGCGCTGGCCCATGGCCAGAACTGCCGGGTCTTGAGGAAGACGAGCGCGGCGCGGCGGCGTGAGAGCGCGAAGGCGAGGCGCTCGTGCGGCTCGAGGCGGTGGCGGTAGTAGCCGACGATGCGTCGCAGCCCGTGCAGGAGCGCCGCCCAGAGCGGGCGGAAGAAGAGCATCGTGGTGATGGTGTTGGCGACGAAGGCGAGCGGCAGCCCGCGCTTGCGGAAGGCGAAGTTGAAGTAGAGGTAGTCGAGCACGCTGTGGTGGTTCATCACGTAGACGACGTCACCCTCGCGCTCGAGATCGCGGATGGTGCGCGCGTGGCGCTCGTCGAAGCCGACCTTGCGGAAGGCGAGCCACATGAACACGCGCCAGAAGATCCCGGGCCGCGAGAGCATGCCGGTCTCGTTGAGCAGGCGGCGCTCGTCGATCGCGGCGAAGCGCGCGGGGTCGTTCTGCGCCAGGCGTGCGGCCAGCTCGGCGGCCGGAGCCGAAGCGGGCTGCGCTTCGTCCGTCGCCTGCGCGTCGCGTCTGGGAGCCACCGCGGTCATCGGCGCCCTTGGTATATCACATCCCGGCGCGAAGGCGCCGCTCCGTCAGCGCGGCATGCCGCCGTCGATCCACTGCTGGATCAGCGCCTGCTCGGCGGCGTCGGGGCAACCCGGGCCAACCGGCTCGCGGCAGGCGCCGGTCGCGGGCATCGAGCCGTCCTGGATCCGGATGAGCGCGCACTCGCCGATCTTCTTGCCCGCGCACTTGGCGATGCCCGCGGAGAGCTGCGAGGCGGCGTAGGCGACGTCGGGGTCCGACGACGCGATCGCGTGGCCGCCGCTGCCGGCGGTGGCGCTCTGGCCCGAGTGGCAGGGCGAGCAGCTCGACTGGAAGATCGGCTGCACGTCGTCCCAGGTGACCGCGGGCGGATCGACCTCCTCGGGCACGGTGGTGTCCTCGGGCGGGGTGGTGTCGGGCGAGGTGGTGTCGACCGCGACATCCTCGGGCGGGGTGGTGTCCTGAGGTGGGGTCGTGTCCTCGGGCGGGCTCGTGTCCTCGGGCGGGCTCGTGTCCCCGGGTGGGCTCGTGTCCCCGGGTGGGCTCGTGTCTTCGGGCGGGCTCGTCTCGGCCGCCGTCGTGTCGCCAGTGGTCTCGGCCTGCGCGCTGTCCGCGCTGTCGGCCTGGGAGGTGTCACCCGCGGCCGGGTCGTCCTCACCACATCCCAGGGAGATCGCTAGCAGCAAGAAGACACAGAGCTTCATCGATACCTCCACGTGAGCCCGAAAGCGCTCACCCGCCGAAGCGTAACCGGTTGGGCGATTCGGCGCCATACGAGCGTGGCCTCGCGCGCGAGGTGAGGCTATGCTGCACGGCGATGAGAGCCGTCGCGGTCATGCGGGCGCCGTCCGGGCGGTTGGCCGAGCTGGGGCACGGTGACCTGATCGGTCGCCTGGCGCGCGCCGAGCTGAGCATCGACGACCCGCGCGTGTCCGAGGCGCACGCCATGGTCAGCTTGCGCGGCACCGCGCTCAAGCTCCTGGCGCTGCGCGGACGCCTCGTCGTCGACGGGGCCCTCGTGTCCGAGGTCACGCTGGCGATCGGCCAACGCATCGAGCTCGCGCCGGGCGTACCCATCACCGTCGAGGACCTGTTCCTGCCCGACGAGATCCTCGGCCTCGAGGGCGAGGGCCTGCCTCGCCAGCCGGTGCACGGCGTGCTCTCGCTCTTCGCGAAGCCGCGCCCGCGCCTCGAGCCGGGCTACGCCAGCGACGCCGATCTGGTCGTCTGGGGCGAGGAGTCACGCTGGCGGGCCGCGCCACGCGGGCAGCCACCGCGCGAGCTCGCCGTCGGCGACGTGATCGACGTCGCCGGCCTGCGGGTCGGCGCGGTCGCGATCCCGCTGGCCGAGGCGGCGAGCGCGGCGACCCTCGGCGGCAGCCTGCCGCTGCGCATCGTGGCCGACTTCGACACCGCCAAGGTGCAGCAAGGGCAGGCGCTGGCGGTCATCGCCGGCGTGCCGGCGCGGATCCTGTGCGAGCTGGTGGCGCTCGGCGGGCCCGCGACGTGGGAGCTGCTCGCGGGCGAGATTTGGGGCAGCGACGTCGAGCGCGAGCAGCTGCGCACGCGCTTCGACATGGGGCTGTCGCGCCTGCGCAAGCGCCTGCGCCAGGCCGGGGTGCGCCCCGATCTCGTCGTCACCACCGGCACGGGTCACGTCGAGCTCGTCCTGCGCGAGGGCGACGTCGTCGAGGACCGGATGTGACCTCGCCCTGGCGTTGGCGCTCGCAGGCGCCGCCCGCGCGGCCGCTCGAGCCCGCGCCCGACGACCAGGCCGACGTGCGCGGCCACCCCTTCGCGACCGACGAGCGCGCGCGCTACGAGGACGTCGCGCCGCTCGGCGAGGGCGGCATGGGACGCGTGCGCCTCGTGCTCGATCGGCGACTGCGGCGGCAGGTCGCGCTCAAGGAGCCGCGGCACTCGGTCGACGCGCGCCGCCTCTCGCAGGAGGCCTGGATCACCGCGCAGCTCGACCACCCGGGGATCGTCTCGGTCTACGACGCGGGTCAAGGCGCGGACGGACGCCTCTACTATACGATGCGGCTCGTGCGCGGGCGCTCGCTCGAGGAGGCGCTGGCCGCCTCGCCCGGGGCCGCCGGCCTGCCCGCGCGCCTCGGCTACATGCGGCACTTCCTCGCGGCGTGCGAGGCCGTCGCCTTCGCGCACCGCGCCGGGATCGTGCACCGCGACCTCAAGCCGAGCAACATCATGATCGGCGAGTTCGGCGAGACGGTCGTCGTCGACTGGGGCGTCGCCAGGCCGGTCGAGCACGACGAGGCGGCGTGGCGACGCGAGGTGCTGCCGCGCGGGCAGGCGGCCGAGACGCTCTTCGGCGAGCTCGTCGGCACGCCCGCCTACATGAGCCCCGAGCAGGCCGTCGTGGGTGACGAGGTCCGGGTCGACGCGCGCTCCGACGTGTGGAGCCTCGGCGCCACGCTCTACCACCTGCTCGCCGGGGCTCCGCCGTACACCGGCACCGACACCGAGGCGATCCTCGAGCGCCTTCGCCGCGAGGCGCCGGCGCCGCTCGAACAGGCCGCGCCCACCGCGCCGCGCGAGCTCGTCGCCATCGCCAGCCGCGCGCTCGCGCGCGAGCCCGCCGCGCGTTACCCCGACGCCCGCGCGCTCGCAGCCGACGTCGCGGCCTGGCTCGATGGCCGCCGCGTCTCCGCGCACCCCTATTCGCCGCTCGAGCTCTTCGGGCGGCTCGTCAAGGCATGGCGTATCCCGCTCGCGGTCGCGGCGATCGCGCTGATCGCGCTCGCCGTGCTCGGCGTCGGCGCGGCCGATCGCATCGTCGACGAGCGGGATCGCGCGCTCGCGGCCGAGTCCCGGACGCGGCAGGCGCTGCGCCAGTCCGATCTCAACCTCGCGCGCTCGCTCCAGGCGCGCGCCGATGCCGCCAGCGCCGACGGTCAGCGCGCCGAGGCGGAGGTCCTCGCCGCCCACGCGCTCTCACTCGCCGACGGCGCGGACGACGCGCTCGCGGCGCGCGCGCGCGGGGCCTTGATGGCGCTGGACGCCGCGCGTCCGAGCCCGCTGGCGGTCGTCTCCCTGCCGGCCTGCGCGCCGCGCGCCGTCGACGACGCCTTCGGGCATGCGGCCTGCGCCGGCGAGGCGCTCAGCCTCTATCGCCTCGGCTCGGGCGAGCCGGCGCTGTCGTGGCGCAGGCCCCTCGGCGTGAGCGAGGTCCTCTTCGTCGACGAATGGATCGTCGTCGCCACCCCGGACAACCAGCTCGTCGCTTTCGATCGCGACGGACGCGAGATCGATCGCGCGCGCATCCGCCAACAGGCGCGCTACTTCGTGACCGGCCGCCAGGTGCTCGCCCTCTACGGCTGGGGCGCCGAGACCTTCGAGGTCGCCGCCGACGGAGCGCTGACGCCGCGCGGCTTCATCGAAGTGTGCGTCGGCAACGCCGAGGCGGCCGTCGTGGGCGTCGTCGACGGGCGGCCGTCGATCGTCGCGAGCTGCGACGAGCGCGTGGTCACGGTGCGCGCGCTCGGCGCGCCGGATCGCCTCGCGCGTCATCCCGTCCCCATCGCGTCGCGCGCGCTCGCGATCGCGCCCGACCGGATGCGGCTGGCCCTCGCCTCGGAGCCCGGCCAGCTCTTCGTGCTCGACCTCGCCCTCGGCGACGCGCGGGCGGTCGACACCGGGCTCTCGACCGCGCTCGCCGTCGCCTGGTCACCCGAGGGCGACCTGATCGCCGTGCTCGGCGAGGGCCAGGGCGTGCGCCTGGTCGTGCCCGGCGAGGGAGCCCCGCAGCTCGACGCGCGCCGCCTGCCGAGCCTCGACACGAGCGCGCTGCGTTGGACCCGCGAAGGACTCTGGACCATCGGGCGCACGCGCGCGGTGCGCTGGGATCCCGGCGATCGCCCCGCCCCGCACGTGCTCGGCGCGCGCGGCGATCTCGGGATCTCCGGGCTCTCGATCTCACCCGACGGCACGCGCGTCGGGATCGCGCGCGGCGGTGGCCGCATCGACACCTGGCGCGCCGACGGGCGCGGTCACGTGCAGGCCACGCTCGGACCGCGCGTCGTCAAGCGCGTCGCCTCGAGCCGCGACGGCTCCCGCCTCTACGTCGCCGCCTTCGATCTCGACGGGATCCGCGTCTTCGACAGCGCGACCCTGGCATCATACGGCCAGCTCGGTCGCGGCATGTTCCGGCGGGTCGAGGTGCTCGCCGACGACACGGTCCTCGCATGCGGCTACGGCGTGCGCTGCCTGCGCCTCGCCCCCGACGGCACCGAGCACGCGATCACCGGCGCGGTCAACGCCTCGGATCTCGACATCGATCCCGGCGGCGCCCACGCCGTCTCCCTGCACGACGGCAGCGGTCAGGTCGCGATCCTGTCCGATGACTTCGCGACCTTCGCCGAGGTCGGGCGCTGGCTCGACGCGCGCGCGGTGGCCATCGACGGCGCGGTGGTCGCCATCGCCTCGGCGGAGCGCGTGCGCCTCGTCGACGCGCACGACGGCGCCCCGCGCGGCGAGATCGCGGTCGCCGACGCGCTCGACGTCGAGCTCTCCGGCGCGCTCGTCGCGGTCGCCACCAGCGCGCGCACGACGCGCCTCCACGGCCGCGACGGCCGACTGCTCGCCGTCCTGGGCGGACACCATGAGCGCGTCGCGCAGATCGCGCTCGGCGCCGGCGCGCTCTGGTCAGGCAGCTGGGACGGCACGGTCCGCCGCTACCCGCTCGCGGCGCTCGGCGTGTCTCCCGAGACGCTGGTGCGCGCGCGCGAGGCGGCCTGGGCGATCGATCTGCCGACCCTCATGGGACCCTGATCGGACCCGCATGACGAGCTCGGGCCGGCCGGCGCGTGCGCGGTGATTGCCGTGGATCGGGCTCCGCGCGTAACATGCCGGGGTGCTCAAGTCGTTACGATGGCTCCGGTTGCTCGCCGCGCTCACGGTCGCCGGCGCGCCTCTGTCCGCTCGTGCGGAGGACGTCGTCGGCGACGGCGACGAGGTGAGCGTGCCGGCGCCGCCCCCACCGCCGCCCGAGCCGATCTGCCTCGAAGACGGCAAGACCGCGAAGAGCGAGGTCGAGCTCGCCTTCGCCGAGCTCGTGCGCATCCACCGGAACCGGGTGTCGGGCCCGGCCGGCGAGCGTGTGCTCGAGGCCCGCGTCAACGAGCTCCTCGAGCGCCTCGTCGACTTCGACCAGTTCGTCGATCTCGCGCTCGGCGACGCCTGGGACGCGGCCGAGGACGACCAGAAGAGGGACTGGCGCGAGACGCTCGAGGAGACGCTCCGGCGCCGCTACCTGAAGAAGCTCGGCTCGCCGCTGGCGTCGCGCATGCAGGTCAAGAGCGTGAGCCTGAGCTGCGACAAGGCCGAGGTCGCGCTGCTCATCACCGACAAGCAGGGCGGGCGGCCGCAGGATGTCGTGCTCGAGCTGATCGGCACCCCGCCGCAGACCGAGGGCGGGCGCCCGAGCTGGCAGGCCTTCGACGTCGCGGTCGACGGGGTCTCGCTGCTCGAGACCTGGCGCGGGCGCTTCCGTCGGATCTACGCCGACGGCGGCATCGCCGCCATCGACCACCACATGCGAGGGCTACGCGACCGCTACGGCCGCCCTGACTGAGCCGCAATTCAGGACGAGGCGCGCGGCGAGGCGAGGTAGCGGTCGCGCAGGGTGGCGAGCTCGGCCTTGAGCGATTCGCGCTCGGCCTTGAGCGCCTCGACCCGATCGGCGTGGCGCACGAGCGCCTTGATGCCGCCGCGCGAGAGGCGGTGCAGGCGCGCCTCGGTGACCCAGCGCAACGCGATGAGCGCGCTCGGCGGCAGGGAGGCCATGTAGACCAGGGCCCACCAGGGGCCGACCAGGCCGGAGACGAAGAGCGTCTGCGCGGTCCAGGCGCCGAGGAAGCTGGCGGCGCCGACCAGGATCTTGGTGAGCGCCATGCGATCCTTGCGCGGCGGCGCGATGGCGAGCACGCCGCGCAGGACGAGGTAGGGCGCGATCGAGCCGGCGAGACCGTAGAGCGCGACGGGGAAGCCGAGGACGAGGAAGCGGCGCTGCGCCGCGAAGCGCTTCTGCGATTCGGTGCGGTGCTGAAGTGCCGCCGAGTCGCCACCGAGGCCGAGTGCCGAGCGCTCTTCGAGGAAGCGCTGCAGCCGGCGCCTCAGCTCGGCGGTCTTCTCGGGCTCGATCTCCTGATACCAGCGATAGGCGTCGACGATGCGCCGCACGAGCGCGGTACGCTCCGAGGGGGTCTGGCCGGCGGTGTCGAGGCCCTGCTCGCGCCGGATGTCGACGATGATCGAGGTGACCTGCGCGATGATGCGCTCGTCCTCGACCTGATCGACGTGCACGGCGAGGTCGCGCATCGCGCTCTCGATGCGATCGGTGAGCTCGCGCACGGCGGCCTTGGGGTCCTCTTCCCAGCGGGCACGCAGCTCGACCACCGGGATCGGCGCGCCGAAGGCGACGTGCACGTCGCTCCTGAAGGCCTGCCGCACGAGGTAGTTGAGCGCGACCGGCACCACGCCGACGCCGCGGGTCCAGCCGCTCTCGGCCTCGGCGTCGAGCGCGATGCGCGCGGCGCCGGTGCGCAGGCGGTGCACCTTGAGGTTGTCGTGGGTCTTGCCCTCGGGGAAGATCGAGATGACGCCGCCCTGAGCCAGGACCTCGCGCGCCGCGGAGAACGCGCGCGCGTTGGCGTTGGGCTTGGGGGCCGCGCCGCTCTGGGCGTCGAGCGCGGCGGTGCCCGGAGCTTCGGCGTTCGAGGCGTGCGTGCCCTTTTCGTTGTGCTTGGCGGCTTGCTTGTCCTCCGGGCGCGCGATGGGGATGGCGCCGACGCTGCGCAAGAGCGCGCCGAAGACCGGGATCTTGAAGAGGCCGTCGCGCGCGCAGAAGGTGACCTGCCGCTCTTCGAGGATCCCGAGCAGGAGCGGATCGACGATCGAGTTCGGGTGGGTCGATGCCAGGATGGTCGGCGTGCTCTTGCCGAGGTTCTCGCGGCCGGTCACCTCGACCGTGCGATAGAAGACGCGGAGCGCGCCGCGGATCACACCGCGCAGCGAGCGATAGAGGCGCGTGCCGCTCCTCTGACGTTTGACACCCCACGAGAGCGGATCGGGCTCGGCCATGCGCGCACTATCCCTTGTGACGCCCGAGTGGACAAGCGCTCGTCCGGGCGCGTGGATGAAGCGCACGCCAGGTCCGGGCGCGCGACCGGACAATCGCTCGGCGCGGCCGCGTGGTGCGGTGCAAGCGGGCGTGGCATGCCGCTTGCGTTGCGTGGAGGCGCATCTCGCCCCTGGAGGCTCCCATGAAGCTCGACCACTCGTATCGCTCCCTCTTCGTTCTCGCCTCGCTGGCGCTCGCCGCCACCGCCTGCTCCAACCACGCGTTCTCGCCACCGGCAGGCTGGGTCCCGGCCGAGGAGCCGGTGCCGCTCGAGGAGGGCAAGCGCACGGTGTCCGGTGGTATCGGCTTTGGCGACGTCGGTCTCGACGCGGCCGACCTCGTCGGCTTGAACCTGCGCTACCGCGAAGGGCTGACCGACGGCCTCGAGATCCAGGCCGAAGGCGCGGCGGTGATCTTCGACGAGGACACCGACGAGTTCCCGGCGATCCTCTCGGCGCGCGTCGGCCTCAAGGGCAGCTTCGTCAGCGACTTCCCGCACGTCGGCTGGACCACCGGGCTCGGCTTCGGGGGCTCGGCCGGCGGGCTCTTCACGTCGCTCGACGCCGGCGTCATGGCGGGCTGGGTCAACCCCTACCTCACCCCGTGGGTGGCGGTCTCCGGCGTCGTCAGCGTGCCGCTCACCTCGAACGAGATCGACCTGAGGAACCCCGGCGACGAGGATCCGATCTTCGACAACCCGGTCACGAGCTACGGCGTGCGCTTCGGTCTCGGCTTGAGCGCGCACCTCGGCGACAGCGACGCGCGCATGCACCTCGCGCTGGCCAACCTCCGGCTCTGGGACATCCACGGCGAGGACGAGTCGGTCGTCGGCGTGACCATGGCCTTCGACGTGCCGTTCTGATCGATTCCAGATCGTCCGGCTAATAGCGAAATGGCCAGGCGAGGAAGTAGCGCTTCACGCGGAGCCACAGGCCGACCAGGCCGAGCGGCTCGAAGAGCAGGAAGCCGAGGATGATGAGCGCGAAGACGAGGCGCTCCTGCTCGTTCGAGCTCAGCGACGAGACGAAGGGCAGGGCGCCGCCGATGGCGTGCGCGGCGGGCTTGAGCAGCGTGAAGGCGACGGCGCCCCAGACCGCGCCGAAGGTCGTGCCGATCCCGCCGAGCACGATCATCGCGATGTACTCGATGCTCATGAAGAGATCGAAGGGCGGCGCCACGGTGATGAACTGCGCCTTGAAGGCGTACATCGCACCGGCGATCCCGGCGAAGAACGACGAGAGGCCGAAGGCGATGAGCTTGGCGCGCGCCGGATCGACGCCGAGCACGGCGGCGGCGAGATCGTGATCGCGCACCGCCATCAAGGCGCGGCCGGTGCGTGAGCGCGCGATGTTCTTGGTCGCGACGACGGTGACGAGCGCGAGCAAGACGAAGACGAGGTAGAGCTTCTGCTCGAAGACGAGGGTCAGCGGCCCGAGCGAGGTGGTGTCCCAGAAGTCGCCGAAGGAGGTCGCCTCGGGCGCGGCGCCGAACCAGGTGTGCATCGGCACGGCCAGGCCCGCCGAGCCGCCCGTGAGATCGGGCAGCGAGAGCAGCACGTGGTGTACGATGAAGAGCAGCGCGAGCGTGACGATGGCGAGGTAGAGGCCGTGAAGGCGCAACGCGAGCGGGCCGACCGTGAGCCCGATCAGGGTGCTGACCAGACCGGCGACCGGCAGCACGAGCCAGAACGGCGCCTCGAGGTGCGTGCCCAGGATCCCGGCGGTGTAGGCGCCGAGGCCGAGGAAGGCGGCGTGGCCGAGGCTCACCTGGCCGGCGAAGCCGGTGAGGATCATCAGCGCCGAGGCACCGACGATGGTGATGAGCGCGTCGTTGGCGAGGCCGAGCCAGCGATCGTTCGCCAGCGTCGGGATCGCGATGAGCAGGAGCACGAGCAGGGCGAGGCCGACCTTGTGCCAGAAGTCGGGGAAGAGGCGGAGCTCGTCCTCGTAGCGCGTGCTGAGCGGGCGGATCGGCATGGTCAGACGCGCTCCACGCGGCGCTGGCCGAAGAGGCCGTAGGGTCGCACGGCGAGGAAGACGATCATCAGGAGGTAGGGGAAGACCTCGTGGAAGCCTCGCCCGAACTGGCCGAGCGCCGGGTTGATGTAGGCCTGGGCCAGCACCTCCGAGACGCCGAGCAGCACGCTGGCGACGACGGCGCCGAGCGCCGACTCGAGGCCGCCGACCAACACCGCCGGGAAGGCGCGCAGCGCGATGAAGCCCATGTTGACGTCGGCGGTGCGCGGGAACATCGCGAGGAAGATCCCGGCCAGCGCCGCGAGCGCGCCGGCGATGAACCACGAGGCGGAGAAGACCCGGCCGACCGGGATCCCCTGGGCGAGCGCGGCCTCCTGATCGGAGGCGGTCGCGCGCATGGCGACACCGAGACGCGAGCGCTTGATGAGGACGTAGAAGCCGACGAGCGCGAGCGCGCCGGCGGCGATGGCGCCGAGCGCGTTGAGCGAGATGCGCGCCGAGCCGAGCGTGAGCGTGCCCATCGTGTCCCAGGGGGTCGGCATGCCGCGCGGATCGGTGCCCCAGGCGGCGACGATGATCGTGCGCAGGATGATGCCGATGAAGAGCGTGAGGATCACGGTGACGAAGACCGGGCGGCCGA
>WYBB01000236.1 GCA_011526585.1 Deltaproteobacteria bacterium
CAACGGATGGAAGGTCGCGCAGCAGCGCGGAACGAGGACCGGACTCCTATCGAGGCAGGCTCGGGTCGGCATCGCCAATCACGTGTTGACAGGAGACGCATCATGGAAGGGGCGGCCCTCGTGGCCGTCCGGTAGCGCCTTCACGCGATGCTCATTTGGAGCGAGGAGGTCGACGATGCCTCGACAGCCCTTCGTGAACTGGGCGAAGAACCAACGCTCGGTCCCCATCGCCCGCCACACCCCCGCCGACGAGGCGGCGATCGTCGCCCTGGTGCGCGAGGTGCGCGAGCGCGGCGAGAGCCTGCGCGTCGTCGGCGCCGGCCACTCCTGGAGCGACGCGGCGCTGACCGATCGGCACCTCGTCTCGCTCGACCGCCACGCCGGGATCGTCGCCGTCGATCGCGAACGCCTGCGCGTGACCGTCAAGGCCGGTACCCGCCTCTTCGATCTCGTCGCCGCGCTGCATGCGCACGGTCTCGCGCTGGAGAACCTCGGCTCGATCGCCGAGCAGAGCGTCGCCGGCGCGATCTCGACCGGCACCCACGGCACCGGCCTCACCCACGGTGTGCTCGCCACCCAGGTCGTCGCCATGCGCCTCGTCACCGGCACCGGCGAGGTGCGCGCGCTCTCGGACGACGACGGCGACGTATCGCTCGAGCTCCTCGACGCCGCGCGCGTTTCCCTCGGCTGCCTCGGCGTCATCTCCGAGCTCACGCTGCGCGTGCGCGAGGCCTTCGACCTCGAAGAGCGCGCCTGGTCGCTGCCCTTCGAAGAGGCCGCGCGCACCGTCGTCGCCCTCGCGCGCGAGCACGCCCACCTCAAGGCGTGGTGGCTGCCCCACACCGGGCGGGTGCAGATCTTCGCCGCCAACCCGACGAGCGCGCCGCGCGCCGGCGCCAGCGCGCTCTCGCGCAGGGCCGACCAGCTGATCAACCAGACGGTCTTCCCGGCGATCCTCGGCCTCGGCCGCCTCCTGCCCTCGGCCGTGCCCGCGCTGAACCGCCTGGTCGGCCGGTCCTACTTCGGCGAGCGCAGGAAGGTCGACCGCAGCGACCGCATCTTCAACGTCGCCATGCCGCCGCGCCACCTCGAGATGGAGTACGGCCTGCCGCTCGACGCCGTGCCCGAGGTCCTGCGCGATCTCGAGCGCATGATCACGCGGCGCCGCCTGCGCGTGAACTTCGTGCAGGAGCTGCGCTTCGTCGCCGCCGACGCCTGCCACCTCTCGCCCGCCTTCGGCCGCGAGAGCTGCCAGCTCGGCGCCTACATGGCGACGAGCAGAGACAGCGACGCCTACTTCACGGGCTTCGAGGCGATGGCGCTCGCCGCCCTTGGCCGGCCCCACTGGGGCAAGCTCTTCTTCGCCGACGGCGCCACCCTCGCCCCGCGCTACCCGCGCTGGGAGCGTTTCTGCGCCCTCAGCCGCGAGCTCGACCCGGATTCCGTCTTCACGTCGGCCTTCACCCGGCGCATCATGGGCTGAACCTCGACGGCGTCACGTCGAAGTGCGGGGGTGAGCGGCATGGACAACGGCGCGTGGGCTCGCCCATGGCGATGGCGACGAAGACATCGTGATCTGCCTGCCGATCAGGCGCTCTTCCGGCCGCCGCAGCGCGTCGGCCCGAGCCTCTTGCACCGCGTCGCGACCGAGGCCGGCCACCGCCTGGTGCGCGCGCTCAACGCCCGGGCCTTCGACTGGCGCGTCGCGGGTCGCCCCGCCAACCCCCTGCGGATCCTGCACGACCTCATCGAAGAGCGCGCCACCGGGATCGATCCGCGCGTGCCGCGCGAGTACCTCGGCGTGCTCGGCGCCGCGGCGCGCGGCACCGATCTCACGACCCTGCAGGCGCCGGTCTTCGCGGCGCGCTACGGGGCAAACCGTCAGCGCGCACACGAGCGCCGGGCGCGCGGGCTGCCGGTCGATCCACACACCCCCGACGGCGACACCTGGGCGATGACCGTGCCCAACCTGCCGCTCGTCGACTTCGGGCCGAACGCGGTCGACTCGGGCTACGTGCGCCGCCCGGGCCCGCTCCTGGCGATCTACTGCGTCAAGGGCAAGACCGCGCTGCGCGAGGTCTTCACGAGCCCGAACTTCGATCGTGGCGTCGTGCCCTACCACGTGCTCGCGCAGGCGATCGGCACCCCCTCGATCAAGGCGACCGACGAGGCCCAGGGCGCCGGCCTCTTCGCAGGGCGCATGCAGAAGAACGCCACCTGGCGCGACGACCGCCGCCTGAGCCTGCGCCTGGTCGGCGCGCGCGCCCTCGACGACCTGGTGCCGGGCATGGTGGCCGCGCTCGACGAGGTCGTCGCCGAGATCGACGCCTTCATCGACGCCCACCCCGAGCAGCCGATCGACGGCAGCGTACTGATGTCGCGTATCGCCTTCCGCATGATCCTGCGCGCGGCCTTCGGCCCGGTGCACGACGCGCGCTTCGACCGCATGGGCGAGGAGCTGCGTGACGCCCTGCGCGAGGTGCTGCGCTACTTCGCCACCGCGCGCTACTTCCTCGACTCGCGCGGCATGATGGAAGAGCTGGCGGTCGCCAAGCGGATCTTCGCCGAGCTCGGCGCCCGCATCCGCGCGCTGCACGCCGAGGGCGCGCTCACCCCGGCGCAGCTCGAGATCCCGCTCCTGCGTTACGTGCTCTTCGGCGGCGACGGCGACGGCCCGCCCGATCCCCCGTCGGACGACCGCCTCTACGCCCTGCTCGTGCCGATCCTCTTCGGCGGTCACGAGACGACCGGCTACACCCTCGCCTGGGTGCTCTATCACCTCGGCCTCGATCCGACGCTCGAGCGCCGCTACCTCGACGAGCTCGCCGCCTTCCGGGCCGAGCGCCCCGGCGAGGTGGCGCGCCCGGCCTTCATCGAGGAACGACCCGTGCAGCAGGCGCTGCTCTACGAGATCGGCCGGCGCTATCCGCCGGTCGTCGCCGCCGCGCGCACCTCGACCGCGGCCGGCGAGGTCGGGCCCGATCCCGACTCGGGCATCGGCGCCTTCGCCTACCCGGCCGGCGCCTTGTTCCTCGCCGAGATCACCGCGGTGCACCACGATCCCGAGCGCTACCCCGAGCCCTACACCGTCGACATCGACCGCTGGCTCCGCGGCACCGAGGCGCTGTCGCGCGCCGAAGCCGGACGCCAGGTGCGCGCCCGCTACAACGCCGCCGAGAAGGGCTTCGACTACATCCTCTTCGGCGCCGGCCCCGCCAAGTGCCTCGGCCAGGCCTTCAACCAGCTCGAGTGCAACCTCATCCTCGACGCGCTGCTCGAGCGCTACCGCTTCGAGCTCGTGCACCCCGAGCGCCCGGTGCGACCGACGCGCGCCGCCATCAGCGGCCCCGAGCCCGGCAGCATCGCGGTCCGCATCCGCCGGCGGCGACCATGAGCGCGCAGCCCGATCCGCCCGATCCGCCCGATCCGATCGACCCGGGCCCGCCGCTCGTGCACCTCGCCATCGAGGCGCTCGCCGCCGCCGATCCGGAGCGCGTCGCCGTCGTCGGTGACGACTTCATGCTGAGCCGCGGCGCGCTCGAGCTTCGGGCAAACCGCCTCGCTCATCTCCTGCGGCTGCGCGGCGTCGGCCCCGAGGTGCCGGTCGCGGTCTGCGTCGAGCGCTCGGCCTGGCTGCCGGTGGCGCTCATCGCCGTCCTGAAGTCGGGCGGCGCCTGGGTCCCGCTCGATCCGGATCACCCCGACGCGCGCCTCATCGACCTCATCGCCCGCACGAAGGCGCGCCTGGTCCTGACCGACGCCACCCACGCCCCACGCCTGGCCGCGCACGCACCAGAGCTCATCGACCTCGACGCGCTCACGCCCGGCGCGGCCCCCGCGGCGACCACGCTCGATCCGGCCGCGTCCGCCGGCCCCGCATCCACCGACCTCGCCACCGTGATCTTCACCTCCGGCTCGACCGGCCGCCCCAAGGGCGTGATGATCGAGCACGGCCAACTGGCGGCCCGCTTTTCGTGCTCGCCCTATCGCGCGCTGCTCGGCCCCGACGACACCCTCGCGGCGATCACGGCGGCGTCCTGGAGCCCCTCGGTCTTCGAGCTCCTCTTCGGCCTGGCCCGGGGTGCGCGGATCGCGCTGGCCGACCGCGCGACGCGACGCGACCCGTCGCGCCTCATCGCCTTTTTCGCCGCCCACGGCGTGACCTTCATCCGCGCGGTGCCATCGCTCTTGCGCGCCCTCGTCGACGCCGGCTGGCGCGGCCACCCCGACCTCGCGATCGTCACCCACGGCGAGCGCCTGCCCGCCGACCTCGCTGCGACCCTGCGCGAGCGCGGCCGCACGCTCCTGGACACCTTCGGTGCGACCGAGGCGACGGTCTTCAGCCGGGTCGAGCACGGCGACGATGAACAGCGATTCATTCGCCCCACGACCGGCGATCCCGCGGGTCTCCGCGTCCTCGCCGCGGACGACCGACCGGTCGCGCCGGGCGACAGCGGTGAGATCGTCGTCGTCGGTCCGGTCGTCGCGCGCGGCTACCTCGACGACCCCGAGGCCACCGCCCGATCGTTTCTCGTCACGCACGAGGACCGTGCCTACCGCACCGGCGATCGCGCGCGCCTGCACGCCGACGGCGCGCTCGAGCTCCTCGGCCGCGCCGACTCGCAGGTCAAGATCCGCGGCCAGCGCGTCGAGCTCGGCGAGATCGAGGCCACGCTCGCCGCCTGCCCTGGGATCAGGCGCGCGCTCGTCGTCGCTCGCGGCGCTGATCCGCACCTGCGCCTCGTCGCCTACGTCGAAGGCACCCCGACCGACGACGCGCGCGCGTGGCTCGAGGCCCGGCTCCCGCCCTTTGCCGTGCCGAGCGCCATCGTCCGGATCGAGCGCTGGCCCCTCAACGCCAACGGCAAGATCGACCGCCACGCGCTGCCCGATCCCGCGCTCACCACCGTCGTCGGCGCGACCCCTTCGCCCAACCCGAGCGCGACCGAAGCGACGCTCGGCGCGATCTGGGCCGAGCTCCTCGAGCGCGCCGCCGTCGGCCCCGACGACGATCTGCTCGCCCTCGGCGCCCACTCGCTCATGGCCGCGCGAGTCGCGTTGCGCGTGCGCGAGGCGCTCGACCTCGAGCTGCCGCTCGACCTCTTCTTCACCGCTCGCACCGTGCGTGCGCTCGCCCGCGCCCTCGACTCGCGACAGGCCGTGCCCGCGCTGCCGCGCCCCGGGCTCGCCCGCACGTCCGACCCGCGCGGGCCGCTGTCTTTCGCGCAGGAGCGGCTCTGGTTCCTGCACCGCCTCGCGCCGGACGATCCCGCCTACAACCTGTCGCTGGCGCTGCACATCACCGGCGAGCTCGACCTCGCCGCGCTTGGCCGCGCCCTCGCCGACCTCGTGCTCCGCCACGAGCCCCTGCGCACGCGCTATCTCGCCCCCGCCGGCGTGCCCCACCAGGAGATCCTGCCCGCGCGCCCCCCGCTCGCGGCGCCGATCGTGCTCGACACCGCGGAGCTCTCTTCCCGCATCGCGAGCCTCGCCCTCGCGCCCTTCGACCTCGCCGCCGACGTCCCCTTTCGCGCGACGCTCTTTCGCCTCTCGCCGCGCGAGCACGTGCTCCTCCTGGTCATCCACCACATCGCCAGCGACGGCTGGTCGCAGGCGCTCATGCGGCGCGATCTCGGGCGCCTCTACGATCATCACCGCCACGGCGCCGAGGCGCTCGCGCCCCTGCCCTGCCGCTACCTCGACGTCGCCGCCTGGCAGCGCGCCTGGCTCGAGGGCGTGCACGCGCGCCAGCTCGCCTTCTGGCGAGACGCGCTCGCCGGCCTCGACCCGGTCGAGCTGCCTGCCGACCACCCGCGCCCGCCGGTCTTCTCGAGCCGCGCGGGCCGCGTCACCGCTCGCCTCGATCCGGCGCTGACGACTTCGCTGCACACGCTCGCCGAGGCGCGCGGCGCGAGCCTCTTCATGGTGCTCCTGGCGGCCTTCAAGGCGCTCGTGCATCGCTACACCGGCCAGCGCGACCTCGCGATCGGCTCGCCGATCGCCGGCCGCGTGCACGCCGAGACCGAGGACCTCGTCGGCCTCTTCGTCAACACCCTGGTCCTGCGCACCTCGATCGAGCCCGCCCGGCCCTTCGGCGATCTGATCGAACGGATCAAGACCACCGCGCTCGACGCCTTCGCGCACCAGGACCTCCCCTTCGAGCACCTCGTCGCCGAGCTGAACCCGCAGCGCGACCCCTCGCGCCACCCCCTGGTCCAGGTCGTCTTCGCCCACCAGAACACGCCGATCGCCGAGGTCGCCATGCGCGATCTCGAGGTCGCGCGCATGCCGATCGAGGCGATCACCACCCGCTTCGACCTCGAGCTGCACGTGCGCGAGATCGACGGCGGCCTCTCCTGCGAGCTCTTCTTCAGCGCGGCGCTCTTCGAGCCGTGGCGCATGCGCCGACTGCTCGAGCACTTCGAGCGCGTGCTCGCCGCCGTCGCCGCCGATCCCGCCCTGCCGATCGACGCGATCCCGCTCCTCTCGAGCGCGGAGCGCGCGCAGCTCGACGGTTGGAACGCGACCGCCGCGCCATTTCCCGCGACCTCCACGCTGCACGCGCTCTTCCGCGCCCAGGTCGCGAAGGCGCCCGACCACCTGGCCATCGGCGGCGACGACGCGCTGACCTATGGCGACCTCGACCGCGCCTCGGACGCGCTGGCGGCAGAGCTCCAGGCGCGCGGCCTGGCCCCACGCGCGCGAGTCGGCCTCGGGCTCGAGCGCGGTCCGGCGCTGATCGTCGCGCAGCTCGCCGCCCTCAAGGCCGGCGCTGCCTGGGTGCCGCTCGACCCGCAGCTGCCGCGGGCCCGCCTCGCGCACATCTGTTCGGACGCGTCGCTCACGCTGATCGCGGCCAGCGCGTCGCGACGGCCGACCTTCGAGGACCTCGGCCCCCGGCTCGTCATCGTCGATCTCGACGCGCGCGCCGACCGCGCGCCCGCCGACCCCGGCACCACCGCCGACGATCCGGCCTACGTGATGTACACCTCGGGCTCGACCGGGCGACCCAAGGGTGTCGTCGTCGCGCACCGCGGCGTGGTCAACCTCGCGATCTGGCATGCGCGCCTGGAGGACCTCGGCCCGGCCGACCGCGTGAGCCAGGTGGCGAGCCCGTCCTTCGACGCGTCGATCCTCGAGATCTGGCCCGCCCTCCTGACCGGCGCCAGCCTCTTCTTCCCCGATGACGAGACCCGCCGCGTGCCGGCCCGCCTGCTCGCCTGGATCGCCGCCCACGGCATCACCTCGGCGTTCGTGCCGACCCCGCTCTACGAGCTCGCCTCCGTCGAGCGCTGGCCCGAGGGCCTGCGCTTCGTCAACGTCGGCGGCGCCGCGCTGCATCGCCGCCCGCCCGCCGGCCTGCCGTTTCGCTTGTTGAACCACTATGGCCCGACCGAATGCACCGTCGTGGCGACCTGCGCCCTCGTCGAACCCGGTGACGACGCGCCGACGATCGGTCGCCCGATCCCGAACACCCGCGCCTGGGTGCTCGACGCGGCCGGCGCGCTCGCGCCGATCGGCGTGCCGGGCGAGCTCGTGCTCGGCGGCGTGGGCGTCGGCCTCGGCTACCTGAGCCTGCCCGCCGAGACCGCCGCGCGCTTCGTCACCGGGCCCGACGGCGAGCGCGCCTATCGCACCGGCGACCTCGCGCGCTGGCGCCCCGACGGCGAGCTCGAGTTCCTCGGGCGCATCGACGATCAGGTGAAGCTCCGCGGCTATCGCATCGAGCTCGGCGAGATCGACGCCGTGCTCCGGGCTCACCCCGCCGTGCGCGAGGCGATCACCACCGTCGCCGAGCACCCGAGTGGCGCGCGCCTCGTGAGCCATGTCGTCGCCACCCGGGACGACGACGCGGCGCTCCTCGACGACTACGTCGCGCGCTGGCGCACGCTCTACGATGACACCTACGCCGGGGCCGCGCCCGATCCGGCGCTCGATCTGCGCGGCTGGAAGAGCTCGTTCACCGGCCAGCCGATCCCCGAGGCGCACATGCGCGAGTGGGTCGAGCTGACGGTCGACGCCATCATGCGGCTCTCGCCGCGGCGCGTGCTCGAGATCGGCTGCGGCACCGGGCTCCTCCTCCACCGCCTCGCCCCGCAGGTCGAGCGCTACGCCGCGTCGGACCTCTCCGCCCAGGCGATTGCCGGCCTCACGCGCCACGCTCCCGCCAACGTCGCGCTGAAGGTCGCACCGGCGCACGACCTCGCCTGGCTCGACGAGGCGCGCTTCGACACGGTGATCCTCAACTCGGTCGTGCAGTACTTCCCGAGCGCCGGCTACCTCGAGCGCGTGCTCGCCGCGGCGCTCGACCACCTCGCGCCCGGCGGCGCGATCTTCGTCGGCGACGTGCGCGACCTGGCGACGCTCGGCGCCTTCCACGGCGAGATCGAGCGCGCGTGCTCGGGCGAGCTGCCACCGGTCGAGCTCGCGCGCCGCGTCGCCGAGCGCGTGCGCCGCGACAAGGAGCTCGTGCTCGATCGGCGCTGGTTTCACGCCCTGCGCGAGCGCTTCCCGCACGTCACGGCCGTCGAGGTGCGCGCCAAGCCCGGCGCCGCGCCGACCGAGATGAACCGCTACCGCTACGACGTCGTCGTGCGCGTCGCCGCCGAGCCGATCGCCCACCCGCCGACGCGAGGCCCTTCGCCGAGCCCGACCCTCGCCTCCGACCCGCTGCTCACGGCGCGCGGGCAGCGCCTCGAGCCGCGCCTGCGCGAGCACCTCGCCGCCGAGCTGCCCGAGTACATGCTGCCCTCGGCGTTCGTCTTCCTCGCCACGCTGCCGCTCACGCCCAACGGCAAGGTCGATCGCCGGACCCTGCCGCCGCCCCCTGATCAGCGAGCAGGCCGAAGGCCGTGGCGAGCTGTCGGATCAGATCAGCGAGCAGGCCGAAGGCCGTGGCGAGCTGTCGGATCAGATCAGAGAGCAGGCCGAGGGCCGTGGCGAGCTGTCGGATCAGCTCCGCACGCCGGCGACGACGCCGAGCCGCCGCGCACCGCCGGCGAGCGCGCGGTGGCCGAGGCCTTCGCCGAGGTGCTCGGCCTGCCGCGGGTCGGGCGCGACGACGACTTCTTCGCGCTCGGCGGTCACTCGCTGCTCGCCGTCTCGGTCGTGGTGCGCCTCGACGAGCGCGCCGGCGTCGACATCCCGCTGACCCGCTTCTTCTCCGCGCCGACCGTCGCGGCGCTCGGCCGCCTCGTCGACGAGTTCGCGGCGCACCCAGGGGGGACGGTGGACACGAGCCCGACGAGCAGCACGCTCGACAGCGACGCCGACGCGGACGTCGTGCCGCTGACCGCGACCGATCTCGCGTTCCACTACGGCAAGCAGTACCTCGAGGCCGACGCCCGCTCCTGGTACCAGGTCCTCGAGGTGCGCGCCGCGCCGCTCGATCGCGAGCGCCTCGCCGACGCGATCCGCTACACCGTCAACAAGCACCCGCTCCTGCGCGGCCGCCTGAGCCGCACCGACACCTTCGGCGCCGCCGTCTACTGGGACGCGCGTCAGCGCGTCGCCGTCGCACCGCTGGACATCGAGCGCGCCGACGACGAGCCGACCCTCGAGCGGATCCGCCAGCGCCTCGTCGACGCGATGCTGCCGCTCGACCGCGCGCCCTCGTGCCGCTTCACGCTCGTGACGACGCCCGGCGCCGATCACCTGTTCCTGCGCTACAACCACGGCGCCGTCGACGCCTCGGGGCTCCACTGCCTGCTCGACTCGCTGATGTCGCGCTACCTCGGCCGGCCCGACCCGGTGCGGCGCGTGCTGCCGTTTTCGAGCGCCGAGCTCCTCGACTACTACGGCCACGGCACGACCTCGCTGCTGCACAACAACGAGATCGCGCACCTCGCCGGCGCCTTGCCGGAGTCGCTGACGAGCCAGCGCGGGCCGGGCTGGCTCAAGGGGCTCAAGCTGCTCTCGGGCATGCGCTCCACCCAGGTGCGCGGCCAGGGCGGAGACCCGCGCGCCCTCGATCCCGACGCCATCGAGCTCGCGTTCTCGCGCGAAGAGACTTGCGCCCTCGACGAGGCCGCGCGCGCCCTGCGCACGACCCTCGACCGCCTCTTCCTCGTCGGGCTCCTCAGCGGGGCGACCGCCTGGAACGCCGAGCGCGGCGAGCGCGGCCGCCTCGAGGCCTACTGGGCGGTGAACCTCCGGCCGCCTCGCTATCTCAGGAGCGTCGTCGCCAACCAGTTCGCCTGGTCGCGCGTGCGCATGCCGGTCGAGGGCCAGCGGGACCCGTGGCGGCGCGAGATGCTCGACCCCGGCGCCGACTTCCTCCTGCGCGGCGCGCTCGACTGGATCCAGGCGATCGAGGGCTTCGACCGCCGCCGCATGCCGGACTTCGTGCGGCGCGGCGTGCTCAAGGCGTCGCGCGGGCTCAACCCGGCGCTCTTCATCAGCAACGTCGCCTCGGTGGCGCCGCTCGACGAGGGCTCCCTGGCGCGCGCCTTTGGCGTCGAGCACATCAGGCTGCACAGCCGCTACGGCGCCACCGACAAGCCGGTGCTGGTGATCCGCCGCCCCGGGGATCACCTCGACATCCGCATGGTCTATCCGAAGAACCTCTTCGATCGGCCTGGCGCCCACGCCTTCCTGCGCACGCTCATGCGGGCGGTGCTCGCCGAGATCGCGCCGCGCCCCGCACGCCCGTAGCGCGTGAGCCCTTGGGCCCGTAGGAATGGAGCCCGGCGCCGCCCGGTTCATCGCTCGCACGCCGCGAGGCGCCGGTAAGGCCGCATCCATCGTTTGACATCGGCCAGCCGCGAGGCTAATTGCCCCACGTTTCCGCCCTGGAGAGCCCCGTGCGAAAGTCCATCCTCGTCGTTTCGAGCCTCGTGTTGATGCTGACCCTGTCGGCGCTTGCCGGCGTGCAGGACGCGCACGCGGCCGAGCTGAAGATCGGCGTGGTCGACGTCGAGTACGTCATCCACACGTCGACCAAGGGCAAGGCCGCCAAGAGCAAGCTCAAGAAGATGTTCGACGACAAGCAGAAGGAGCTCGACGTCGAGCAGAAGAAGCTGCTCGAGCTCAAGAAGGAGATCGAGGAGCAGTCGGAGATGGCCACGCCCGAGAAGCGCAAGGCCAAGGTCCTCGAGTACCAGCAGGGCCTGCTCAAGCTGCAGGAGCTCTACCTCAAGAACCAGCAGGAGCTCGCGAAGAAAGAGGTCGAGCTGATGAAGCCGATCCTCGCCTCGCTCGAGAAGATCCTGACCGACTACGCCAAGGAAGGCGCGTACGACATCATCATGAACCGCAGCGAGCAGGGCGTGCTCTTCACCAAGCCCGACCACGACCTGACCAAGCAGGTCCTCGAGAAGCTCAACGCCGGCTGAGGCGGACCGCTTGGCCCAGCAACCGCAGCTCGCCTTCCCGCGCCCGACCCGCATGGTCGTGCGCCTGCTGATCGTCCTCGGCGGGCTCTGGCTGCTCTGCGCCATCGCGATCAACCTCTTCAAGAGTCGCTTCGTCTTCGACGCCTACGGCGAGCTCATGCTCACGCCGAGCGAGGTCGTGCCCGGCCTGCACGTGTGGCAGGCGCTGACCTACATGTGGCTGCACGACCTCGAGGGGTTGATGCACATCCTCTTCAACGCGATGGCGCTCTACTTCCTCGGGCCAACGCTCGAGCGGCGCTGGGGCGGCGGCAACTTCCTGCGCTTCTTCCTCCTCACGGGCGTCATCGCCGGCCTCTTCTCGGTCCTCGTCGGCGTGCTCTTCGGCGGCCGCTGGGACATCCCGATCGTCGGCGCCTCGGGCGCGATCTTCGGCCTCCTCGCGGCCTACTCGATCCTCTTTCCCAACGCGACGATGCTGCTCTTCTTCGTCGTGCCGGTGCGCGCGCGCTGGATCATCTGGATCGCCATCGTCGGCGATCTGCTCTTCTTCGTCGCCAACCCGCGCGGCGGGGTCGCGATCCAGACCCACTTCGGCGGCGCCATCGCCGGCTGGCTGCTCGTCACCGGCAACTGGCGCCCGGGGATCTTCATGCCCAAGCTCAAGCGCCTCTTCGGCGGCCGGCGCCCACCGCCGCGCGGCAAGTTCAAGGTCTACCCCGGCGGGCGCGACCAGCTGCACTGACGGTCAACGGTCCGGGCGGCCACGAGGGCCGCCCCTACGGTCCTTTCAGAGGTCGCCGAGGGCCTGGCGGGCGGCGATGATGGTCGCGCCGATGTCGTCGTCGCTGTGCGCGGCGGAGATGAACCAGGCCTCGTACTGCGAGGGCGGCAGCAGGAAGCCGCGCTCGCGCATGCCGCGGAAGAACGCGCCGAAGCGCGCCTTGGCCGAGGCGGGCACGTCGTCGAGCTGCTTGATCCTGCGGCCCGTCTGCTCGGTGAAGAACAGGGTGATCATCGAGCCGACGCGCTGCACCGTGCCGGCGACGCTCGCGGCGGCGAGCGCCTCCTCGAGGCCGCGCTGCAGCGCCTTGCCGAGGTGCTCGAGGCGCTCGTAGATCCCGCCGTGCGCGAGGATCTTGAGCGTCGCCAGGCCGGCGGCGACCGAGACCGGGTTGCCCGAGTTGGTGCCGGCCTGATAGACCGGGCCCTCGGGGGCGATCGTCGCCATCAGGGACGAGCTCGCGCCGTAGGCGCCGATCGGCATGCCGCCGCCGATGATCTTGCCGAGCGTCGTGATGTCGGGCGTGACGTGATAGCGCGCCTGCGCGCCGCCGAGCGCGACGCGGAAGCCGGTCATCACCTCGTCGAAGATCGAGAGCGCGCCGTGCTTCTTGCAGAGCGCGACCACGCCCTGGAGGTAGCCGGGCTCCGGCGGCACCACGCCCATGTTGCCGGCGACCGGCTCGAGGATCACCGCGGCGATCTCGCCGGGGTGCGCGTCGAAGAGCGCCTGCATCGCTTCGAGATCGTTGAACGGGCAGACCAGCGTGTCGCGCGCGACGGTGCCGGGCACGCCGGCCGAGTCGGGCTGGCCGAGCGTCATCGCGCCCGAGCCGGCCTTGACCAGCAGGTGATCGGCGTGGCCGTGGTAGCAGCCCTCGAGCTTGATGATCTTGCTTCGGCCCGTCGCGCCGCGCGCCAGACGCAGCGCCGACATCGTCGCCTCGGTGCCCGAGGAGACGAAGCGCAGGCGCTCGATCCCCGGCACGTGCTCGACGATGAGCGCGCCGAGCTCGGACTCGAGCTCGGTCGGCATGCCGAAGGAGAGGCCATGGGTGAGCTGCGCGCGCATCGCGTCGAGCACCTCCTGGCGGCCATGGCCGAGGATCATCGGGCCGAAGGCGCCGACGTAGTCGAGGTAGCGGTTGTTGTCGACGTCGGTGACCCAGGCGCCGTCGCCCTTGGCGGCGAAAACCGGATCGCAGCCGACCGAGCGGCACGCGCGCGCCGGGCTGTTGACCCCGCCGGGGAAGAGGCGCTTGGCGCGGGAGAAGGCGGCGTCGGAGTGCTTGTGGCTCATCGATCGTACCTCGCGGTTCGGCGTTCTGTCAGAGGGCGGCCAGCTTCTGATCGAGCTCGGCCTTCCTGGCCTCGAGCTCCAGCGAGAGCTCCTCCCAGTCGCTCATCAGGTGTGCGTGCTCGCGGACCAACGCCTCCCGGCGCTGGAAGGCCTCACGCACCTTGTACGAATCCTTCAAGAAATCTGGATCGGTTAGCTGCCCGTCGAGCGCCAGCAGCGCCTCCTCGGCGCGCGCGACCCTGGCCTCGACCTCGTCGAGTTGGCGCTTCTGGTCCCGGGTGCCGCGGCTGAAGGCCTGGCGCAGCTCGGCCTCGAGGCGCTTCTTGTCGCGCTGGGTGAGGCCGCCGTTGTTGCCCGCGTTGGAAGCGGAGGTGGTCGCGCCGGCGGAGGCCTGCTCGGCGGCGAGCGCCTTCTTCTTGGCCTCGTATTCGTCCCAGCTACCGGGGTAGGCCTCGATGCGACCGCCGTCGACCTCGATCACGACGTTGGCGACCGCGTTGATGAAGTGCCGGTCGTGCGAGATGATGACGAGCGTGCCGTCGTAGTCCTCGAGCGCCTCCTCGAGCACATCGCAGCTCGCCATGTCGAGGTGGTTGGTCGGCTCGTCCATGAGCAGGAGATTGGCGGGATCGAAGAGCAGCTTGGCGAGCGCCAGGCGCGCCTTCTCGCCGCCGGAGAGCACGGCGACCTTCTTGTCGACGTCCTTGCCGGAGAAGCCGAAGGCGCCGAGCATGCCGCGGCACTGCGGGATCTGATCGAAGCTGGCGATCGCCTCGAGCTCGGCGAGCACGGTGTTGCGGGCGTCGAGGGTGTCGAGCTGGTGCTGGGCGTAGTAGGCGCGCTTGACCTCGTGGCCGAGCACGATCTCGCCGCCGTCGGGCTGGATCACGCCGGCGAGGAGCTTCAAGAGCGTCGACTTGCCGGCGCCGTTGGGGCCGACGAGGGCGACGCGCTGGCCGCGCCAGAGCGTGAGATCGATCGACGGGTAGACGACCTTGTCGCCGTAGCGCTTGGAGACGCCGGCGACGCGTACGACCTCCTTGCCCGAGCGCGGCGGCTTGGGAAAGCGGAAGCGCGGGGCGTGATCGGCGTCACGCACGACCTCGATGCGCTCGACCTTGTCGAGCGCCTTGACCTTGGACTGCACCGCCTTGGCCTTGGAGGCCTTGTAGCGGAAGCGCTCGATGAAGCGCTCGACCTGGGCGAGCTGCTTTTCCTGCTGGGCGGCGGCCTTCTCGAGGCGCTCGAGGCGAGCGACCTTCTCTTCGAGGTAGCGCGTGAAGTTGCCGGTGTAGACCTCGACGCCGCGCGCGGTGAGCTCGACGATCGACTGCGAGAAGCGATCGAGGAAGGCGCGATCGTGGGAGATGGCGATGATCGTGCCCGGGTAGGTCTGGAGGAACTCCTCGAACCAGATCAACGTGGCGAGATCGAGGTGGTTGGTCGGCTCGTCGAGGAGCAGGAGGTCGGGGCGCGCGAAGAGGAGGCGCGCGAGCGACACGCGCATGCGCCAGCCGCCGGACAAGGTCGGGATCGGCGCGAGCATGGTGCGCTCGGTGAAGCCGAGCCCGGCGAGGATCCGGCGTGCCTCGGCCTCGAGCTGGTAGCCGCCGAGCTGGGCAAAGCGCGTGCTGGCCTCTTCGTAGCGGGTGAGGATCGCGTCGTCGCTGCGCGTCGCCATCGCCGCCTCCAGCCCGGCGATCTCGGCCTCGAGCGCGCGCGCCTCGCCGCCCATCTCGAGCACGGCCTCGAGCGGGGTCTTGTCGCCGAGGTCCTCGGGCTCCTGCGTGAGATAGCCCAGGCGCGAGGACTTCCTGCGCACGACCTCGCCCTCGTCGGGGCTCTCCAGGCCGGCGATGATGCGGAAGATCGTCGTCTTGCCCGCGCCGTTGCGCCCGACGAAGCCGACGCGCTGGCCCGGCGGCACGTGCCAGGAGACCCCCTCGAACAAGGTGCGCGGGCCGTAGGACTTGGCGATCGAGACGAGGTGCAGCACGGCCGAGGCATCTACCGCCCCGCGCGCCCGCGGCGCAAGCCCGGCCGGTCAAGATGCGGGTTTCACGAGCGATTGTTGCGCTTGAAAACCGTGACCGAGTTCGGGTACAAGCCCGTCCTTCGCCGTCGCGACCCCCGTCGACGGAGGTCACGGCGGCAAGCACGCAGGAGTCGTCCGATGTTGATGCAACCCAAGAGCTTCGTCGAGCCGGTCACGTTCCACTGCAGGGGCTACGGCAAGCGCATGTCGGTGCACGATTGCATGGCGATGTTCGTCGATGCCAACGCGCTCACCCAGAAGGACAAGCCCTGCTTCAAGTGCACGCAGGGGCAGGACAACCGCAACAACTACTCGAAGTCCTGAGCAGCGAGGAGGCGCCCGCGGGGAAGCGGGACCGGGGCGCCGTGTGTTAGCATGGGGCCGTGCTGTCCCCATCGCACCGTAGGGCGTTGATCTCGAGCGTGATGCTCCTGGGCTGGGTCGCGGCGGAGACCCACCCGGGCGGTGCGGCCGAGCCACGCCCGCGTCCCGCCGACGGGCGACGCGCTGCCGAGGACGACGGTGAGCGCCCGGCGCGCCGGGAGCGTGATGCCGACGCGCGGCGCGAGCGGCGTGAGATCGAAGGCGGCGCCGGCGGCGCGAGCGCGACGCGGCTCCAGGCTCAGACCGAGCTGCGCATCGAGTGGCGGCAAGGCGGCTGCGCGATCGAGGGCCACGCGCGCTTCGTCAAGGCGCTGCTCGCGACCCAGAACCAGAGCGACGCGATGAGCCTCGAGGTCTGGGGCGACGCGCACGAGTACGTGCCCTTCCAGGAGGTGATCTACTACATGCGCGTGCCGCGCGCCGCGTACGTGACGCTCTTCTGGATCGGGCCGCGCCAGGACATCTTCGTGCCGTTTTCGAACCTGCGCATCCCCGCCGATCGCGACGTCTCGGTCGATCCCGACAGCATCGTGGTGCCGCCGCTCGGGCGCGAGCAGTGGGTGGCACTCGCGAGCCTCGAGCCGATCCCCCTGCCCTGCCGCGTGCCCGAAGCCGAGCACCTCGCCTGGCTCGGGCGCGTCAGGGCGCTGCCGCACGGCGTCGGGCGCTGGGAGGTGCGCTCGAAGGAGCGAATCCAGGACTGACCGGTTGTCGCAAATCGGGCTGCGGTGGGCGTCTGCGGCGTCAGTCGGCCGGTCGCTTGCGCGGCGTACGGCCCGGCTCGCGGCGTCATGGCCGTGCGGTGAGCTTCAGGCGCTCGATCCAGATCCCGCCGAGGGGGATCGCCACGACGACGCCGCGAGCCTGGTCGCAGAAGCTGGCGGCGTCCGGCGGCGCCCAGACGAGGGTATCCTGCTCGCCGCCCGGCGGATCGGGCGGCGGCGCCGACCAGCTCACCTCGGTGCCCTCGATCGGCGTGGCGTCCGCGTCCACCATCCAGGCCGCCAGCGGCCAGTCCGACGAGAGGAATGCGACGTACTGGTCGTTGGCGGTGCTCCAGTGCACGGTGATCTCGAGCTCGACGATGCACTCGGCGCCGGTCACGGGCGATGGCGCGGGATCGATCGCGAAGCCGACATGGCCGCCGTCGGTCTGCATGGTCAGGACCGAGACGGTCGTGAGCTCGCCGACGTCATTGATCCAGAGGCCGCGACTGCCGTCGGGCTCCGGCCCCTGCGCGAAGCTGACGAGCGCCGTCGTCCCCATCTCCCCCAGCGCGTCGAAGAGCGGCAGGGTCTGGAGCGACGGAGTGACCCAGCCGAACTCGCTGTCGTCGTGCTCGATCACGCTCGGGTCGAAGAACCAGGTCTCCATGCAGCGCGGATCGCTGCCGCACTCGGACTCTGAGAGGCAGTCCAGCGGGTGCGAGCAGGTGCCGTCGAGGCACGCGTCGGCGGTACAGGGATCGAGGTCGTCACAGTCGATCGGCGTGTGCTTGCACTGGCCGTCCACCGGATCGCAGGCGGTGTCGGTGCAGAGGTCGTCGTCCGGCACACAGGTGAGCGGCGTGTGCTTGCATTGACCATCGGAGGCGTCGCACGCGGTGTCCGTGCAGAGATCGTCGTCCGGCGTGCAGACGGTCGGCGTGTGCTTGCACTGGCCGTCCACCGGATCGCAGGCGGTGTCGGTGCAGAGGTCGTCGTCCGGCGTGCAGATGAGGGGCGTGTGCTTGCATTGACCATCGGCGGCATCGCACGCCGTCGTCGTACAGGCATCGTCATCCGGCACACACGCGACCGGCGTGTGCTTGCATTGACCATCGGAGGCGTCGCACGCCGTCGTCGTGCACGGGTCCGCGTCGGGCGCGCAGGAGATCGGCGTATGCAGGCACTGACCCGTGCCGGGATCGCAGGCAGTCGTCGTGCACGCGTCGCCATCCGGCGTGCAGGTGATCGGCGTGTGCGTGCACTGGCCGCTCACCGGGTTGCAGGCGGTCGTCGTGCACGCGTCGCCATCCGGTGCGCAGGTGATCGGCGTGTGCGTGCACTGGCCGCTCGCGGGGTTGCACGCGGTCGTCGTGCACGGGTCCGCGTCGGGCGCGCAGGTGATCGGCGTGTGCCTGCATTGGCCGTCGAGCGGATCGCATGCGGTCGTCGTGCACGCATCGTCATCCGGCGCGCAGGCGATCGGCGTGTGCCTGCACTGGCCGTCGGCCGGATCGCACGCCGTCGTCGTGCAGAGGTCGCTGTCGGGTGCGCAGGCGATCGGCGTGTGCCTGCACTGGCCGTCGGCCGGATCGCACGCCGTCGTCGTACAGAGGTCGCTGTCCGGCGCGCAGGCGATCGGCGTGTGCTTGCACTGGTCATCGGCCGGATCGCAGGCGGTTGTCGTGCAGCGGTCGTCGTCGGGCGCACACACCGTCTCGGCGAAGTCGTGCGCGATGTCCCAGCTGCAGCCGGCGACCGCTCCCACCGCGTGCCGGGTCAGGTTGTCGTCGGTCAGGAGCTGGGAGGTGCTCAGCTCGACGCGGAAGCTCTCGTTGAGGACCACGCGCCGCCCCACGTACCGGGTGCAGGCAGGCGACTGCGGCGCGGCGAGCGCGTCACCGGGCACGACCAGCGTGTGCCCGCAGCGACCCGAGTCGCAGGACTCCGCCGTGCACCCGTCGCCGTCGTCGCAGTCGCCCGGAGCGCCGCAGGCCGCGTGCGGGTCGCTGCACTCGCAGCCGCCGTCCGCGAGCGCCTGGCACTGCCCCCCGTCGCCGCACGCCCTCGGCTCGTCCGGGGTCGGGCATACGTTGACGCAGCCGCGGTGGTCGGCGCCCTCGACGAACGGCCCGGCGCACACGTCGGTCGTGCAGACGTTGCCATCCTCGCAGGCGCCCGGCGACCGCGCCGGCACGCCCGGAGGCGTCGCCGCGCCCGCCACCGGCAGGCAGCGGAAGTCCGCCGCGCAGCGCCCCTGCCAGCAGGCGTCCGCCGCCGGGTCGCAAGCGCCGCCGGTGCGCGCCGCGTAGATGCAGACCTTGCCCAGGGCGCCCGCGTCCTGGCAGGTCGCCGTCGCGCAGGCGGCCTGCTCGGCGCTGCCGAGTGTGGCCGCCGCCCTGGCGACGCAGTCCGCCTCGTCCTGGCACTGGCACGCCTCGGGCACAGGCTCGACCAGGAGCCCGCCGGTGCAGCGGCCGGACTCGGTGCAGCTCCACGCGCGGCAGGGATCGTTCGTGCGGCACGCCGTGCCCGCCGGACGCGTCGTCAGCGCGCACACGCCTCCCTCGCACGAGGCCGACACGCAGTCGGGGTGCTGGCCGCTGCCCGCCACCGCCGCGAGCATCAGGTGCTGGCAGTCGCCGTGGGTCACGCAGCAGTCGCCGACCACCGGGGCGCAGCGGCCGAGCTCGCCGTGATCGGGCATGGGCGCGGCACCCCAGGCGACGCATTGCCCCTGTCCGCCGGCGCACTCGCTGTCGCCCGGATAGTCGCACGCGGCGGCCCGCACCGCGTAGTGGCAGCCGTCGGCCTCGCAACGCGCCGCGGTGCAGGCCGCGTTCAGCGAGCCCAGCACCAGCTCGCAGGAGGCGTGGTCCAGCGTGCTCGCCACGCATTGCCCCGCGCGGCAGACCGAGTCGCTCGTGCAGGCGACGGCGTCGTCGCACGGCTCGTCTTCCTTCGGCGCCGGATCGTAGAGGCAGGTGCCGGCGGCGTCGCAGCCGGTGTGCACCTGGCACCGTCGCGCCTCGCACATCACCGCGTCGCCGACACAGGTGCCGACCTTGCACGTGCCGGCGAGCACGCAGCGGCCGAGGTCCTGACAGACCTCATCCTGGTCGGCCGGCTTGTCGACGCAGTGGCCAAGCACACAGGCGCGCGCCCGGCAGGGACCGCTCGCGGCGCCACAATCGGCGTCGCGCGTGCATTCGCTGCCGGTCTCGTCGATGACGTCGCTCTCGTCGGGCCCGCCGCCGGTCTCGTCGGGCGGGATCTCCTGCTCGGGCTGGACCCCGATCTGTTCGAGGAACGCGACCGAGTTCAGCGGCGCGCCACCCCACGCGCGCGGCGCCTCGAGGATGAAGGCGTAGCTGAAGACGCCCTCGGGGGTCTTCGCGCCCTCGGGACACGAGAGGCACCAGAAGGGAAGCGTGACGGGGATCAGCGGAGACACGAGGGTGAGCAGCGTGTTCGCGTGGGTCTCGGACGACTCCAACGTGTGCGGCAGCGCGCGCCAGTCCCAGACCGCCCACTGCTTGATCGACTTGCCCGCCGCGAACTGCTTGACGCGCACGTTCCACTGCGCCGCTTCACCGGCGCTCTCCGGCGCGAGGCTGACGCCGAGCTCGAACTCGCCCGTGAACTGCACGAAGAGGACCTCGTCGACGAGCACGAGCTGGTGGGTGATCGAGCCGGCGATGTAGGCGACGTAGATCGGGTTGGACAGCGCCTGGTAGCGCAGCCACGGCGTCTCGTCGCCGCCGACGAGGAACGCCGGCTCGCCGGCGGCGGAGACGAGGATGGCGGCGTTGTCCGCGACCGGCGCCCGGGGGAGGCCCTCGGGCTTGAACTCCAGGGAGATCTCGTCGCCAGCGACGACCACGCCGGGGACGATCGGCGCGCTCGGCTCGCGATCGGCGGCGGGCTCGATGACGCGCCACCGCAGGTGGTGGAGCGCCACGTCGTGCCCGGGCGGGTTCGCTGCCTCGACGCCGAGCAGGGTGACGTAGGAGGTCGGCGCGCCGCCGAGCACCGGATAGAGCGCGGTGCGCCCCTGGTCGTAGGGACCGGCGCCGCCGATACGTCCGTCGCGGTCGAAGCTCGGGTGGGCGATGCTCGTCGGCGGCGTGTAGTACTCGTCCCAGACCAGGGTGTCGTCCGAGTCGAAGGGCGGCTGCACGTCGAGGGCGGCATAGATCAACGGCCCGTCGGTCATGACGCTGCGCCCGCTGGCGATCGCGTCGATCGTGGCCTCGTGTGGGTCCTCGCCGCCGTCGAGGAGCGCGGCGGTGTAGGTCTTTCCGAAGGATCCGTCGGTGATGTAGTGCTTGATCAGATCGAGGGCGTCGAAGTCGGCCGAGCCGTCGTTGAGCGCCTCCCTGATCGCGCTGCGCAACACGCGCTGGACGTAGGCCATGGCGATCGCGCGTGTCGGGTTCGCGAGCGAGCTGAGCAGGTCGAAGACCGCGTTGGCGCGCTCGACGCCCTGGAGCAACGGGAACACGTGGCTCGTCGAGGGGATCTCCTCCCCGCCGATCGTCGTCTTGATCACGCCGTCCACGCTGGCGACGGCGAGCCCGATCTCGCCGTTGAAGTCGCCGTGGGCGTCCGAGCCGCTGACGCCGAAGATCTTGCGGATGATCCGCGATCGATCGGGCATGCGATAGACGAGGCCCTTGCGCACGAGATCGCGGAAGACCTGCTCCTCTTCCCGGCGATGTGGGGTCTCGACCGGCGCGCAGAAGTTCGGCTGGTACTCGGACGGCAGGCCGTAGCCCATGCGGTAGACGTCGGAGTCGAGCCAGCGCTCGTCCACGGCGCGGGTCAGCGAGCTCACGTCGACCTTCGCGAGCCAGGGCCGGCTCGACCGGGCGAAGCCGGCGAAGGGGTTGATATGGGAGAAGAAATCGGTGGTAAGTGGCTTGAACGCACAGTCGGTGCGCGTGTTCCAGACCTGCACCCCCTTGAAGACGAAGCTGGGATCGCCGCCGCCCTTGGTGTGCACCGCGGCCGCGCCGACGAAGCCGGCCGCCTGGTCGAGATCCTCGTCCGACCATTGCGCTGGGTTCTCGTGGCGAGGGTGCGCGGCGAAACCGACGGGCTTGTCTTCGTGGGTCGTGAGGTCGGCGAAGGTGTAGGCGATCGTGAGCGGGTTCTGGAAGACGCCGGTCGTCTGCCCGCCGTGCCAGGGGCCGAGCAGGGGCCGGTCGCCGCCGAGCAGGAGGAGGTGGTGGCCCTTGTGCACGTACTCGGCGAGCCCGTTGGCGCCGCCGACCATCGGCAGGAGCTTGTCGCCGCCGGCGAGCGTGACCTCCTGGCCGCCGGCGCGCCCGAGGAGGTGGCGCGTGACCTCCCAGGCGCTGCGCGACGGGCTCACGCGCAGCTCGGGGTGGGAATCGGAGGACGGATCGGCCCGGAAGGCCCAGGGCCCGACCGCCGGCGTGGTGTGGAACGCGCCGCCGATCGTCGGGTCGGTCGCGTAGAAGGCGTTGTGGTCGGTCAGCACGAGCCGGCCCTTGGCGCGCGCGAGCTCGGGTCCTTCGAGGAAGCCCATCGTGTGAGCGCTCGCGACGGCCATCGCCAGCGGTCCGCCCCAGACCTTGGCCGGGTAGAGCGAGAGCCAGCCGGCCTCGAGGATCTGGCCGGCGAGATCGCCCTCGCCGGTGTAGGGCGAGAGGTCGCCGAGCTCGGGGATCTGCGTCCACTCGAGGATGCTGTGGAAGTGCATGTCGACGGGCTGCACGGTGAGGCCCGGTACCGCGTCGCCGAGATCGGGGGGCCCGATCGTCTCCACGCGAAAGACCCGCGACCACGAGAGCTCCTGCAGGCCGGCGGCGGGCCCGTCTCCCGGAACGTAGCCCTGGGCCGCGGCGAAGACGTAGCGCGGTCCCGCCGGCGCGTCGGCGAAGGGCAGCTCGTAGATCACGTGCGAGCCCTCGTCGCTGGGGCTGGTCGGCACCGCCGCCTCGTAGGTGTCGATCCACTGCCAGCGCCCCCTGCGGATCGTGGTCGGCAAGGTCGGCGTGGTCGCTGCGCCGAACATGTCGCGACCGCCGACCGGGGCGGCGCGGACCTGGCCCGCCGCGAAGGTCGCACCGGGCCGGGGCCAACCGCGGCCGTCGTGCGCCAGCAGGACGGATCCCTCGGCCGATGCGACGCGCGCGATGCGCAGGATCAGGTGGAAATCGCTGACCATGCCCGAGTTGCCCCAGACGGACTGGACCTTGCGCGGGTCTGGCACCTCCCAGGCGAAGACCGACCAGAGCGCGAGGTGATCGTGCTCGACCTCGGGCACGAAGACGAGCAGCGGCAGCGTGCGACGGCCGGGCGCGCGGCGCGCCGGCACGTCGAGCTTGACCTCGGTGCGGCCGACGAGATCGGCGTAGGGCTGCTCGACGAAGGCGAGGTCGGCGATGCTGGGGATGGTGAGGGCCCACATGCCGTCCCACGCGTCGGAGGCCGCGGCCCCGGCGCCGTCGAGCACGCGCACGGTGAGGCGCGGTGCGAGGCGCTCGGTCCCGATCGGGATCCACGGCACATCGAGCGTGGCGACCTCGCCCGGCGCGAGAATGGGCAGCATCGCGGCGGCGTCGTCGGCGACCGCGCCGTCGCCCTCGATGTGGATCGCGTGTCGGTCCGCCGCGGCGGCACCTACGTTGCGCACGCGCAGCGCGAGCAGCGTCTCGGCCCCGGAGGTCGCCGGCTGCCACGCGCGCACCGCCTCGATCACCAGGTCGGCCCGGGCGTCCTGCGCGCCGTCGAGCGGGATCTGCGTCGTCCACGCGTGACCCGCCTCGCGATAGACCTCGCCCGCGATCGGGGCCTCTTCGTCGACGTCCTCGGCGATGGCGACGGCGACGAGGTGGGCGAGCGTGTCATTGTCGGGCGCATCGTCCCCGGCGGCGCGGATCCGGACCGCGAGCTCGCCGAGGGCGTCGGCGTCCGCCGGCACTTGCCAGGTGCCGAGCGGCGACTCCCACGCCTGACCGGGCGCGAGGCTCGGCACGGTCACCGTGAACGAGGCCGCCGCCGCGCCCGCGACCTCCAGCGAGAGCTCGGCCTCGCCGCCGGGATACGGCACGCGGCCGGCGCTGGTGACGCGCAGACCCCAGCTCAGCGAGGCGCCCGCGACGGGCCGCCGCGGCGCGATCACCGGCACGGTCGCCGCGAGATCGGGACCGGCCAGGGCGAGCCGGGCGAGCGTCGCAGCGGGGTGGACTGCGCCGTACCCCAGGCTGCGGCCGAGCGCGGGATGGGCGAGCGGTGCCGCGCCGTGGCGCAGGGCCTGACGCACGGCCAGCGCATCGGCCTCGGGCTCGACGGCGCGCGCGAGCGCCGCGACTCCCGCGACGATGGCGGCGGCGGCCGAGGTCCCCGAGAGGCCGTCGGCGAGCCCGTCGGGGGTGAGGCTCAAGACGGCGCCAGGAGCGGCGATGGTGGCGCCGGGCGCGAGGCTGGTCCCGGGCAGGGGAAGGTCGCCGAGCGCGCGGGTCGCGGCGACGGCGACGACGTCCGGGTACGCCGCGGGGTAGCCGATGGCCGAGCCCCGCCCGTTGCCGACCGGGGCGACGACGACGACGTCCGCGGCGACGGCCTCGGCGACGGCGGCGCGCAGCTCGGCGTGATCGAAGGCGAGGTTGAACCCGAAGAGCAGGACCGCGGGGCGATGCGCGAGCGCGGCGCGGATGCGCTCAGCCACGGCGTCCAGGGCGGCGGGGACCGAGGTGTGCAAGGCATCGGGCGCCGCGTCGTCCAGGGCGTCGGGGAGCTCGAGCTCGATCGGTAGGAGCCGGCAGCCCGGACAGACGCCGACGAGGCCCTCGCCGTCGAGCGGCGCGGCGACGAGATGGGACAGCGGCGTGCCGTGCCAGTCCGGGTCTCCGCCCTCCGGGCTGGCGAGGGCGGGATCCCACACCAGGCGACCCTCGAGCGCGGCGAGCGCCTCGAAGCCGGTGTCGACGACCGCGATCAGCGTGCCGCCGCCGAGGGTCGTCGCCCAGATCGAGGGCAGCCCCAGGCGCACGAGGGCGCCGTCGGCTCCCCAGGAGGGCTCGGCGATCGCGATGGCGTCGGGCGCGATCGCGTCAGGCGCGCTCGCGTCGGGCGCCTGTGTCTCGGGAGCCGACGTGTCCGCGGCGTCGGCGTCGCCCGGCGCATCGGACGTCTCGGGTGTGGACGTGTCCGCCGGCGGCGTCGTGTCCTGGGTGGTCTCGAAGGCGTCGAGCGTCTCCGAGTCGGCGACGGTGACGGTCTCGTCGTCGGGGCATGCGGTGAGGCCGAGCTCGAAGAGGACGAGCGCGACCCATGGTGACGGGCGGAGCATGGGGCCTCCGTCGGTGCCGAGCGTGTCGCAGCTGAGAGTAGACCGCGAGTCTCGTGCGCTACGACCGCGAGGTCAACCAAGAGGACGACACCGACTGCATTCACGGCTGCGCGGCCCTTCGCCCAGGGCAGCGCAAAGTCGCCGCGGTTGTCGATCGACACGCGTGGACCGGGTATCATGGGTCATGCCTCCATGCTCTCTCACGTCGCCTGTCGGCACCGGCGCGCTCATCGCCGTCGCCTCGTCCCTGCTCGCCGGCTGCTCCGAGCGCGAGGCGGCGGCTCCGATCGATCCGATCGACGTCGAGCTGGCCGACTTCGCGTTCGAGCAGCTCATCGCCAACCCGTTCGGCGCCGGGCGGGTCGTCGGCGGACGGCTGGTGATCGACTTCTCCGACGAGCTCGAGCTCGCCGCCATCGATGCGCAGCTCGAGGCCGAGGGTCTGCGGCGCATCGGCCTCATCGGTGGCTACAACGTCGTGACCGCCGAGATCGTCGACGGGCGGGACGAGCTCGTCGCCCAGGCGGCGATCGAGCAGCGCCCGGGGGTCGACCTCGCCACGCTGACCTTCGAGGCGCTCCCGCACGCGGTGGCCACCAACCTGCCGCCGATTCGCCAGTCCGCTCCGGGCCACGCGAGCGAGGTCCTCTCCGACCTCGAGCTGTTCATCAACTGGCCGCACTACATGATGGACACGCATCCGGCGCACGCGCTCGCCGACGCGGTCCTCGGCACCGGCGAGCCGGGGGACGTCATCGTGGCGATCCTCGACACCGGCTCGTTCCACGACCAGCGCGCAACCGTGGGCTCGACGGCGAGCGAGCGCTCCCTCTTGAGCGACGCCTCGGGCGATACCGACCTCGGCCCGCGCCTCGTGCAACCGACGGGGATCCGCGTCGACGGCGCGACCGGGGTCGGCACCCTCACCGTGGGCAGGCGCGACGTCGCCGACAACGCGCTCATCCACGCCGGCAGCTCGCTGCACGGGCTCGAGGTCGCCTCGGCGGCCGTCGCCTCGGGTCAGCACGTGCGCGGCACCGGGCGGCACGCGAAGTTCCGCCCGTTCCTCTTGTCGCGGAGCTTCGTGCAGGGCGTGTGCACCAACGATCGCAGCATCACGTGCAGCGAGGGTGACGCCGGCGCCTGCCCCGAGGGAGCGGGGGTCTGCGACACCGGTATCGGCACCGTCGACTACCTCCTCGGGGCGCTGGCGACGCTCGCGCGCAACCTGTCGCCCGCGGAGGCCGAGCAGGTGCGCGTGGTCAACATCTCGCTGGGCTTCGAGGTCGAGGACCCCGGGCAGCGCGACCGGCTCCGGCGCCTCTTCGCGGCTCCGCTGGCCGACCTCCTGCGCGGCGAGCGGCTCCTGGTCGTGTCCGCCGGCAACGAAGGCGCGAGCACCGAGGACCGCATGTTCCCCCTCCTGGGCGCTGAGCGCGGCACGGCGCGCACGGCCTCCAACGACCCGGTCGCGCAGAAGCTCATCGTCGTCTCCGGCACGGCGCTCCCGCTCGGCAACACGCTCGCGCTCCTGTTCGATCCCGTGGATACGACCTCGCTCGACTTCGCCGGGCAGAGCGAGCGCGCCTACAGCGACACCAACCACGGCCCGCGCGTTCACGTTGCCGCGCCGGCCGAGCACGTGCCGGTGCTCGACCGCGACCTCGAGCGTCGCAGGGTGGTGGCGGGCACGTCCTTCTCATCCCCATACGTGGCCGGGCTCGCCGCCGAGATGTTCGCGCTCGACCCCGGCGCGAGCGCCGTCGAGATCGCGACCCTCATCGAGCGCACGAGCGACGACCTCGGCCCGTCCGGACCCGACGACCGCTTCGGCCACGGTCGCGTCAACGTATGGAAGGCCCTGCTCGCGGTGCTGAATCGCAGGCGCGCCGCGGACGACCCCGCGTGGATCGGCGTGCGCATCCGCTACGCGCTCGAAGTCACGCCCGACGCCCTGCTCTTCGTCGGCGACCGGCCGGCCCGCGACCCCCACTGGCGCCGCGTGCCGGCCTCCCGCTCCGATGACAACAGCGGCGAGCTCCCCTCGCCGGACGTGCTGCCGGCGGCGCTCACCAGCGAGCTCTCGCTCGGCGAGGCGTCGTTCGACGGGCCCGGCGGGATCGCGCTGCTCGAGGTGCGCGCGTCGGCGAGCGCGCCGATCTACCAGTTGCCGGTCCGCCGCCGCGACCTGCTCGACCAGCGCGTCCTCGGGTCGCGGATCGACGACTTCGTGGTCGATGTCGACGTGGCGGTGCGCGCGAGCTCGGTCTACGGCCGCGTCACGGACGAGGCCGGGCGCGCGGTCGCCGACGCCGTGGTCGCCTACACGACCCACCTCGGGATCGAGGGCGAGGTGCGGAGCGACGCGGACGGCTACTACACGCTCTACGACGCCATAGCCGACACCCGCTTCGAGATCCGCGCGAACAAGAGCGGCGCGACCGGGGACGCCTACGACCTCACCGTCCCCGCGCTGCTCGCCGCGCGTCAGGACTTCGTCCTGGGAGAGGGCGGCTCGGGCGGGGACTTCCCGCGCCTCTACCGGGGCGTCGCCACGACCACCCAGGGCCTGGTGATCACCTGGGACGGCGGCGGCGCGATCGAGTGCCAGGGCAGCGGGGAGTGGACCGCGACGCTGGACGAGCGCGGCGAGGTCCTGCTCCTCGGGGCGACCGACCGCACCCCGAGCTGGGACAGCAGCGGCGCGATCTGCACCGGCACGGGCGACGCGATGGTCATCCGCGGTCCCTATCAGGCGAGCGGCTCGTTCAGCTTCGAGTTCCCGTACGAGGGAACCACGGCGACGATCAGCGGCTCCTTCGACGAAGATCGGTTCCGCGGCTCCTACGCCGTGACCTCGGAGGGCACGGTGGCAGGCTGGGGCGCGGTCACCCAGAGCGAGAGCGTCTTGCTCGAGCTCGCGCGACAGTGATCCGCAGTCCGGCCGAGGCCCGACCGTCCTCGCGACCTCACAGGAACATGCCGCCCGAGACCTCGATGCGCTGGCCGGTCACCCAGCGGGCCTCGGGGCTCGTGAGGAAGGCGGCGACCGGCCCGATGTCGTCGGGCACGCCGGCGCGGCCGAGCGCGGTCACCGACGCGACGAAGCGGTTGACGTCGGGGTTGTCGCGCACGGCGCCGCCACCGAAGTCGGTCTCGATGGCGCCCGGCGCGAGCGTGTTGACGGTGATCCCGCGCGGACCGAGCTCGCGGGCGAGGTAGCGCGTGAACGTCTCGATGCCGCCCTTCATCATGGCGTACGCGCCGTAGCCGGGCAGGCTGAAGCGCGCGAGCCCGGTCGACACGTTGAGCACGCGGCCGCCGTCGGCGAGCAGGTCGAGCAGCGCCTGGGTCAGGAAGAACGGGCCCTCGAGGTGCACGCGCTGGAGCTCGGCGAACTGCGCGCGCGTCGTCGCGGCGACCGGCGCGTAGCCGCCGATCCCCGCGTTGTTGACGAGGATGTCCAGCCTGTCGCCGCCGAAGTCGCGCGCGACGGCGGCGCGCAGGGCCTCGACGAAGGCGGGGAAGGTGTCGGCGTCGGAGACGTCGAGCGCGAGCGCGAGCGCGCGCCCGTCCCGCTCGCGGATCGCCGCGACGACCGCGGCCGCGTCGGCGGCGCGCGCGCGGTACGTGATCACCACGTCGACGCCGCGCCGGGCGAGCGCGAGCGCGACGTTCTTGCCGAGGCCGCGGCCGCCGCCGGTGACGAGGGCGACGGGGCGGCGCGAAGAGGTGGAGGTCGGGGTCGGGGTCATGGTCGGGCTCCTTGGGTCGTGGTCCGCGACGCGGAACGATCCCAGCTATAGCGACCTCGGCGCGGCCCATCAGCCGCTGGTGTCGCGACTGACTGTGCAGTATCATTGGACAATGGATCTGGAGTCGCTGCGCGTCGTGGTGCGCCTTGCCGAGCTCGGGAGCTTCACGCTCACCGCGACCCAGCTCGCGCTGTCGAAGTCACGCGTGTCGCAGCGCGTGAAGGAGCTCGAGGCGGAGCTCGGGGTGCGCCTGTTCCATCGCACCACGCGCGTGGTGCGGCCGACGCCCGACGGCGAGCAGCTCGTCGTGCGCGCGCGGCGCCTGGTGGCCGAGGCCGATGAGGTGGCGGCGCTGTTCCAGGGGCCGCGCAACCTGCGCGGGCGCGTGCGCATCGACCTGCCGACGGCGTTCGCGCACACGCACGCGCTGCCGCGTCTGCCGGAGCTCCTGGCGCTCCACCCGCAGCTCGAGATCGAGCTGAGCGCGACCGACCGCCGCGTCGACGTGCTGCGCGAGGGTTTCGATTGCGTCTTGCGCGTCGGGTCGCTGCGCGAGCCGTCGCTCACCGCGCAGCGCCTCGGGCTCCTCGCGATGGTGAACCTCGTGAGCCCGGCGTACGTCCAGCGGCACGGTGTGCCGGCGTCGCTCGACGATCTCGCGCGCCACTACATTGTCCACTATTCACAAACGCTGGAGGCGTCGCCGCCGACGTTCGACTGGACCGACGCGAGCGGGCGGGATCACGAGGAGCCATTGCGCAGCCTCGTGACCGTCAACAGCATCGACGCGTACCGCGCGGCGTGCCTCGCCGGGCTCGGGATCATCCAGACACCCCGCTACGGCGCCGTCAGGGACCTCGCCGACGGGACGTTCATCGAGGTCCTGCCCGACTACCCCGCGACGCCGATGCCGGTCGCGCTCGTGCACGCGCACGGCCGCCAGGTGCCGCGGCGCGTTCGGGTCGTGATGCAGTGGCTGGCGAGCATGATGGAGCCGCACGTGATGCGAGCGGGTGCGCCTCGGGCGGAGTGATCGACGGCCGGGTGCGAAGGCGTCCAGCCGGCCCGACCTCGGCGGACACCCGAACCTGAACGAGACGGCGATAGCGACGCGATGGCCAGCGACCGAACGGCGGTGGCGTGGGCGGCGGTGGGCGGGTGCGCATCGACGCGCCCGGCAGCGCGGGCACACCGGACGTGAGCGGCGGCCTCTCACCGGACCCGACGCGTCACGGGGGCCCAGGCACCAGCGTGCGCGACTGATGAAGCGCACGCCGGTGCGAGCATGCGCGGAGCATGACGCCACCGTCCGCGCCGGGCGGGGCCGATGACGACCGTGTCAAGCCCGGTGCCGGCGCCTCACCGAGAGGAGCGCTACGACCAGGAGCGGCAGCGAGGCCTCCGGCGAGCCGCCGGCGCAGCCCTCGGAGGGCGTCAGGGTGCGGCCGCTGAGCGTGCGCGCGGGGACGCCGGGCGTGCCGGCGGTGGACGGCGTGGCGGTGTCGGGGGCGGAGACCTCGAGCGCGGTGTCGGCGCCCGCCTGGGTGTCGGCGACCGGCTCGACGACATCGGGCGCGGGCTCGACCGGCTCGGGCGGCGGCTCGACGAGCTCGACCGGCTCGGGGCCGGGCTCGACCGGCTCGACGGGGGGCTCGGCGTGCTCCGGCCCGGGCTCGGGCTGGTCGGCGACGCACTCGCCGTCGCGGCAGGTCGCGCCGGGCAGGCACGCGTTTGCGACGAGGCGGCCGTCGACGCAGTGGACCTCGGCGGCGCCGTCGCAGGCGCGGTAGTCGGGGTCGAGGCGACAGGTCTCGTCGGGCACGAGCGCGGCGAGATCCTCGACGGTGCCGGCGAAGCGGTTCATGTCGACGTCGCCGTTGATGCCGTCGACGCGGCCGGTCGAGGAGTACTGCCAGAAGGTCCAGTCGCTCCAGGCCTGGGGCAGGCGCGGGCAGGAGGCCGAGGTGTAGTGCGCGATCCAGAACGGGTAGTCGGAGAAGGCCGCCGTCTTGACGAAGTCGTCCCAGAAGTAGCTGCCGGAGTAGATGATCGGGCGCACGCCGAGCGTGGTCTCGATCTCGTCGATCCACAGGCCGACCTGCGCGGCGATCACCTCGGGCGATTGCTCGCCGGTCGCCTCGACGTCGATGACCGGCGGCAGCTCACCCATGCCGTGGATCGCGAGGTGGTCGAGCACGATCTGGGCCTGCTCGATAGCGTCGCGGTTGGGCCGGAAGAACTGGTAGACGCCGCGCGGGATCCCGTGCTGCGCGGCGCCGGCCCAGTTGGCGGGGAAGCGCTCGTCGATCGTGGTGATGCCGTCCGAGACGCGGATGAAGGCGTACTTCACGCCGGCGGCGGCGACGCGCGCCCAGTCGATCGTGCCCTGCCACTTGGAGACGTCGATGCCGAAGGTCGTCGGCGAGTGCTCGACGCAGATCGGCGCGGCGACGATCGCGACCTCGTCGCGGCCGGGATCGTCGGCGCAGGCGGCGCTGAAGACGAGGGACAAGGCGAGCGCGCGGCGAAGTGGGATCATCGGTCGCGCACGATAGCGGAGCCGGCACGGTGAGACCAGACGCATCGCGAACGACCCCGGATCAATCGCCGACGCCGCACTCCTCGAGACACTTGTTCTCGTCGTACAGGCTGTCGGGGTGCTCGCGGTGACACTGGACCTGGCAGCTCTCGGGGAAGGTCTCGCCGATGCGGTCCTGCGCACGCTGCCCGCTGGCGCAGGCCGCGAGAGCGATCGCCCAGAGCGCCGGGCGGAGGAGGAGGTCGAGCGCGTCTCGCATGCGGAGCTCCTTGGTGTCGATACGGTCTCATGGCACAGCGCCGGCTACGGGTCGAGCTCGCACGAGAAGACGCGCGTCTCGCTGTTGTGCAGGGTGCCGCCGCTGTAGGTCTCGCGCGCGACCCAGCGGCCGCGCTCGTCGTAGACGGTGGTCGTCCAGCCGTCGGGCGAGTCGCCGTGGCCCTGATAGTCCCAGCTCTCGTAGACGAGGCGGCCGGCGTGGTCGTAGTCGAAGCGGCGCACGTAGGTGTCGTTCTGGTTTTCTTCGAGCACGCGCCCGGCGGCGTCGTAGGTCCAGGTCTCGCGCCCCTGCGGCTGGAGCACGCCGGCCTCGTCCGGGCTCGCCTGGGTGCGCTCGACCATGCGGCCGGCGCCGTCGAGCGTGCGCGCGTAGTGCATGCGCAGGTGCGTCGCGCCGCCGCCGCACGGCCCGTCATCGCAGGGTGAGTAGGAGTCGTAGGGCGAGAGCGCGGCGGACGAGCCCCAGCGGTCGATCCCGTGGATGGTGTGGGCGAGCCAGCGCCCGGCGTCGTCGTACGCGGTCGACTGCCACTCGAGCAGGCCGAGTGCGTCGTCGTGCAGCTCGCGCCGGATGAGCTGGCCGTGACCCTTGGTGTCCCAGGTGAAGCGGAGCTCGCGGCCGAAGCGCGCGGGCTCGGGCGCGGGCTCGCCCTCGGGGGTCCAGCGCGAGAACGAAAACGTGAGGCGATCGACGGCGAGGTGGCCACCGTCGAAGGAGCGCGTGCGGTGCACGTCGGTGAGGAGGCCGCCGTCGTTGGTGATCGTCTCCTCGACCATGCGGCCGCCGACGTAGCGGATCGAGGTCTCGAGGCGGCCGCGGTGGCCGTAGTGGTCCGGCTCGAAGCCGTGCACGCCGGTGTGCGAGTACCAGGAGAGATCGCCGTAGTTCCAGCCGTAGGTGCTGGCGCCGTAGGCGAAGCCGATCCCGTTCGGGCGCTCGTCGCGCGGCACGCCGAGCTGGTAGGCGACCTCGTCGCCGGGGTAGCCGTAGCTCTCCGAGGTCGGCGGGACGAGGCAGCCGCGATCGGAAACGCGCGGCACGGCGTCGGCCCAGGGGTCGCCCATCCAGTAGTCGTAGTCGTAGCCGTAGCTCGCCGCACCGGGGCCGAAGGTGTCGAGCGAGGCGGGGTCGAAGCCGTCCTCGTAGGCGACGGCCGAGTCGCGCATGACGCTGCGCGCGGCGAGGCGGTTGTCGGCATCGTAGGCCCAGGTCATGCGCTGCACGGTGACGCCGTCGCGCTGGCGCTCGACCGCGACGGGCCGCCCGGCGTCGTCGTAGGCCCAGACCGACACCCAGCTGTGGCCGAGCCCGCTCGCGCGCGCCTCGATGAGGCGCTCGCCCTCGTAGCTCCAGGTGCTGCTGAGCGTCGTCGGGCGGACCTCGCCCGCGTCGGCGTCATAGTGGTTGCGCTCCTCGTGGCGCTCGACGACGCGACCGTCCGCGACGCGCTGCACCATCGTGACGTAGTCGCGGCCGCCGCGCAGGATGGCGGTCTCGAGGAGGTTGCCGCGCGCGTCCCAGCGGAAGCGATGGGCGTCGTCGTAGGTCGCGAAGACGAGCCCGCCCGACCACTTCTGCGTGCCCCAGATCGCCTCGACGCGGTGGCCGGCGTCATCGAAGGTGACCTTCTGGAGCTTGGTCGGCTCCCCGTTGTCGTATTCGATCCAGAGCACGGTCTCGCTCTCCCAGACGTAGCGGATGACGCCGACGCTCTGGTTGTAGGCGCGGTAGAGGAGATCTTCGCTCAGCGCGCAGGCGCGGTCGAAGACCTCGGCGGGCACGTCGGGCAGGATGAGGCTCGGCGAGGCGGGCGCGGCCTCGGGCACGCACCAGGCGCGAGCCTCGACGGGCCCGGCCGGGTCGTTGGGATCGTTGGGGTCCGGATCGTTCGGGTCCGGATCGTTCGGGTCCGGATCGTTCGGGTCCGGATCGTTCGGGTCCGGATCGTTCGGGTCCGGATCGTTCGGGTCCGGATCGTTCGGG
>WYBB01000237.1 GCA_011526585.1 Deltaproteobacteria bacterium
TATCAAGACACCTTCTCAGTTCATCGAGGCGGAGAAGAGGAGCCCGATGCCGAAGGCGGTGAGGCCGGTGCCCTCATCGGTCTCGAGCGAGGCGACGATCGCCTGGGCGGCGAGGCCGAGGCCCCAGCGGCGCGAGACCCACCACTCCTTGCCGACCATGAAGTTGAGCGCCAGGCCGGCCTCGGTGTCCTCCTCGGCCTCGATGATGATGTTGCCGACGCGGCCGCGGAACTCGAGGGTGCCGACGCCGACGCCGACCGAGCCGGCGAAGTAGATGTTGGCCGGCATCACGTAGAAGGTCGCGCCGATGCCGATGCCGCCGATGGTGGCGCGCGTGCCGTCCGCCTCGCCCAGGTCGCGGCCGTTGGCCTCGACGTTGGGCTCGACCATGCTGAGGCCGAAGAGGTCGACGTTGAGCGCGATGTTGCGCGCGACGGTCGCGCCGAACGCGAAGGAGAGCATGCCGCCGGCGCCGGAGAGCGTCGTCTCGGCGGCGTCGTCGAAGGCCGCGCCCGAGAAGCCGAAGCCGCCCGACAGGCGCATGAAGAAGTGGCCGGGGTCGTGGGTGCGGCCGCGGTTGGGGTTGTAGGGGCGGGCGTGGGCGAGCGGGGCGAGCGCGGCGGTGAGGGTGACGAGCGCGAGCGCGGGCGCGAGGCGGCAGAGCAGGCGGGACATGGGGTCTCCTTGGGTTGCGATCAGATGCGGTGGAGCTTGATGGTGTTGGTGCCGGAGCTCACCGGCCAGCCGAGCACGAGCGCGATCTCGTCGCCGACCTTGCAGAGCTGCTCGCGCAAGAGGGTGCCGTTGGCGACGCGCACGGCCTCGTGCAGGTGCTCGGGCGGGACCTCGACGCGCGGGGCGACGCCCCACTCGAGGGCGAGGCGGTTGGCGACCCTGCGCTCGGGCGTGAGCGCGACGATCGGCGCGCGCGGGCGGTACTCGGCGATGAGGTTGGCGGTGCGGCCGTCGCGGGTGAAGACGACGATGGCGGACAGAGGCAGCGCGAAGGACATGATGGCGGCGGCGCGCGCGGCGGCGTCGGCGAAGCGCCACTCGCCGGCGGTGATGGCGCTCTCGCGCAGCGAGCCGACGCGCTCGTGCATGTGCGCTTCGACCTCGCGGATGATCTTGTCCATCATCTGCACGGCCAGGGTGGGGTGCTTGCCGGCGGCGGTCTCGCCCGAGAGCATGAGCGCGTCGGTGCCGTCGAGCACGGCGTTGGCGACGTCGGCCGCCTCGGCGCGGGTCGGGAAGGGGTTGCGCATCATCGAGTCGAGCATCTGGGTCGCGGTGATGACGAGCTTGCGGCGGTCGTTGACCTCTTTGATGATGCGCTTCTGCAGGAGCGGGACCTTCTCGGCGCCGGCCTCGACGCCGAGGTCGCCGCGCGCGACCATGGCACCGTCAGCCGCGTCGAGGATGGCGGTGAGGTTGGTGATCGCCTCGGGCTTTTCGATCTTGGCGATGATCGGGGTGCCGCGCGCGAGGCGCTTGGCCTCCTCGATGTCGGCGGCGCTGCGCACGAAGGACAGCGCGACGAAGTCGACGCCGAGGGTGTCGACGGCGAAGGCGAGGTCGGCCTTGTCCTTGTCGGTGAGCGCGGGGGTGGAGAGGCCGCGGCCCGGGACGTTGATGCCCTTCTTGTCCGAGAGCGGGCCGCCGATCTCGACGCGGGTGTGGATCTCGGCGGCGCGCTCCGGGGTCGCGGGGGCGACGCGCTCGACGACGAGCCGCAGGAGGCCGTCGTCGAGGAGCAGGTGGTCGCCGGGCTCGACGTCGTCGGCCAGCGCGCGGTAGGAGACGCCGACGCCGGCGGAGGTGCCGGGGCGATCGTCCATGCCGAGCACGAAGGGGGCGCCGGTGACGAGCTCGACCGGGCCCTCGGGGAAGCGGCCGACCCGGATCTTGGGGCCGCAGAGATCGGCGAGGATCGCCAGCGGGCGACCGGCGCGCTGGGCGGCGGCGCGCACGAGCGCGGCGGCCTGGGCGTGGGTCTCGTGGTTGCCGTGCGAGAAGTTGAGGCGCGCACAGTCCATGCCGGCGGCGACGAGGGCGTCGATGGCGGCTTCGGTCTGGGTCGCGGGCCCGAGCGTGCAGACGATCTTGGCGCGGCGCATGGGGAGGTTGTAACGTGTCCGCGTTGGCGGGGAAAGCAGCGCCGGGCGTGTGACCCGGCGAGGTACTCGACAATGGCTCACGACCGGCAAGCTCCTGGAGGTCGTGGGCACGGACCACCACAGATGCTCGTGATCATCGTCGGCGACGACCAGGCCATGCGCCTGCAGCTCGCGCGCGCCCTGGGACCGGGGCGCTTCGAGCTCCTGTGCGCGGTGCCGTCGGCCGACGTCGTGCCGCCCGTCGAGGAGGACGACAAGCTGGCGGCGCTGCTGGTGCACAAGACGCAGGCGGCGCTCAAGCTGGACGCGGAGCGGCTGCGCAAGCGCTTCGGCGAGCGGGTGGAGCTGGTCGCGGTGACCCAGGTCGAAGGGCAGGAGCTCGAGACGCTGGCGGGGCTGGTCGACGACTTCGTCGCGTGGTCGCTCGGGGCGAGCTTCCTGCACGCGCGTCTCGTGCTGGTGCAGCGGCGGCTGTCGGCGGTGCGCACGGCGAAGAAGGCGCGGCCGGCGAGGAGCACCGTCGAGGAGCTGATGCGCGCGGCGCTGGGCTCGGGCAAGGACGAGCTCTACGTGTGGGACCTGGCGACCGGGCGCATGGACTGGCCGTTCGCGGGGCCGGATGGGGGCGCGAGCCTGCCGCGCACGCGCGCGGCCTACGAGGAGGCGCTGCACCAGGACGATCGTCTGGCGCTCGAGGTCGCGCTCGAGCGGCACTTCGCGGCGAAGACGCCGTTTGCGGTGGCGCTGAGACGCGGGAGCCCCGATGACGGCTATCGCCTCTTCCTCGACCGCGGCGAGCTGACCGGCGCGCGGCGTGACGGGCGCTTCGTCGGGCTCCTGACGAGCATCGACGACGAGCTGCAGGTCGAGCTCAACCGGCGCATGGAGGCGCGGCGCTCGAGCCTCGCCGAGATCGCCGGCGCGCTGGCCGAAGAGCTGAGCCAGAGCCTGGTCGTCGCGTTCACGGCGCTGGACTCGACGATCCCGCAACTGCCGCCGCCGCAGCGGACCGAGCTCGGCGACGCGCGCGCGGCGCTGCAGGGGGCGTTGGACTGGGCGCGGCGCTTGATGGCGCTCGGGCGAAGGCAGCCGCCCAACCCGGAGTACATCGCGCTGCAGGACCTGGTGCAGGACCTGGTCGACTCGCTGGCGCGGCGGCTCGGCAGCCACATCCAGTTCGAGGTGGTCTCGCGTGACGCGTCGGGGATCGTGCTGGCCGACCCGCTGCACATGGAGACGGTGCTGGCGATCCTGTGCGACCGCGCGGGGCGGCAGATGCCGCACGGCGGGCGGCTCCGGCTGAGCTTGACGACGACGAGCCTGCGCGACGAGGCGGGGCCGCTGCCGGCGAGGGCGAGCGAGGGGCGCTGGGCCAAGCTGCGGGTGGAGGACCAGGGCGCGCCGCTGCCCGAGGCGATGGTGAGGAGCGGCTTCGACCCGATGTCGCACGGGCTGCACGAGGGGCTGCGCTGGGCGATCGCGCTGGCGACGGTGCGATCGATCGTGCTGCAGCACGAGGGCTTCGTGCGGGCGCTGAACGTGAGCGACGCGGAGGGCGAGCCGAGCGGCGTGGCGATCGAGGTCTTCCTGCCGATCGTGGTGCGCGCACCGGCGCGGCTGAGGCGGCCGGAGACCGGGCAGAACGTGGCGGTCGGCGGGGGCGAGCTGGTGCTGGTCGTCGACGACGACGAGCTGATGCGGCGCATGACCGAGCGCCTGCTGCGCGGCGCCGGCTATCAGGTGGTGACGGCGCCGGACGGGCGCGAGGCGGTGCGGGTCTTCCAGGAACGGCGGGAGGAGATCAAGCTGGTGATGCTCGACATCGTGATGCCGGAGATGGGCGGGCGCGTCGCGAGCGAGCGCATCCGCGCGCTGAGCGGGGACGTGCCGTTCCTGTTCACGAGCGGCTACACGATGTCGATCCAGGACACCGAGTTCGTGTCCGATCCGTCGCGGCGGTTTCTGCCCAAGCCGTTCAACGCCGGGCAGCTCCTGCGCGAGGTGCACAACGCGCTGCACGGTCGCTGACGCGGCTCAGGCGGCCGGGACGCGGAAGAGGGCCTCGAAGTTGGCGGCGAGGTGGGCGGCCATGGTGTCGACGTCGAGGTGGCGGAGCTCGGCCATCCTGGCGACGCCGAGCGGGACCTTGGCCGGCTCGTTGCGCTCGCGGTCGGGGCCCATGTAGGGGCAGTCGGTCTCGGTGAGGAGGCGCTCGAGCGGGAGCTTCTGCACCATCTTCTGGAAGCTCTCGGCGCGCACGACGACCGGGGGGATCGAGAGGTAGTAGCCGGCCTCGGCGATCTGGAGGGCGAGCTTGAGCTTGCCGCCGAAGCAGTGGAAGTCGGCGCGGGTGACGCCCATCTCCTGCAGGATGGCGAAGGTGCGCTCCTCGGCCTTGCGGGTGTGCAGGATGAGGGGCTTGTCGGCGGCGAGCGCGACCTCGACGAGGCGGCGCAGGACGCGCTCCTGCTCGGGCATGTGGTCGGTGACCCAGTAGGCGTCGAGGCCGCACTCGCCGATGGCGACGAGCTCGGAGGCGACGCTGGCGATGAAGTCGATCTCCTGGTCGGGATCGAAGGGCTCGGGCGGGGGCCAGGGGTGCGGCCAGGCGGCGCGGTCGATCAGGTGGGCGACGGCGTCGACGGGGTAGATCCCGAGCGCGGGCAGGAGGTTTTCGTGGCGGCGGCAGAGCTCGAGCACGGCGCGGTTCGAGCGCGGCTCGAGCCCGTTGACGATGACGCGCGTGACGCCGGCCTGCTTCGCGCGCACGGCGACGGCGTCCTCCTCGCCGGCGAAGGAGGGGTGGATCAGGTGGGCGTGCACGTCGACGAACATCGCGCGATGCTTGCGCACGGGCGCCGCGAAGACAAGGACGGAGAGGGGGGCTGCGCGATCGGGGATCGCGGAGCGCGGCGTGTTGTGGCAGAGGTGGGGCGTGCTGCGTATGTGCGTCGTCGTCGGGTTCTTCGCGTGGGTCGGTTGTGGTGACGACGGCGCCGTGATCTCGGGATCGATCGAGCGCGTGCACGCGGGCGCGGAGGTGATCGGGGGCGGTGGGGGCGAGGTCGCCCTGGACAGCGTGGGCGAGACGGAGGTCGGGGCCGAGGTCGTGGGGCCCGACGCGCAGGTCGACGGCGAGGTGAGCGCCGAGATCGACGCGGGTGGTGAGGACGCGGAGGGCGACGTCGAGGACGGCGAGGTGGTCGAGGTGGAGGTACCGGATCTGCGGCACCCCGATCCGACGTGGCCGCGCTTGTCGGCGGCGACGCTGGCGGCGATCGATGCCGAGATGCGCGCGGCGCTGGACGTGCCTGCGCTGGGCGGGCGGACCTTCGGTGGGTTCGTGCAGGACATCGACAGCGGCCAGGAGGTGTGGGCGCTCGATGCCGATCGGCTGCTGATCCCGGCGTCGAACACCAAGGTCTTCACGACGGCGGTGGCGATCGATCGGCTGGGCGCGGATCATCGCATGCCGACGCGCGTGGTCGCGGCGGCGCCGATCGGCGGCGACGGGGTGCTGCGGGGCGACCTGGCGCTGCACTCCGAGCACGACTTCACCTGGTCGCGGTGGTTCCAGGCCGACGCGCGCCACCCGGCTTCGCGGCTGGCCGAGGCGCTGTGGCAGCGGGGGCTCCGGCGTGTGACCGGGGCGGTGCACGTGTGGGGGGCCTACCTGTACGAAGGTCACCACTTCGGCAGCTACGATCCGGCGACGCACCGGGCGCGGGCCGGGGCGGCGTTCGTGGCGGCGCTGGGGGCGCGGGGGATCGTCGTCGAGGGCGCGCTGGTCGACCACGCGTCGATGGCCGTGCCCGAGGGCGAGGAGCTGGCGCGCTGGGAGTCGATCCCGCTGCACGTCGGGGCGTGGGCCATCAACCGCAAGAGCCATAACGAGATGGCCGACATCCTGGCGCGGCACCTCGGGTTTCGCGTGGGCGGCTCGAGCGACTATGCGACCGGCGGCGCGGTGATGAAGGCGTGGCTCGCCGAGCGTGGGATCGACGCGACGGGGTTCGTGCTGGCCGATGGCTCGGGGCTGTCGCTGGCCAACCGGGTGAGCGCGCGGCAGCTCGTCGGGGTGTATCGGGCGATGGCGGAGCGGCCGGGCTGGGAGGCGTGGCGGGCGTCGCTGTCGGTGGCGGGCGCGGGCGGGCCGGCGTCGAACGACGGCAACGACCTGGCGATCGTGACCGAGAACGTCGCTCCTTATAATGGTACGCTGGCATATCGGATGAGTGGCGCCGACACCGCCGGGCGCGTCTTCGGCAAGTCGGGCACCAATGCGGGGATCACGACCTCCGGGGTGCTGGTGCACCGCTGGGACGGGCGGCGCTACGCGTTCGCGTTCCAGATGAACACGCTGCCGGGCGGGACCTACGATACGGCGCGGGCGACGCAGGACGCGCTGGTGGCCGTGATCGCCAGGCGGCGCGGTGAGGGAACGCGGCCGGCGGCGCCGACGCTCGGGTGCGTGCGGGGGCGCATCGAGGGTGGGGTGGCGCTGGCCGAGGTGGCGCTGGTCGGCAACGCGGTGCTCGACGCGGCGGATCCGCGTGCGGGCTACGCGCTCGAGCTGAGCGCGGACGGGGTGGTGTGGCGGCGGGACGAGGCGCTCTTTTCGCGGGAGCCGTCGTTCGTGTTCCGGGCGGGCGCGGGCACGACCTACCTGCGCGCGTTCGCGGAGTCGTCGGCGGGGCTGAGCGATCCGAGCGACGTGTACGCGGTGCGGGTGCGCGACGGGGACCGGGTGCTGCTGGTCGACGCCAACGATCGGTGGCAGCGCCAGCCGACCAACGAGAACCCGATGGGCGCGGCGCACGCGTTCATGGTGGCGTATGGGGCGGCGGTGCCGGCGCACCTGGGGATCGACACCTGCCCGAACGAGGCGCTGACGGCGGGTGAGGTGGCGCTGGCGAGCTACGACGCGGTGGTGTGGGCGACCGGCGAGGAGGCGACGAGCGACGAGTCGATCGCGGCGGCCGAGGCGACCCTGCTGATGGACTACCTGGAGATCGGCGGGGCGCTCTTCGCCAGCGGCGCCGAGATCGCGTGGGACCTGGACGCGCGCGGCAACAGCGCGGCGAGCGCGGCCGACCGGACGTTCCTCGAAGGCGCGCTGGCGCTGAGCTACGTCGAGGACGACGCCGGGGTCTTCGTCGCCGAGGGGGTGATGGGCGGGATCTTCGCCGATCGGGTGCTCGAGCGACGGCTGGGGTTCTTCACGCCGGGGCAGATCTTCGTCGCCTATCCGGATGTCTTGTCGCCGCTGGGCGAGGCGCGCGCGTGCCTGCGCTATCTCGGGCCGGGCTCGGTCGCGTGCGTGTACTCGGAGAGCGAGCCGGCGGTCGTGACGCTGGGCTTCCCGTTCGAGAGCATCGACGCGGCGGCGGGGCGGGCGGTGGTGATGGAGCGCGTGCTCGGCGACGCGTTCGGGCTGTGAAGGGGCGTGTGGGAAAGGGCGTGTGCAGGAAGAGGTGAACACCGTGACCGATCGCGGCGCGCACGCGCAAGCCGAGGCGTTCATCCTCGCCTTCGCGCGCGCGGCGCACGAGGCGGGGATCCCCGCACACCGGCTCGAGGAGACGGTCGCCGAGCTGTCGCAGCGCCTCGGGCTCACGACCGTGACGTTCTCGACGCCGACGATGTTGATGCTCGGCTTCGGTCCCCATGAGCGACAGCGCAACGTGCTCGTGCGCGTCGAGCCGGCCGCCGTACACCTCGCGCGCCTCGACGAGCTCACCGCGGTCGCGCGACGCGTTCTGGTCGCGGCGGCGCCGCTCGACGAAGCGCTGGCCGCGTTGCGCGGGCTCGAGCAGCGTGCGCCCGAGCCGGCGCCGCGCCGGGCGGCGATGCTCGTCTTGTGGTGGCTCCTCCTGTCGGCGACGATGGCGCGCTTCTTCGGCGGCGGGCTTTTGGAGATCGCCGCGGCCGCGGTGATCGGCGCGCTGGTCGGCGTCTTGTCGATCGCGTGGCCGCGCCTCACGACCGGCGCGCCCGTGTTCGAGCTCCTGGCGTCGGCGCTCGCGGCAGCGGTGGCGGCGGTGGCGGCGCACCTCGCGGCGGATCACGGGCTCGAGCTCTCGGCCTACGTCGCGATGTTGTCCGGGGTGGTCGGGTGCCTGCCCGGGTACACGCTGACGGTGGCGGTGACGGAGATGGCCTCGCGGCACCTTGCGTCGGGCACGGCGCGTGGGATGGCCGCGGCGACGACGCTCTTGCAGATGGCGGTCGGGGTGGCGTTCGGCTCGGCGGTGGCGACCGGCGTGCTCGGCGAGACGCCGGTCGCGACGCCGCGCGAGCTGCCGGGGTGGACCGAGCTCGCTCTCTTGCCGCTCGCGGCGGTGGTGCTGGCGATGTTCTCGCACGCGCGCCGCTCGCGACTCCTGGCGATCGTCCTGGTCTCGGCGCTCGGGTACCTCGGGGCGCGCTGGGGCGGTGAGGCGCTCGGGCCGGAGATCGGCGCGGCCGTCGGCGCGCTCGTCGTCGGGCTCGCGAGCCGCGTGCACGCGGAGCTGTCGGACTGCCCGCAGCTCGTGACGCTCGTGCCCGCGACGCTGATGCTGGTGCCCGGGTCTTTCGGGTTCCGCAGCGTGTCGTTGTTCCTCGGGTCGGACGTGACGAGCGGGGTCGATGCAGCGATCCGGATGCTGCTCATCGCGATGGCGATCTCGGCGGGGCTCCTGATGGCGCAGGCGATCGGGCGCAGCAAGCGCACGCTGTGAGCGCCGGTGGGGGGGCGCCGCGGAGCTAGCGCTTCGCCGCCGCCGTTTCGGATCGAAACATCGGCGGCGAAGCACTAGCGCAACATCACGACGACGTTGCCCCGCTTGTGCCCGGCCTCGACGTAGCGGTGAGCTTCCACGATTGCATCGAGCGGGTAGCGGCGATCGATCACGCTCCTGAGCGCGCCGGCTTCGGCCAGCGCGCGGATCGTCTCGAGGTCGTCCGGCAGGATCTTCGCCGTGCCTCGCACCGAGACGAAGCGGCCGCCCCGGGCGAGCGCCGACCGGCGTTGCGCCTTCGTGGTCTTGCCCACCGCGTCGAACACGACATCGAACGTACCGGCGGTCTCGGCGAAGTCCTCCTTCGTGTAGTCGATGACGCGCGCCGCGCCGAGCGACGCCACGAGCTCGACGTTGGCGCCGCTGCACACGCCGACCACCTCGGCGCCAAGGTGCCGCCCGAGCTGCACCGCGGCGGTGCCGACGCTCCCCGAGGCGCCATGCACGAGCAGCCGCTGCCCTTCGCGCAGTCCGGCCTGGCGGAGGAAGGCCTGGGCGGTGAGCGCTCCGCAGGGCAGGCCAGCCGCCTCCTCGTAGCTCAGGTTCGGCGGCTTGTGGGCGACGAGCCCGTCGCGCGACGGCTTGCCGCCGCTCTCGCGCAGGGCGCGGTACTCGGCGTGCGCGCCGAAGCCGAAGCCCGTGAAGGCGAACACGGCGTCACCGACCTGGAAGCGGGTCACCTGCTTGCCGACGGCCTCGACGTCGCCGGCGAGCTCGAAGCCGAGCACGTTGACCTTCTTGGGGCGCAACAGGCCGTTGAACAGCCGCGCGAGGAACGGATCGGCCTTGCGGACACGCCAGTCCGCGGCGGCGACGGACGCGGCGCGGATGCGCACCAGCACCTCGTCGTCCGCGGGCGTGGGTTTGGCGACTTCCTGGATACGAAGGACCTCGGGAGGTCCGTAGGCGGTGTAGTAGGCGGCTCGCATGGCACAGGCTCCTGGTCTGGGTGGTCGGGAACGGAAAAACGATCAGAGCTGATCGCGGGTGTTCAGGGAGACTCTCCAAGGCTCGCAGCCGCGGGAGCCCGCCCGATGGTGGCGGAGTACCAGGTGCGCGGTCGCGATGGCGACGAGCACGGCGCCCAACGCGAACGTGGTGCGCATGCCGGCGCTCGCGAAGACGGCGCCCATGACGGAGGTGCCGCCGATGAGGCCGAGGTTGCGCGACAGGGTGAGCGCGCCCGAGACGAGGCCGCGTCGCTCGGGTCCGACCTCGCCGAGGGCGGCGGTGCTGTTGGCGGCCTGGAAGAGCGCGTAGCTCGAGGTGATGCCGACGATCGGCAGCACGTAGCCCGGCACCCCGAGCGCGTCGGGGACGAGGGCGAGCAGCGTCGAGCCACCCGCGACGCCGGCGAGGCCGATGAGGGTCGAGCGCCGCGCGCCAAGGCGGTCGACGAGGCGGCCAGCGGGCACGCCGAGGAGAGCCGCCGCGATCGGCCCGATCGACATCACGCCTCCGATGGCCGCGGCGTCGAGCGCAAAGGCCTGCGAGAGATGGAAGGGGCCGACGACCAGCGTCGCCATCAGCACCGCGGAGACGACGAGGTTCGCGATGAGGCTCACGCGCAGGCGTCGCTCGCGGAGTGGTCCGAGCAGGACGCGGAGGTGCTCGCGCACGGTGCGCTCGATGCGTGGGCGCGGAGGCACTCTGCGCAGATGACGACGCGCGACCGCGACGGCGAGCACGCCGAGCGGCACGTTGGCGACGAAGATGCTGCGCCACCCGAAGGCCTCGATGAGCGCGCCTCCGAGCGACGGCCCCAGCGCCGTCCCGAGCGCCGACATCGACCCGATGAGACCCATCGCGCGGCCGGTGCTCCGTCCGGGCACGACGTCGCCGACGAACGCGATCGCGGTCACGATCATGATCGCCGCCCCGAGGCCCTGTGCCGCGCGGATGGCGATGACGAGCCAGAGCGTTGGGGCGACGCCACCGAAGGCCGAGGCCGTCGTGAACACGACGAGACCGACGACGAGCAGCCGGCGGCGGTCGATGCGATCGGCGAGGTGCCCCGCGAACAAGAGCACCAGCGTCATGGTGCCGAGGTAGGCGAGCACGACCCACTGGACCACGTCGAAGGTCGTGGCGAAGCTCGCCGCCAGCGTCGGCAGCGCGACGTTGGCGATGCTCGACCCGAGCGAGGGCAGCAGCGTGACGAGCGCGAGACCCGCCAGCGCCCAGCGGGTCGAGGAGTTCGGAGGGACCATGAGTGCTCCTTCTTGGGGGCCTGCCGTCAGGCCCGAGAGGAGCATGGCGATCGCCGAGACATGGCGGAAGACGCACGGTATGCAATGAATGAGTGCGTTTGACGCCATGTCACGGACGGCCTATCGTCCGCGCGTGTCGATGCCGGACTTGAACCTGCTGATCGCGCTGGACGTGCTGCTCGAGGAGGTGAGCGTCGCGCGCGCGGCGCGGCGTCTGCGCTTGAGCGCGTCGGCGATGAGCAGGACCCTGGCGCGGCTGCGCGACACCACCGGCGACCCGCTGCTCGTGCGCGCCGGAAGACGGCTCGTGCCGACCCCACGGGCGATCGCGCTGCGCGATCGGGTGGGGGCGCTGGTGCGAGATGCCGAGGCGGTACTGCGCCCCACCCGGGGGATCGATCCGGGCGCGCTCGAGCGCACCTTCACGCTCAGGTCGAGCGAGGGCTTCGTCGAGACCTTCGGCCCCGAGCTCATCGCGCGCGTCGCCGCGCAGGCTCCGCGCGTGCGCTTGCGCTTCCTCCAGAAGCCGGACAAGGACAGCGCGTCGCTGCGCGAGGGGGCGGTGGACCTCGAGACCGGCGTCGTCGATCGCACGACCGGACCCGAGGTGATGACCCAGGCGCTGTTCCGCGATCGCCTCATCGGCGTCGTGCGCGCGGACCACCCGCTGAGCCGCGGGCGCGTCACGCTCGCCCGCTATCTCGCCGGCCAGCACGTCGACGCGCGGCGCGGCCTCGAGCCGGGGCTCGTCGACGAGGCCTTGAAGGCGCTCGGACGCGAGCGCGAGGTCATGACGACCGTCGCCGGCTTCGCGACGGCGATCGCCCTCTGCCGCGCGACCGATCTCATCGCGAGCGTACCGGAGAAGCACACCGCGGCGCTGTGCGTCGGCATGCACCGCTTCGCGCTGCCGTTGCCCACGCAGCCCTTCACCGTGTCGTTGCTCTGGCATCCCCGGCTCGATGCCGATCCGGCCCACCAGTGGCTGCGCGGCTGCGTGCGTGAGGCCTGCGCGGCCGCGCCCATCCCGCTCGGCGACGGCGGGGCCGCCCGACGCCGTGCGTGACGGATCGTGCTCGCCGAGCCCGGATGACCTCCCAGGCAAGCGGGGCACGTCGAATTCCTCCCACCGCGGAGCGTTCTCGCGGTTCATGTTGAACACGCGCACACTGCTCATCGCTTGCGGCTGCGGCGCGCTCGCCTGGAGCGCGAGCGTGGCCCATGGCAAGGGTAACATCGAGGCCGAGACGCTGGCCACGGCCCGACAGGTCGACGGCGTGTCATTGCCGGCGGGAGCCGCGATCACGGCTGCGGCGCAGCGCTCGCGAGCTCGAGGCGGCGTCCGCCGGGTCCCGCGGACTGGCGACGTGCGATCGGTCCGGTCTCTTTCGACCTCCACCGATGGAGTCGTCATGCCGAGCTCGAGCCGCACCATCCTGGTGATCGGGTGCACGCTCACGGTCGCTTCGTGAGGCTGGCCATCGCATCCGAAGCCGCACCAGCGCTCGCACCCGAACCGTCCCTGCTCCCTGGCGATGGCGATCTCGGCGGGGCTGGTGGCGCAGGCGACCGGGCGCGGCATGCGCACTCACCCTGAGCGACGGCGGGGAAGGACGAGCGCGACGCCACGCGCCGCGCCATCATCCACTCCGGCCGTCAGCGCCGATCCCACGCAATGTAGTGGGGGCCGGCCTTGACATTGGACTTGACCTTCATCTCTTCCTCCTGGGTTGCCTGCGGGCGAATCCCCGCTGCGCGGAATGCGCATCTCACAGGGGATGTGCGCAAAGGGCAGGAGCGGTTCACCGAATAGGGACCGAGAGCGACGAGATGGCGGCGAACGGCCTGTTTTTTCTCGGCAAATTCGTCGCGTCGCGAACGTGGCGATCATGAAGTCGACGAAGGCCCGGACGCGCGGGGACGGCTGACGGCTCGCCGGCCACACGAACGAGAGCGTCGGCGCGGGGGGAGGGAGCTCGGGGAGCACACGCTCGAGCGGCGCCGGCATGACCGTTGCGGCGCGCGGCGTGGTCGAGGCCTCGGCCGACGGTCTGGCGTGCTGGGTCGTCGCCTGAGCGCCCGAATTCGCGCGGTGATGTAGACGATGCCCTTGCCGGCCGACGCTGCTGGTGGCAGAAGTCTGCTCCATGAAACGAGTTTCGCGCCGCCTCCTCGCCCTTGCATGCATCACCGCCCTGCTCTCGTTCGGAGCCTGCGGCAAGAAGCCCGAGGCGAACGCACCCGCGGCGGCGTCGCCGGCCGCACCCCAGGTCGCGCCGACCGAGCCGCCGGCCCCGGGGGCCGTCGAGGCGGCCTGCGTCGCCGTCGAGGAGCGCGCCGCGAAGGTGCGCGAGGCGTTCGCCAAGCGCGTCGCCGAGGTCCCGTCGGAGGCCATGGGGCCGGTCGGGCTCGATGTGCGTGAGCTCAACGCTTACGGTGCGTGTGTCAAGGAGGGCTCGCTCGAGAAGGGGACCTGGGCCATCGAGCTCGTGGACGCGACGATCGACCCTGACAGCGTCAAGGAAGACGCCGAGGATGGGGCCGCGGCCAGCGTCGAGGTCCGGCTCGTGTGGATCGCTCCGGACGGCGCCACCCGCTCGACCACGACGAGTATGTCGTTCGGCTTCTCCAGCTCCAGCATGCACGTCCATGGCGTGCACGACTTCGACCGCGACGGCCGCCCCGAGCTCGTCATCGCCGTGACCGCGGGCTCGCCCGACCACCGCGGGATCCACCTCCAGTTCTTCCGCGCCGGCGACACGAGTGTCGAACGCTTCTGGAAGGACGTCGAGCCGGCCGTGACGGACCTCGAGGACATCGACGGGGACGGCGTGCTCGACCTCCTGCACGGGGATGAGTTCCTCGCCGAGCAGGGCATGAACAAGCTGTCCGGATTCCCGGGCGTGACCCGTGTCGCGAGCCTCGAGAAGCTCGAGCGCGCCGATGAGGCCGTCAAGGGCTACTACCTGAAGAGGTGCCCGAACCCCGTCAAGGCGGACGAGGTCGCCGGATTCGATAGCGAGGAGATCGAGACGCTGATCGCGATGGCGACCTGCGCCTGGCTCTGGGGCGAGACCAACGGCGCGATCGAGGCGGCGGTGAGCAAGGCCGTCCAGCAGCCCCAGCTCGGCGACGGCATGGCCGTCAAGGGGCCGTGGTCCAAGGCCGACGCGAAGCCTGCCGTCAGCTTGCGCTGACGAAGGGTACCATCGAGGCCGAGACGCTGGCACTCGATGTCCACCGGGGGCTTCGTTCATCTCGGCGACTGCGAGGACAGCTCATGGCTCGAGCAGCGGGGAGAGCAGCTCGAGGCGACGGGTGTCGAGCGTGGTCCAGTCGTCGAGGTAGAGGCCGCCGGTGTCGCCCGAGTTGGGGTTGAGGGACCAGTAGTAGAACGAGGCGGGGTTGCCGCGGTCCAAGGTGGCGAGCCAGGCGACGAGGGCGTCGTTCCAGGCGACCTCGCCGGCAGCGCGGGCGTCGTCGTAGTGGCCGCCGAGCTCGCCGACGGCGAGCGCGTGGCGCGGCACGAGGTAGCCGAAGTGCGCGCGCCAGATCGGGGGCAGGTTGTCGGGGAAATCCTCGGCGTCGAAGTAGGGCATGTGCGCGACGCCGGGGCCGTAGACGTGCGGCGAGAAGACCAGGCGCGAGGGCGGGATGGCGGGCGGCGCCAGGCCGGCCTCGGAGAGGTTCTCGCCCCAGTAGGTGTAGTGGCCGGAGGTGGCCAGGCCGGAGACGCCCTCGACGAAGACCAGCAGGCGCGGGTTCGTGCGCAGGACGGCCTCGGCGCCGCGCTCGGCGAGCGTCTTCCATTCGGACCAGGTAAGCGCGTGCGGCTCGTTGGCGAGATCGACGCCGAGCACGTGCGGGTGGCCGTCGGCGAGCGCGGCGAGGGCGGCGAGGTCGGCGAGCCAGTGATCGATCGTATAGCCGGGGCAGCCGTCGGGGCGGCCGGGCAGGGAGGTGCCGAGCTGCTGCGGGTTGCAGGTGTGGAAGTCGAGGAGCAGCGTGAGGTCGTGGGTGGCCGCGGCGGCGATGAGGCGCTCGAGGTGCTCGCGGCCGGTGCTCGCGGGGCCGGACTCGTAGGCGCCGGCGGCCCACCAGACCGAGGCGTGATCGGGCGCGATCGACTCGGGTGAGACCGGGATGCGCAGGGAGTCGAAGCCGAGCGCGCGCACCTCGGTGAGGAAGGACTCGACGGTGCGGCCCGTCCAGGTGCCGTGCAGGGCGCGGTCGGGGGTCTCGAGGCCGAACCAGTTGAGGCCGCGCAGGCGCACGGCGCGCCGGTCGCGGTAGATGCGGCCGCTCTCGACGCGCCAGGTCGACGACCAGGGCACGACGTGATCGTAGATCTGATCGGCGGGCTCGGCGGTGGTGTCGGTGTCGGGGGTGGTGTCGGGCTCGGCGGTGTCGGTGGTGTCGGCGTCGGTGGTGTCGGTCGTGGTGTCGGGTTCGGTGGTGGTGTCCAGCTCGGTGGTGTCGGGCTCGGTGGCGTCGGGCTCGGTGGCGTCGGGCTCGGTGGCGTCGGGCTCGGTGGCGTCGGGCTCGGTGGCGTCGGGCTCGGTGGTGTCGGGCTCGGTGGTGTCGGGCGGTGGCAGCTCGGAGGCGGAGCTGTCCCGGGTCTCGGGGCGTGCGTCGAGGGTCTCGGAGAGCCCGGGCGGTGGGGCCTCGGCAGGGCAGGCCTGCGCGCCGAGGGCGCAGAGGGCCATGATCGCCAGGAGCGAGAGCGCGCGCGTCATCGATCGCGATCGGCGCAGAAGCCGAAGGAGGTCGTGGCGCCGGGGCCGAGCGTCGCGTTCCACTCGAGGCCGACGAAGCGGAGCACGGGCGGGGCGAGCGCCTCGGCGGTCGCGCTCCAGAGGTTGGTGATGCGGCCGTCGACCGTGAGCTCGATCGCCCAGGTCGCGGGCGTGGCGCCGGGGTTGGCGACGTCGACGTTGACGCAATAGCCGGCCTGCCAGTCGGTCGTCACGGCGAGCTGCCAGGTCACGCCGTCCCCTGTCGGGTCGGTGGGGTCGGTGGGGTCGGTCGGGTCGGTGGGATCGGTGGGGTCGGTCGGGTCGGTCGGGTCGGTCGGGTCGTCGAAGTCGAAGGCGCCGATCGCGAGCGTGTCGAGCTCGCCCGGATCGCCGCGGCGCGTGAGGAAGGCGGGGTGCGCAACGAGCGCGAAGGGGGCGTCGGACAGGCGCGCGCCGCGCGCGGCGAAGGTGTCGGCGAGCGCCGCGGCATGACACGAGGATGGCTCGTAGCCCCAGCCGTAGCGCGCCTGCTGCAGGATGAAGCAGCGGTCGAGGACCTCGGAGCCGGCGAGCGCCTCGGCGAGACCGCGCGCGCCGACGAAGGCGACGTCGTCGCCGGGCGCGTCGAGATCGTGGATCACGCCGTCATCGACGATCGGGTGCTCGCCGTCGCGGGTGCGGTGGCGACCGACGGCGTCGAAGGCCTCGAGGCCGAAGCCGATCGGATCGATCTTGCGGTGGCAGGTCGCGCACTCGGCGTTGGCGGCGTGGATGGCGTAGCGCTCGCGCGTCGACTTGCTGGGGTCGACCGGAGGCGGCGAGGTGTCGAGGTTCGAGGGCGGCGGCGGCAGGTCCTCGCAGAGGAGACGCTCGCGCACGAGCTTGCCGCGGTGGATCGGCGAGCTCGACTGCGGCAGCGCGTGCGTGGCGAGCACCGCGCCCTGGGTGAGGAGCCCGCCGTAGGGCGTGTCGTCGAGCGCGACGCGGGAGAAACCGGCGGCGTCGGGGGCCTCGGTCGGGGCGGGCAGGCCGTAGAAGGCGGCGAGGCGATCGCTCATGAACGAGTGGCGCGCGAGCAGGAGGTCGGCGACGGTGCCGCCGGCCTCGGCGACGTCGGAGAGCAGGCGCGCGGTCTCGCCGGCGAGGTCCCGTCGGATCTCGGGGGTGAGCTCCGGGTAGAGGGTGGCGTCGCGGGTGACGAGCGGCAGGAGATCGAGCCGCAGCCAGCGCGTGCCGAAGCGCTCGAGCGTGGCGTCGGCGCGCGGGTCGGCGAGGAGCCGCGTGAGCTCGTCCTCGATGCGCGTCGGATCGGCGGACAAGGCGCCGGCGGCGGCCGCTTGGAGGAGGGCGAGATCGGGGCTCGTGCCCCAGGCGAGGTAGGACAGCGCCGACGCGATCTCCCAGTCGGTGAGGGCGAAGACCGCGGCGGCGCCGTCGCCCGAGCGCACGCCGAGCTCGGAGCGGTAGAGGAAGTGCGGGGACTGGAGGAGGGCGGTCAGGACCCAGGTGAGACCGGCCTGGGCGGTGTCGTCGGCGACGACCTCGCGGTAGAGCGCGAGGTAGGCGGCGATCTCGGGATCGGCGAGCGGGCGGCGGAAGAGGCGCAGGCCCACCTCGCGGATGAAGCGCAGCGCGCAGGTCTCGGGGCCGGGCTGGCAGGCGACGAGGGACGACAGGCGGGTGTCGATCGCCAGGCGGGCGAGGCGCTCGGCCTCGGCGCGGAGCTGATCGACGAGGAGGGCGGAGACGGTGAGCGCGGCGGCCTGGTTGTCGAAGCCGGAGACGACGTCGTCGGGTGCGAGCGCGGAGAGATCGGCGGGCACGCCGAGCACGTCGCTGATCGAGCGCGCCCACTCGTCGCGCGCGAGGCGGCGCAGCAGGCGCGGGCCGGCGGCGACGGTCGGGGCGTCGCAGGCCGAGCCGCCGGGCGGGTCGAAGGCGCAGGTGCGGGCCGCGGCGACGAAGTCGCTGAGCGCCTGGAACTGGGGGCCGTCGAGCGCGACCGGGGCGCCGCCGGGGTGGCCCTCGGGGTGGCGGCCGGTCGGGCGCAGGAGGAGGACCGACTCGCCGTCGATCGTCTGGCGCGCGACGGCGGCGAGCGCGGCGACGTTGCGCTGGCGGGCGTCGTCGGAGTCGTCGAGCGACAAGACCAGCGCGCTGCCGGCGGCGAGCCCACCCTGGCGGTGGCAGAAGGCGCAGCTCGGCTGGAGGAGCGGTTGCCAGAGGGTGGCGTCGAAGGTGTCGAGGACCTCGCCGCAGAGGGCGGGCTCCGAGCCGGGGTCGGTCGGGGAGGAGCCGCTGTCCGGGCGTGACGAGGTTGCGTCCCAGGTGCCGTGCGGCGGGACCTCGGCGGGGTAGTCGCAGGCCAGCGCGAGCGCGGGCAGGGCGAGGGCCAGGCGTGAGAGACGCGAGGTCACGCGAGCTCCGAGAGCGCGCCGGCGCCGGCGGTGACGTCGCCGAAGGTGTCGAGCGCGACGCCGAACTTCCGGGCGAGGGCGACGAGCAGGCGCGCGTGCGGGGTCTCTCCCGAGGGCACGCGCAGCCAGCGGCCGGTCTGGAGGCCGCCGCCGGCGAGCACGACCGGCACGTCGCGGCAGACGTGCAGGCGGCTGTCGCCGAGCTCCTTCATCCAGACGACCAGGGTCGCGTCGAGCAGCGTGCGGTCGGTGTCGGGGTGGTCGGGATCGGGGCGCGCGGCGAGCGCGTCGAGGAGGAGGCCGAACTGCTCGGCGAACCAGCGCTCGGTGGCGACGAAGTGATCGACGCCCTCGGTGTTGCCGTCGTCGATGTGCGAGAGGCTGTGGTGCTGCTCGCCGATCCCGAGCCAGCTCATGACGGTCGGCGCGACGGTGTGCGCGCACTGCAGCGTGACGACGCGGGTCATGTCGCAGCCGAGGGCGAGCGCGGCGAGCTCGCGCTGGAGCGCGAGCACGTCGGGGAAGCGGGTGTTGTCGTAGTGGGCGAGCGTGCCGGGCGGGGCGACGGGCGCCTCGCAGGTCGAGGTGGGGGTGAGGCCGCGCTCGACGGCGCGCAGGGACTCGAGGTGGGCCTCGAGCTTGGTCTGCTCCGCGCGGCCGAGGCGCGTGTGCAGGCCGACGAGCTCGCCGCGCACGAGATCGATGACGCTCTGGCGACGGCGGCGCAGGCGATCGACGTCCACGCCGGCGGCGCCGAAGAGGCGCTCGTGAACGTGGCGCGGGTCGTCGTCCGGCGTGAGCCACGAGCCGGCCTTCGAGTAGCACATGCGCGTCTGGATCCCGCCGCCCCAGAGCGAGGTCTGCACGCCGAGCTCGAGCGACGCGAAGCGAGCGTCGGCGCTGATCTTGAGCGCGACGATTTGATCGATCGAGGCGCCGCCGGTCGGGCTGTCGAGGCCGCCGCCGTTGGTGAGCATGGCGGCCATGCCGCCTTCGTGGTTGTCGGCGCGGTGGAAGTGCAGGCCGTCGACGATGAGCAGCTGGTCGCGGCGGGCGGAGAGCGGCTCGAGGATCGAGCCGGGCGCGAAGGCGAAGCCCGGGGCGTCGGTGCTGGCGACGGGGCGCCAGCGGTGGGGGATGGTGCCGTTGGGACAGAAGAAGACGAGAAGGCGGCTCGGGGCGGACGGCGCGGCGGCGCGGGCGGGGCGCGGGCCGAGCGCGCGCAGGACCGGGGCCGCGACGAGGCCGAGGGCGGCGCTGCCGACGAAGGTCCGGCGTGAGACTCGGGTCATGATCCCCCTGAGATCCAAGATGTTGCGTGCGTCGCGCCCGGTGGCGACGACGCTGGCAAGGTCGATGGTGGGCCGCTACCCCCGGCGTGGGATCATAGCGGCCGACGCGCTCGGCGCAAGCTCCGCGCGCGCAGCGCCATGAGGATGAGGGCCGCGAGCGCGAGGGTCGGCAAGACGCCGTCGCCAGCCATGCAGCCGCCGTCGCCCGAGGCGACGAGGCCGTCGAGCGGGTTGGCGGGGTCGGTGGGATCGGTGGGGTCGCCGGGATCGACGCCCGGGTCGACCGGGATCACCGGGTCGGTGGGGTCGGTGGGGTCGGTCGGGTCGGTGGGATCGGTCGGGTCTGTCGGGTCGGTGGGGACCTCGGGCTGATCGTCGTCGGGATCGTTGGGGTCGCGCTCGCCCGGGTCGATGCGGCCGTCGAGGTTCGTGTCCTCGACGCCGTCGGAGACGCCGCCATCATCGGTGTCGGCGTCGAGGGGATCGGTCGTGGTCGACGGGTCCTGATCGGGCACGAAGACGGCGAGATCGGTGTCGCCGGTGACCGGCTCGTCGTAGCCGAGCTCGGTGCCGTCGAGGAGGCCATCGCCGTCGCTGTCGGGGTCGCGCGGGTCGAGGCCGAGCTCGATCTCGACGCCGTCGGGCACGCCGTCGTCGTCGGTGTCGGCGTCGTCCTTGTCGAGGCCGAGCTCGATCTCGACGCTGTCGGGCACGCCGTCGCCGTCGTCGTCGGGCTGGTCGATCACGGTGATGGTGACGGTGGCGCTGTCGCACAGGCCGTGCGGATCACAGGCGGTGTAGCTGAAGCTGTCGTCGCCGGAATAGTCGGGGTCGGGCACGTAGACGATGGCGCCGTCCTCGACGGTGGCGCTGCCGTGCGCGGGCTCTTCGACCGTGGTGATCGTCAGCGGGTCGCCGTCGGGATCGCTGTCGTTGTCGAGGACCGGGATCGTGACCTCGCCGTCCTCGTCGACCTCGGCGTCGTCGTCGGCGGCGTCGGGCGGGTGGTTGTCGCGCTCGCCGACGGTCACGGTGACGGTGGCGGTGGCGGTGGCGCCGGTCGGATCGGCGATCGTGTAGGTGAAGGCGTCGGGTCCGGAATGGCCGGCGGCCGGGGTGTAGACGATCACGCCGTCGACGAGCTCGGCGCTGCCGTGGGTCGGTGGGGTGACGACGGTGATCGTGAGCGGGTCGCCGTCGGGATCGGTGTCGTTGGCGGTGACATCGATCGTCACCGAGGTCTCGAACGGGGTGGTGGCGAGGTCGTCGCGCGCGACGGGCGGGTCGTTCACCGGCGTGACGGTGACGGTCACGGTGGCCGACGCGCAGAGATCGTCGGGGTCGCAGATCGTGTAGGTGAAGGTGTCCTCGCCGTGGTGATCCGGCGCGGGGATGTAATGGACCGCGCCGTCGTCGGTGAGGGTGACGGTGCCGTGCTCGGGCTCGGAGACCTCGGTGACCGTCAGCGGGTCGCCGTCGGGATCGGAGTCGTTGTCGAGGACGGGGATCGTGACCTCGCCGTCCTCGGGCACGGTGGCGGTGTCGTCGTCCGCTTCTGGCGGGCGGTTGGGCGGCGGCGTCACGGTGATGGTGACGGTGGCGGAGGCGCAGGCGGACTCGGGGTCGCAGATCTCATAGGTGAAGGCGTCGGGGCCGTGATAGCCGGGGTCGGGCACGTAGACGACGGCGCCGTCGTCGATGACCGCGACGCCGTGCGGCGGGTCGGAGACGGTAGCGAGGGTGAGCGGGTCGCCGTCGGGATCGGCGTCGTTGGCGGTGACGTCGATCGTCACGCGGCCGTCGGCGGGCACGGTGGCGGTGTCGTCGGCCGGGGTCGGGGGGCGGTTCGGGCGCTCGGCGACGGTGACGGTGACCGTGGCCGTGGCCGTGGCGCCCGAGGGGTCGGCGATTGTATAAATAAATGTGTCGGTGCCGCTGAAGCCGGCGTCGGGCGTGTAGCTGACGCGTTCGCCGGCGACCTGGGCGGTGCCGTGGGGTGGGTTGGTCGCGGCGATGACCGTCAGCGGGTCGCCGTCGGGATCGGCGTCGTTGGTGGTGACGGCGATGAGCACCGCGGTCTCGAACGGGGTGGTGGCGAGGTCGTCGCGGGCGACGGGCGGGTCGTTGTCGGGTGTGACGGTGACGCGCACGGTGGCGGTGGCGCAGAGGCCGAACGGATCGCAGATCTCATAGGTGAAGCTGTCGGACCCGTGGAAATCGGGCGCGGGGGTGTAGATCAGGGTGCCGGTGGCGGCGCTGGCGGTGCCGTGGGCCGGCGCGCCGATCGCGCCGTAGGCGAGCGGGTCGCCGTCGGGATCGGCGTCGTTGGCGAGAGCGGCGATGACGACCGGCGTGTCCTCGGCGGTGAGCGCCGTGTCGTCGTCGGCGACGGGCGGGCGGTTGAGCACGACGAGGGTGATGGAGGTCTCGGCGCAGACCGCGGGCGAGGCGGGCGGGAGCTCTTCGCAGATCCGGACGGCGCAGCTCGCGCTGCCGGGAGCCGCGGGCGCGGTGGCGCGGATCGAGGCGCCATCGAGGAGGCAGGGGCCGGACAGGACGGAGACGGGGCCGATGGCGTCGCTGTCGCCGTCGGCGGGGTCGTCGCCGGCGATGACGCCGAGCGAGGTGACGAGCGAGGTGATCGGCACGGTGGTGGTGGCGCCGCGGGTGAGCTCGAAGGAGGGGGAGGCGAGCGTCGGCGGATCGTTGACGAGGATGGTGACGGTGCCGCCGCCGCAGGCGCTGGGCGTGCCGGTGTCGCAGACGGCGACGATGACGTTGAAGGCGCCGGGGGTCGACGGTGAGCTCGGGGTGAAGGTCAAGGTCTGACCGGTGACGGAGGCGCTGCCGCCTTGCGCGGACTGCACCGCATAGGAGCTCGGGTCGGCCGGGTGGCCCTCGGGATCGGCATAGGCGGAGCCGAGCAGGACGGCGACGGAGGGGGTGCCGACGGCGACGAGCGCGCTACGGGGGGCGAGGGACGGCGCGCGGTTGATGGTGACGACGACGGTGGCGCTCGGGCAGAGCGCGGCGTGGGGGCCGAGGCCGCAGACCTCGTAGGTGAAGGTGTCGACGACCGGCGGGGCGGGCAGGCCGGCGCGCGAGGTGTAGGTCAGGGTGCCGCCGACGAGGGTGACCGTGCCGAAGGCGGTGTCGAGGGAGGCGGCCCCGCCCGGCAGGCGCACGGTGAGCGGGTCGACGTCGAGGTCGTTGGCAGCGAGCGCGGTGGCGGAGAGCGAGAGCGGGGTGGCCTCGGCGGCGGCGAGGGCGTCGTCGGCGGGGTCCGGCTCGGGGCCGGCCTGGCAGCGGCGCGCGGCGACGTTGCAGGTGTAGCCGGGGGAGCAGTCGAGATCGTCGGTGCACTCGACGCAGACCTCGACCTCGTCGATCGTGATGCAGGCGGGGAGCTCGGGGGAGCAGCCGGTGTCGACGGCGCCGGGCGCGGCGTCGTCGGTGCAGGCGACGCCGGTGCGGCAGTCGGAGCCGAGGCGACCCAGGCGCGCGTCGGCGAGCGAGGGCGGGGTGGGGGCCGGTTCGGGGCGCACGAGGTGCTGTACCGTGCCGGTCTCGAGGTCGAAGAAGGCGGGGGACAGCGGCGGCGAGGCGTCGAAGAAGGCGATCGGGGTCTCGGGCGAGCCGGTGGCCGAGCCGGAGCCCTGGCAGACGGTCTGGTCCTCGACGTAGTAGAGGCCCTGGCCCTGCAGGGTGCCATCGACGCGCAGGTCGGCGCGCTTGGAGCCGTCGGCGGAGAGGACGAAGACCTGGCCGGGGGCGGTCTGGGTGACGGTGCCGGCGGAGGTGACGTTGAACTCGAGGTCGCCGAGGTCGGCGTAGATGAAGGCGAGCCCGGCGTTGTCCCAGGCGCCGTTCACGTTGTAGGGGCCGTGCGAGACGATGGTGCAGGTGTTGCGGAAGAGCGCGGTCGGGTTGACGTTGACGCGGGTGGTGATCTCGAGGAGGCCGCGGTTGTCGCTCTCGCCTTCGAAGGCGAGCTCGCCGGAGATGTAGCCGTAGCCCTCGTTGACGAAGGTCGTGCCGACGGCGGAGTCGAAGTTCGAGAGCGCGCGGAAGATCCCGCCGTTGTAGAGCGAGGAGCCGGCGGAGCGGAGCGCGAAGGAGGCGCGGAAGTTGAGCTCGGCGCCGCGGTAGTTGGTAATGGCGGTGGCGCCGTTGAAGTTGGTCGAGCCGAGGTGGGCGACGCCGAAGATGTCGACGCTGGCGCCGGCGGAAAAGGTGAGCGCGAGCGGGGTCTCGGCGGTGCCGGCGAGGCCGAAGACGAGGAGCTTGCCGCCGAGGTTGAGCTGGGGCACGGCGAGGGCGGCGTCGATGTCGACGCAGACGAGCGTGTCGGCGGCGGCGGAGAGGCCGCCGGTGAAGGTGCCGGCGTCGACGCAGAGCGATTGGCCGGGTGTGAGGGCGTAGGCGGTGTTCGTGCCCTGGTCGACGTAGGTCCAGGCGGCGGCGGCGCAGTCGCAGCCGGCGACGAGCGGGGCGGTGAGGAGCGCGGGCGTGGAGGGGGCGGGCGCGGGCGTGGAGAGGTCGTCTCGCTGGCAGGCGGCGAGCGAGGTGGCGAGGGCCAGGGCGAGCGGCGTGCGGAGGTGGGGGATCATGAGGTGCGCCTCCGGGCGCGGGACAGCGTGAGGGTGAGGGTGAGGAGGGCGAGGGCGACGAAGGGAGCGGGGGCGGAGGAGGTGGCGCAGCCGCCGTCGGCGGCGCGGGTGCCGCGCGCGACGAGGGTGATGACGTAGGCGTCCCGGGTGGGGTCGTCGGAGGGCACGGCGAGCTCGCACTGGAAGACGCCGGCGACGGGGCGGAGCTCGATGCGGAGCGGCGCGCGATCGCCGGGGTCGAGCAGGCGCGCGTCGAGCGGGCGCACGCCGAGGCAGTGGGAGCCGCCCTCGAGGGTGGGGTCGCCGAGCTCGAGCGGGCCGGTGCCGACGTTGCCGGCGTAGAGCTCGACGAGCACGTCGCCGCCGACCTTCTGGAGAGGCAGGGTGAGGATGGCGCCGGGGGAGAGCGCGGCGCCGTCGGCGTCGGTGAGGCCGAGCGCGCCGACCTGGCCCTCGGAGGCGACGCGCACGGTGGCGTGGTCGGCGGCGGCGAGGTCGAAGGCGAGCGCGCCGGGGGCGAGCGCGACGAGGTCGACGGGGACGAGCTCGGCGTGGTGCGGGGGCAGGAGGGGCGCGGGCTGGGCGAGCGGGCGGGCGTCGACGTTGTCGCGGGAGGGGATGGTGACGGGGCGCGTGAGCTCGACCGTGTCGGGGCCGTCATTGGCGAGCGACCAGCCGGCGGTGAGCGGGGCGAGCGGGGCGACGGGGCCGAGGTGGTCCTGGGTGAGCACGCGCTGGCCGCCCCAGCGGTAGAGGCGGAGCGCGTCGGCGGGGACAGGCTGCGAGGTGGGCAGGGCTTCGCCGGTGAAGGTCCAGGTGGCGTCGTCGCCGAGCGTGAGGTCGACGCTGAAGGGGCCGGCGAGGTCGGGGCGGGCGATGAGCGAGAAGGCGAGCGAGGCGCCGGGGGCGAGGCGCTCGGGCGGGGCGGCGGCGACGCGCGCGACGCAGTTGTCCTCGGAGGCGATGGCGAGGGTGGGGCGCTCGAGCGCGCGGGCGCCGAGGTTGACGAGGCTCAGGGCGAGCGTGACGTCCTGGCCGATGCGCGCGTAGCCGATCGGGTCCTCGGCGCCGGCGGCGAGGTGGATCCCGGGCAAGCGTGTGACGACGGGGCGCGGGACCGGGGTCTGCACGGCTGCGCCGCGGAGGTGGATCTCGAAGGCGGGGCGCTCGGGGTCGCTGGAGGCGAGCGCGATGCGGGCGTCGAGGGGGCCGGGCAGGGCGGGTGTGAGGTAGACGACGAGCACGTCGGCGTCGTTGGGGTCGACGAGCGGGAACGGCGTCTCGAGGTCGACGGTGGCGTTGGTCGCGGCGAGCGTGGTGATTTCGCCGAGGTCGAGGCGGGCGCCGCCGGCGTTGAAGAGGTCGAGCTCGAGGCGCGTGGTGGTCCCGGGCAGCATGTCCGCGAGGAGGTGCGGCAGGCCGGAGTAGACCGGGCGGGCGCCGTCGCTGAGCTCGAGGTCGGGCGCGGCGGCGGCGCGCGCGGTGAGGGTGGCCGAGAAGGCTGCGTCGGCGGGGTCGTTGGAGGCGATGGCAAGGGCCAGGCGGACGGGGCCGACGGTGGGGGCGCGCAGCATGAGCACGGCGACGGAGGCGTCGGCCGGTGCGATCTCGGCGGCGGGGGGGACGACGACCCAGGCGTCGACGCCCGACTCCGGGGTGATGGTGACGAGCGGGGCGTCGAGGAGGAGCGGCTCGTCGCCGCGGTTTTCGAGATGCAGGTCGAAGGTGAGGAAGGCGCCTTCGCCGAGGGTGCCGAGGTCGAGGGTGGCGCCGGCGACGAGCGGGTCGCCGTCGAGGGTGACGACGAGGTCGGGCGCGGCGCGCACGGTGACGCCGAGCGCGTCGGTGGTGACGCGGGCGCCGCCGGCGCCGGACTGGCCGCGGTCGTCGCTGGTGATGACGATCTCGGTGCGGCCGATGAAGCCCTGGCGCGGGGTGAAGACGAGGCCGGTGAGCGCGGCCTCGAGGGCGCCGATCTCGCCGCGTAGCGCGATGGCGTCGCTGCCGGCGCGGCCGCTGACGACGGTGAGCCCGCCGGTCGGCAGGGTGAGAGTGCCGTCGTTCACGGCGAGCGAGAGCTCGAGGGTCTCGGCGTCGACGTCGATCAGATCGATGGGGCCGCCGAGCGCGGCGGCGACGTCGAGCGGGGACTGCTGCCAGGCCTCGACCTCGAGCGCGGGCAGGTCGTGGCGCGGCGGGTCGTTGACCGCCTCGACCGCGAGCGTGATGCGCACCTCCTCGCCGAGACCGACCCCGTCCGAGGGGGCGACGACCAGCGCGACCTCGCCGAAGAAGTCCTGGGCCGGGAGGAAGCGCAGGAGGTCCTGGCGCACGAGCGCGTCGCCGCTGACGAGCGAGGCCCAGTCGGCGGCCCCTTCCCGTCGCACCTGCCAGCGCCCGTCGAGCGCGTCGGCGGCGACGACCTCGAAGCCCACCGGGGCACCCTCGGGGTCGCGCGCGCCGACGGCGACGAGGATCGTGTCGACGAGGTTCGGGATCGGGTTCTTGTCGTCTTCGTCGATCGCGGGCAGGGCGTGCTCGACGAGGTCGACCAGCGGCGGGTCGTCGGCATCGAGCACGGTGATGGTGAAGCGCGTCGTGACCGAGAGCCCGGTGGAATCGTGCGCGGTGATGGCGAGCTCGTGCGTGGCGTCGGCCTCGAAGTCGACGGCGTCGGCGAGCACGAGCGCGTCCCCGTCGATGGCGAACTTGAAGTCCAGGTCCTCGGTGATGACGAGCTCGTGCACGTCGTCGCGGTCGGGGTCGCCGGTCACGGTGAGCCGGCCGATCACGGCGCCGGGCGCGGCCCCTTCGCTCACGCTGGTGTGGTCGAGCGCGATCCCGGTCGGGGCCTCCGGCTCGTCGCCGATCGCGATGACGAAGCTCGCCTCCTGCCAGAGCCCGCCGCGGTCGGTGAGGCGCACGGTGACCGTCGCCTCGGGGCTCGCCTCGTGGTCGAGCGGGCGCCGCGTGATGAGGCGTCGCTCCGCGTCGATCGCGAAGGCGTCCGCGAGTGAGTCGGCGGTCACCGCCAGCGTTCCCAGGTCGCCGTCGTCGGGGTCCTCGCCGCCGACGATCTCACCGACGACGGTCCCGGCCGGCGCGTTCTCGGCGACGACGTCGGCGCTCGAGCCGATCGGGCTCGGCGGCTCGTTGGCGTCGACGATCAGGATGAGGAAGCTCGCCTCCGCGGTGAGCCCACCTTGATCGCGCACGCGCACGGTGACGCGGTGGCTCGGCTCGTCCGCCTCGAAGTCGAAGGAGCGTCGCGCGACCAACGTGTCCCCGACGATCTCGAAGTCGTCGTTGGAGCTCTGCACGAGCGTGAAGGTGTAGCTGTCGACCAGGTCCGGGTCGCCGAGCGCACCGAGCTGTCCCACCAGCGCGTTGGGACCGGCGTTCTCCGGCAGCTCGCGCCGCGACAAGGATACGCCTTGCGGCGCCTCGTTGACGTCGAGCACGCGGATCTCGACCTCGCTCTCCACCCAGAGCCCGCTGCGGTCCGTCGCCCTGATCAGCAGGGGGAACTCCGCGCGCGTCTCGAAGTCGAGCACCTTCGCCGTCATCAGCGTGTTGCCCTGCAGGATGAACGCGTCGTCGGGGTTGGCGCGCAGCGAGAAGACGTGTTGCTCGCCCGCGTCCGGGTCACCGATCGCCGTCAGCGTCGCCACGAAGCCGCCCTCATTGCGCGCTTCCTGCACCACCGTGCCGCTGATGCCGATCCCCGTCGGCGCCTCCGGCTCGTCGCTGATGTCGATCGTCACCTGTTGCTCGATCGGCGTCCCGCTCGGCGGCGTGGCCTTGATCCGCAGCTGCACGCTGCGCGTCGTCTCGAAGTCGATCGCCTTGGTCGTGACCAGGCGCTGGCCCTGCACCGCGAACAAGGACCCCGGGTTCTGGGTCAGCGTCCAGGTGTAGCCGACGGCCGAGTCCGGGTCGCCGATCGGCGTAAGCACCCCGACGACCGTACCCGCCGGCTGGTTCTCGGCGACGCTCGACGGCTCCACGCTCAGGCCCGACGCCGGTTCGTCGACGTCGCCCACCGCGATCTCGAAGGGCACGTCGATGACGAGCCCGCCCGCGTCGCGCGCGCGGATGGCGATCGCGATCACCGGCGCGCGCTCGAAGTCGAGGTCCCCTGCCACGCGCAGCACGTTACCCTCGAGCCGCAACGCGCCGTCACCATCCTGCAGCAGCACGAGCTCGTGCTGGTCGCCCGCGTCCGGGTCGCTCACGCTCACGAACGCCACCAGCGCGCCGGGCGCCGCCGACTCGGCGATGCTCTGCCCCGAGAGCGCGATCGCCGTCGGCGCCTCGTTCACGTTGGCCACCGGGATCGACAGGTTCATCTCCCTGGCGAGCCCGCCCGCGTCGGTCGCGCGCACGCGCACGTCGATCGCCGGCGTGGTCTCGAAGTCGAAGCTCGCCGTCGTGGTCACCTGCCCGTTGGCCGCCACCGCCACGCCGCTGCCTGCGAGCAACGTGAACGCATGGGTGTCGCCGAGGTCCTGGTCCTGCGCGCTCAGCGTGCCGATGACCGCACCCGGCGCCGCGTTCTCCGCGATCGCGCCGCCGCTCCAGGTCACCGCCGTCGGCGCCTCGTTGACGTTGCCGACGAAGATCGGCACCGCGACCTCGACCCAGAGCCCGCCGCGATCGGTCGCGCGCACGGTCGGCGTGTAGACCGCCCGGGTCTCGAAATCGAGCGCGCCGCTCAGCCGCACCGTCGCCCCGTCGACGAGGAACGGCCCGTCGGCGTTCGTGATCTGGAAGGTGTGCGCCTCGCCCGCGTCGGGATCGCCGATCGCCGCGAGCGTCCCGACGATCGCGCCCAGTCCAGCGTCTTCCGCGACCGGCCCGCCACTGATCACCACGCCCTGCGGCTTCTCGTTGCGGTCCCAGATCGCCAGCGGGATCACGCTCGTCGCCGAGAGCCCCGCGCGGTCGACGACCTCGATCGCGACGAGCGCGTCGGGGTCGGTCTCGTGGTCGAGCTCGACGGCGGTCCTCAAGAGCGTGCCCTCGAGCACGAAGCGCCCGCCGTCGTCATCGATCAACGCGAAGGTCCACGCTTCGTCCTGGTCCTCGTCGCCGAGCTGGCTCACGCTTCCGACCTGCCCGAAGATCGCCGTGTCCTCGGCCACGCCGCTCGCCGAGAGCGCGACCCCGGTCGGCGCGTCGTTGCGGTCGAGCATCGTGATGGTGAAGCTCTTCTCGAAGTAGAGGTCGCCCGCGTCGGTCGTGCGCACGCGCACCGTGCGCTGGGCCCCGGCCTCGTAGTCGAGCGGCACCGCCGCGAAGAGCTGGTCACCGACGATGGCGAAGGCGTCGAGCGGGTTGTCGATCAACACGTAGGTGAAGGTCTCGTTCGCGTCCGGGTCGATCGTCGTGAAGGTCCCGATCAAGGTCATCGGCGGCTCATTCTCGGCGATCGTCTGCCCCACCAGGCTGAGTGCGTTCGGGGGCTCGTTCGCCCGCGCGACACCCAGGCCCACCGAGATCACCACCAGCGACGCCAGCGCGCCCTTCGCCACCAGGCCGATCACGGGCACGGCTCACCTCCGAGATTGCCGCACACGAGCGGCTCGCCGGTGCTGTCGATGTCGGCCAGCTCGCGCTCGATCTCCTCCACCGGCAGAAGCGGGTTGTCGCGCACCTCGATCGCCCCCGCGACCGCGCCCAGCTTGTTCCAGATGAGCCCGATCAGGTCGCGGTTGTCGCGCACGACCAGATCCCCCGACGCCTCTCCCCCCACCGAGAGCAGGCTCCCCAGCGAGAGCTTCTCGACCGAGCGCGTCCCGCTCAGGCGTAGCGACCCACCCACGGTGCGCAGCGCCTCGAAGCGCAGCTCGTCGAACTCGCTCGTGCCCTCGATCCCGTCGAGCACCAGGTCCCCGCCGACCTGCGCCAGCGCCGCGAGCCCGCTCGTCGCCATCGCCTGGTCCATCAAGCGCACCGCGCCGCCGACCGCCGCCAGCCGCGGCAGGCTCGCCTCCAGGCTCAGGTTGTCGGCCAGGACCAGGTCACCCCCGAGCCCACCCAGCCGGTCCAGGACCACCTTGACCGCCGCGCCGCCCTCGACCCGCAGGTCCCCGCCCAGCGTCTCCAGCGACACCGCCTCCACCCGCGCGAGCTCGGGGTTGCCCCGCGCGACCAGCGCCCCGTCGATCGCCTGGACCGCGACCAGCAGCACCTCGCGCACCGCCGCGCACGCCTCGACCCGCACGTCCCCGCCCACGGCCCCGAGCGCGTCGAGCGCGATCACCTCGCTCGCCTCGCCCGACAGCGCCGCCAGCACCAGGTCGTCCCCGACCGCGCGCAGGCTCCCGAGCTCCAGCGTCGTCACCTCGGCGCCCTCGATGCGCAGGTCCCCGCGCACCTCGCGCAGCGCCGCGAGCCCGAGCCCGACACGACCGTCGTCGATCGTCACCTCACCGCCCACCGCGAGGCAGCGCGGCGCGTCGAGCACGAGCTCGCTCCCGCGCACGCCGAGATCGCCGCCGATCTCCGCGAGCCTCTCGAGCACCACCGCCACCAGCCCCGGCGTCGTGACGCCCTCGAGGCGCAGCGACCCGCCGATCCGCTCGAGCCCCGCGAGCGCCACCGCCGCCAGCCGGCCGTCCTCCAATCGCAGGTCACCGTTGATCGCCTTCACCGCCGGCAGCTCGAGCGCCCACTCGCCCGCCCGCGCCGTCACGTGCCCACCGACCTCCTCGAGCTTCGCCGCCGACAGGCGCGCCACGCCGCTCGTCCACATCAGCTCGACGTTGCCGCCGATGCGCGCCAGCTCGGGCATCACCACGTTCGCCGCGATCGGCCGCAGCTCCTGCCCGACGACCCGCAGGTCGCCTTCGATCACCACCACGTCGTCCAGCCGCACCGGCCCGTCCGACGCGATCACCAGGTGGCCGCGCACCCGCTCGACGCCGTCGAGCTCGTCGCCGCGGCTGATCGTCGTCGTGCCCAGCGTCGCTCCGGCGTCGTCGACCTCGGCCTGCACCTCGCGCAATGGCGGCGGCGCGCTCTCGACCTCGCAGGCCCCGCCCGACACCCCGACGAGCACCCCCCACACCGCGAGCGTGCCCCGCGCGCCCACCGCGCGCCGCCTGTCCCCGCCCGCCGCCATCACCGCGCCTCCCCGAACGGAGTCGCGCGCTCGCCGGGCGCCGCCACCTTCTGTTGGAAGGTGTAGCCGAGCACGACGCCGCCCGTGTACTCCTGGAAGTCGTGGCCCGTGTGCACGCGCGCCAGCACGCCGAGCCGGAGCCCGGGCGCGACCTCGTAGCTCAGCTCGGCGTCGAGGTTGAACGCGAAGGAGAAGCCCTCCTGGCCGAGGTGATAGGCCTCGACCGGCGCGTCGTCGGCGTCGACCAGCTCGTCGCGGATCGCCTGGCGCTCCGGATCGGTCGGGAAGTACGACGCCGTGTCCTCGCGGAACCATACGAGCCCGAGGCTCGCTTGCGCCGTGTAGGTCAGCGCGCCCTCGCGCTTGTTCAGCCGCAGCGGGAACCCCGCCGACATGAACGCCTGCGGGCTGAAGTAGCCGCCGTGGCCCAGCGTGAAGTGGCGCAGGTTCTGGTCGTAGAACATCAGCGTCAGGTCGAGGCCCGTCGAAAAGCTCATGCCGTCCCAGTCGTAGAGGCGCCACAAGAGGCCGGTGCCCCCCTCGATCGCCCAGTTGTCCGCGACCCGCTCGCCGATGAAGACCGCGCCGCCCCCGACCAGGTACCAGAGCACGTCGCCCGCGCCGACGCCGAGGTCGAGCCGCCCGCCGTTCTTCGTGACGCCGCCCCAGACCGTCTCGGTCGCGATGTCCTCGGCGCCGCCCCACGACAGGATGCTGTCGGTCACTGCGCGCCGGTACCCCTCGAGCCGGAGCCCCACCGCGCCGAAGCTCTCGTTCCACACCAGCCCGCCGACCACCGTCTGCACCGGGAACCCGAGCGGCGTGCTGCCGACCTCGAAGCGCCACCCGCCGATCTCCTCCACGAGCGTGAGCTCGACCCCGGTGAGCCCCTGGCCGAAGCTGCCGGCCGCCTCGCCGAAGAGGTCGACGCCGGTCGTGCCGAAGCGCGACGCGCCGAGCTCCTCGTCCAGCGAGAGCGCGCCGCCGTCGAGCAAGACCGGGTTCGCGGTGAAGGTCAGGCGTCCCTGATAGCCGGTCGGGATCGAGAGCCAGGTCGGCACGTCGAGCGCCATCAGCTGGCTCGTGCCCGCGGTGCCGGGGCGCATGCGGATGCGCACCGAGGTGCCGAGCCGGATGGCGTGCCTCGCTCGCAATATGTCGATCTCTCTTGCGATTTCAGCTCGCAACGTCAGGTCGTCGCGCGCGCCGTCAGCGCCGCCGAAGCGTCGCTCGGCCCCCGCCAGCAGGCGGTTGACCCGGCTCTCGCCGTCGAGCTCGGGCGCGCTCCGCCCCTCCTCGAGCGCCAGCGCCCGCTCGAACGCGTCCATCGCCTCGCCGTCCTCGCCGAGCAACACGTGCATGCGCCCGGCGACGAGGTGCATGCGCGGGTCGTCCTGGTCGAGCGTCAGCCCCTCGTCGGCGAGCCGCCGCGCGTCGCCCTCGCGCCCGAGCTCGACCGCGCTCTGGATCGCGCCCTGCCGCGCCTCGATGTCGCGCGGCTTCACCTGCAGCACGCGCGCGAAGAGCTCCGCCGCCTCGGCGTACTCCCCGGCCGAGAGGAAGAGCCGCCCGAGCGCCGTCATCAGCCGCGAGTCGTTCGGGTAGTCCTTGAGCGGCGGCTGCAGGAGGTTGAAGGCGCGCGCCAGGAAGCCCCCCTCGCGCGCCAGGTCCGCGCGCTTGACCGCGTAGGCGATCTTCAGGTCCGCGAGCCCCTTGCGCTCGGGCGGCGTGAGGTTCACCTCGCCCTCGAGCTCGCGCAGCACGCTCAGGAGGTCCGCCTCGCGGTCGGCCTTGTGCAGGATCCCCGCGAGCTGCAGCTTCAAGGTCGGCGTCTCCGCCTTGCTCGCCGTCAGCGCGTCGTACATCACCGCCAGCGCCTGCTCGTGCCGTCCCATGTCCGCCCAGGCGTTGGCGACGAGCCCCATCAGGTCCGGCTCGTCACGCGTCTGGCGCTGCAGCTCGGTCAGCCGTGCCTGCGCCGAGATCGCCTTGCCGCGCGCCGCGAGCTTGAGCGCATGCGACACGTCCGCCTGCACACGCAGCCGCCGCTTGAGCTTCTTCGTGCCCGGGTCGAGCTCGCCGTCCTTGATGCGCTCGAGCGCCACCAGCCCCTCGTCGAAGCGCTCCTCTCCCGCCAGCACCCACGCGTTGGCGACCGCGACCTCCTTGTCCGGCGCCGGCGCGCCGGTCTCGGGTGCGCGCGCCTTGGTGAGGCGCTCGAGCTCGCCCACCGCGCGCCGCGCTTCGCTCGTCTTGCCGAGATCGAGGTAGGTGTAGACCTGCTCGAGCAACACGTTCCGGCTCGTCGGATCGGTCGCGTGCGCCGCGTCGAGTAGCGCCTCGGCTTCGCTCAGGAGCCCGATCTTGCGCTTGTCGACCGCGTCGCGCCGCAGCACCTCCGCGCGGATCCACCCCTCCTTGTGGGCCGCTTCCGCGTCGAGCGCGGCCAGCATCGCGTTGGTCGCGATCGCCTTTTCCAGATCGCCGCTCCGCAGGTAGAGCTCGACCAGCGCCTTCATCGCCGGCGCGTGCGCGGGGTCCTTCTCGACCATCGTCTCGAGCAGCGCCTGCGCCTCGGCGTAGCGCTCGCCGTCGAGCAGCACGTTGGCGAGCACCAGCTCCGCGTGCGCCGCGTCCTTGGGCGACCTCTCGATCGCCTGCTCCAACCCGGCGCGCGCCTCCTCGAGCTTGCCCTCGGCCCGGTCGCGCTCGGCCTTCTTCACCAGCGACCAGAACTCGGCCGCCCTGAGCGGCCCCTCCCACAGCTCGCGCCGCTTGGGCGCCACGCCCTTGACCTTGCCGAAGACCTCGCGCGCCTCGTCGAAGCTCTCCTTCGCCAGGAGCGCGTTGCCGAGCCCGGCCAGCGCGTCGACGTCGCGCGGGTTGGCCTTGACCGCCTTCCTGAAGATCACCTCGGCGGCCCCCGGATCCGAGTCCAGCGCCTCGTACCCCGTGCGCAGCCGCTCGCGCTCCGCCTCGGCGGCGTGCCTCGCCACCACCCCGGCACGCAGCTCGGCCAGGCGCGCCTTGACCTCCTGATCGTCCGGATGCCGCGCGAGATAGCGCTCGAAGCGCGGCATGTCCGCCGGCGCCGCCACCATCCACAAGAGCGCCTGCCGCCACGGCCCCTTGACGCCGCTGTCGTCCTTGAGCGCGATCGCCTCGAGCCGGTCGAGCCCCTCGCGCCGCGTGCTCTCCACGTAGGTCAGGTGCCGCGCGTACGCGAGCTCGTAGCGGAGCTCGCCGGGGTTGTCGCCGATGAGCCGCGAGATCCCCTGCCGCGCCTCCTCCCAGCCGCCCGCCGTGCCGCCGAGCGTCTGATAGTACTCGAGCCCGACCACGCCCGATGGCGCCTGGTTGCCGAAGAGCTTGCGATAACGCGCGAGCCCGTCGGCGATGCGCCCGGCCTTGACCAGCGCGCGCGCCTCCGACAGGAGGTCGTCGTACTGCGAGCCGAGGCCCAGCGCCTGCTCCAGCGCCGCGATGCGCGCGTGGCCCGGGTGGGCCTTCTTCAAGCGCTCGAAGTAGCGCTTGGCCTCCTCGGCCCGCCCCGCGCGCGCCTCGAAGAGCGCCAGCTCGGCGAGAGCCTCGGCATGATTCGGCATGGACTTCAATACCTTACGCCACGCCTCCGCCGCCTTGTCCGGTCGCCCGCGCGCCTGCCAGTAGCGCACGTTCTCCATCAGCTGCTCGAACGCCTCGCTCGGCTCGGCCGCCCGCGCCGTGCCCCCCGCGCCGTCGTTCCACGGGCCCGCGCCCCCACCGACGAGCGCGCCCGCCAGCACGGCCGCCATCACGAAGATCGATCTCATCGCGCGCATGGCGCCCGCCTCTGCCCGAGCTCGAGCCCGCCGTCCGCGCGGAAGCGGTAGCGCCCCTCGGAGTACCCCTGCGCGAACAGGAGCAGGTTGTGATCATAGTAGAACGCCGGCTCGCCGAAGAGCCCGTCCGCCTTGCGCTCGGCCGCGACCCGCTCCTCGAGCGCCGCCGCCAGCGCCTCGTCCCCGAGGGCCGCCGCGACCACCGCGCCGACGGCCTGGAAGCCGACCGGCCCCGCCGACAGCGCCGCGTTCTTCGTCGCGTCGAAGGCGTCGACCTGCTCGGGCACCCAGCCCTCCTGGCGCGCGACCTCGACGAGGCGCGTGCCCCGCGCGAGGAGTCGCCCGCGCATCGGGTCTTCCTTGGCCATCAAGGCCGGCCACAGGTACGCGCGGATCGCGTCGTAGCTGCCGCGCCCGCCGCGCTCGGGGTCACTGACGAAGCGCCCGGCGACCGCGCTCCACGCCGCCCAGTCGGGATAGAAGCGCTCCGGCGTCACCTCCTCCGCCAGCCGCACCGCGCTCACCACCATCGCTGCCCACGGTCCGTCCGGATCGACGCGCGCCGCCCAGCGCAAGAGCGGCACCGGCTGGTAGCTCGGGTTGACCCGCCAGAACCCCGGCCGCGTGTCGAACCCGTACGGCCCCGGCATGAGCATCGGCCCGAGGCCCGGCAGCTGGGCGACCTCCTCGGCGGCGATGCGCCCGAGGAGCTTGCCGCCGACTTCGGCGAAGCGCACCTCGTCGAAGACGACCGCCGCATGCACGAGCGCGTAGGCCATGATGAGATCGGCGTCGCTGGCGGCGTTCGGATCGAGCACGCGCCCCGGCTGGCCATCGCGCTCACCCCACTGCCACGCCGGCAGCCTCTGCCCGAGCTCACCCTTGGCCAGGTGCGCGTCGGCCCAGGCGAGGATCGCCCTGAACGCCGACTCATCGCGCGCGACCAGCGCGTGGAAGAGACCATAGGCCTGCCCCTCCGAGGTGGAGTGGCGCGCGTGGAAGTCGACGACGCGCCCGTCGCTCTGCACGAAGCGCTTCTTGTAGGCCATCCACAGCGGCCACTCGGCGGAACACTCCACCTGCGCCTCCCCCGCGGGTCGCGTCGCCTCGCCCGGCGCGCTGCCCGCGCACCCCGCCACGGCGAGCATCAGCACCGAGGCCAGCGCCATCACGACCTCCCCTCGAGCGCCAGGCGTCGATAGGCGACGTTGCGCAGCCGCCGCTGCATCACCCAGGCGAAGCCCATCGCCGTCATGAGCAGCACCGGCATCAGGATGATCCAGTGTCCGGCGATGAACCACAGGAAGCGCGTCCACGGCGGCAGGTGCCCGGTCGCGTAGCTCGAGAGCACGCGGAAGACCGCGCGCCGCTCACCGGAGAGGACCAGCGCGTCGGCGCGCTTCTGGATCGCCTCGGCGAAGCCCTTGAGCTCGGGCAGGGACGGCAGGCCGGCGGCGCTGTCGGCGCTGACCACCACCACGCTGCGCCCGGCGCTCCACGGCGACTCGATCCCGACGGCGTAGGCGCGCTCCTCGCCGGGCCTCAGCGCGCGCCCGAGGCGCTCGATGTCCTCGGCCAGCGGCGCACCCTGGAGGAAGGCCAGCGCCTTGTCGGTCCACGACACCGACGGCAGCTGGATCTGCCCCGGCCCGCTCGCGGTGAGGCCGCGGATCGGCATGCGATCCTCCCAGGCCGCGAGCCCCCCGAGCCGCCCCAGCGCGCCGATCACCAGCACGTCCTCGTCGCGCCGCGCCTCGTCCTGGGCGAGCTCGTCCGGCGTCTGCGTGAGCACCACCTCGAGCCCGGTCGGCGGGTGGCCGGTGATCGCGGTCGTGTGCGCGACGAACGAGAGCAGCGTCGCGACCTCGCCTGGCAGCGGCTTGCTCGGCAGGACGGCGATCGTCTCCGAGAGATCGGCCATACGCGTGAAGGGGAAGCCGTCGTCGACGAAGGCCTCGAGGTCGGGCATCGGCCGGTAGCTGTGGTGGCCTTCGAGGTGCAGCGTCGAATCGGCGAGCACCTCGACCTCGACCCGATCGGCCTCGGGGTCCGGGCAGCTCCCGGGCGGCGGCACGACGTGCACGGTCAGGTGGTTGAAGCCGCGCAGCTCGGTCACCGGCAGGCGCAGCGTCTTGTCCTGCGCCTGGGCGGCATCGGGGTCGCGCTCGAGCTCGAGCCGCCCGAGGAAGTGCCCGTTGATGTCGAGCACCAGGCTCGGCGCGGGCACCCCCGGCGGCACGGCCGAGCGCCATCGCAGATCGAGCTCGACGTAGGCGGCGGGCCAGGTGAAGAGATCGGGCGGGATGCGGAACTCGAAGGCGATGGTGCCGCCGAGCGCGCCCGAGAAGACGCGCTCCTCGGGATCGTTGACGTGGCCGAGCGACAGCGGCACGCCGGTCGGGAACCAGCGCGGCGCGTCATAGGGCGCGCGCGGTCCGAGCTCCGGCGCGAAGTCGAAGCGCACCGTCGCCGCCTGCCCGCGCGTCGCCTCGAAGTCGAGCAGCACGCGGCGCGCCGCGAGCTCGAGCTCGTCGAGATCGCGCCCGGCGATCACCCAGAGCTTGGCGTGGCGCGCGCCGGTCTTCGGGTTGTTGCGCATCGCCACCATCGGCCCGGTGATCGGGCCGAGGTCCGGCACCAGCGCCGCCGACTCGGGCAGCATCAGCACGACCGCGTGCCCCTCGGGCAGCTCGCCGAAGGAGGTCGGGAAGCGGAAGCGTGCGCCGCCGCGGACCCCGAAGTAGGCCGCGACGTAGCTCGCGATCTTCACGAGGCGTGGGCCCGCCGCGGCCGCGTCGTGAGCGCCTGCGCCGCGCTCGGGCGCGCGCGGCAGCACGATGGCGATCGGCGTGACGGAGTCCGCGTGCGGATCGAAGAAGGGCACCGGCAGGAGGTCGAGCTGGTCGGGCAGGGGCAGCGGCGCACTCACGGCGTCGAGCCGACCGCCGCGGATGAGCTGCCAGGTGCCGACGTCGACCAGCACGCGGCAGGAGGCGTCGGCGCTCAGCGCGAGCTCGAAGGAGAGCGCGTTCTTCTCGCTCATGAGCTGCGGCGGGACCTCGAGCTCGAGCACCGCGGGCCGGGGCAGCGGGTCGCCCGCCTCGGTCGCGAGCGGCAGCACGCCGAGCGTCTCGTCGTTGATCGCGATGCGCATCGCGGTCACCCCGTCGGGGATCGCGCTGGTCTGATCGAGCTCGAGCACGAGGCGCGCGCGCGTGAAGACCTCGTCCCCGCGGGCATGGAACGGCAGGCGCACCGAGGTGCGGCGGTTGTAGTTGCGGACCGCCTTGTCGAGACCGAGGTGCGCGAGCGACCAGGTCGTCGTCGGCGTCATCGCGTCGCCGCGCTGCAGGGCCGGATCGGGCGCCGGCTCGTCGGTCGTGGGCGTGCCTTCGGGCGCCGGTCCTGGCTCGCCGTCGGCTCCCTCCCCGTTGTCGCCCGGTGCGCCCTCGACGGGCTCGAGCTCGAGCGGTGGGCCGCCGGTCCAGCCGTCGGGCGCCGGCTGCGCGCGCCCCTCGGAGGCGGCGAGCGCCGCCGTGAGCCCGAGCCCGAGGAGCAGGAGGAGCCCGGCGCTCTTGCCGCGCGCCGATGGCGCGAACACGAGCGGCAGGCGGAAGGCGCCGCGCAGGCCGTGATAGAAGACCGTGAGCAGCGCGACCAGCGGGTGGTCGTGGCGGCGGCCACGCGACCAGTCGGTCCACGCCGTCGGGCGGGAGAAGGTCGCGCGCACGAGGCTCTCCTCGGCCTCGATCGACATCTCGGTGAACGCGAGGCGCAGCACGCGCCCGTGCTTTTGCACGACGCGGGCCTGGGCAGGCACGTCGTCGTTGCCGAGCGTGATGGTGACGTCGAGCAGATCGTCCTTGGAGACCGGCAGCTCGTCGGGGGCCTTGACGGCGATGCCGCTCGTCGACATGTCGATGGTCTCGCAGGCGATGACGTGCTGGCTCGGCAGGCGCACGGTCGCAGGCAGCGCGGCGATGACGCGCGGGAAGACGCGGCGCTGGCGGCGCTCCCAGGCGACGGCGACGGTCGCGCTCAGGAAGAGGAAGGCGTAGCCGCTCCAGGCGAGGTTGATGAGGATCGAGCCGGTCTCGGCGTCGGGGCGGGTGAGCTTGTAGAGGCCCATGCCGATCCCGACGAGGTTGAGCCCGAGCAAGACGAGGTAGGGCGCGGCGATGCGCAGGTCGAAGTAGTCCTTGTCGACGACGCCGCCCTTGGCGGTGACGTTGAACTTGCCGAACTTCGGCGAGATGATCGCCAGCGTCGTCGGATAGGTGATGTAGGTCGCCAGCGCGGCCTCGTAGACCTCGGCCCAGAACGAGTGGCGGTAGGCGCCCTGGATGCGCGAGTTGGTGAGGTAGGCGTGCGCCATGTGCGGCAGCGCGAACGCGAGGATCGTCTCGGCCGAGGCGTTGAAGATGTGCGCGCCGCCGACGAGGTAGGCCAGCGGCGCCATCAGGAAGATGATGCGCGGGATCCCGTAGAAGAAGTGCAGCATCGCCGAGGCGTAGCAGAGGCGCTGCACGAGCCCGAGCCCGCGCCCGAACAACGGGTTGTCGACGCGGAAGATCTGGGCCATGCCGCGGGCCCAGCGGATGCGCTGGCCGACGTGGCCGGAGAGCGACTCGGTGGCGAGGCCGGCGGCCTGGGGAATGCCGATGTAGGCCGAGCGGTAGCCGCGGCGATGCAGCTTGAGCATCGTGTGCGCGTCTTCGGTCACGGTCTCGGGCGCGATGCCGCCGACCTCCTCGAGCGGTGCGCGGCGGATGACCGCGCACGAGCCGCAGAAGAAGGTCGCGTTCCAGAGGTCGTTGCCCTTCTGCAAGACACCGTAGAAGAGCTCGCCTTCATTGGGGATCTTCTTGAAGTTGCCGAGGTTTCGCTCGAAGGGGTCGGGCGTGTAGAAGTGGTGCGGCGTCTGCACCATCGCGAGCTTGTGATCGCGCTGGAACCAGCCGACGGTGAGCTGCAGGAAGCTGCGCGTGGGGATGTGATCGCAGTCGAAGATCGCGACGAGATCGCCGGTGGTCTTCTTGAGCGCGTGGTTGATGTTGCCGGCCTTGGCGTGCTTGTTGTCGGGGCGGATGATGTAGCCGACGCCGGCCTTCTGGCAGAAGGCGCGGAACTCGTCGCGGCGGCCGTCGTCGAGCACGTAGACCCTGAGCTTGTCGGCCGGCCAGTCGAGCGCCTTGGCGGCGAGGATGGTGGTGCGCACGACCTCGAGCGGCTCGTTGTAGGTCGGGATGTAGATGTCGACCGTCGGCCAGGTGCTCGGGTCGCCGCTCATGGCGAGCGGCTTGCGCTCGAGCGGCCAGGCGGTCTGCACGTAGCCGAGCACCAGCACGATCACCGCGTAGGTCTCGGCGAAGAGCAGGATCAGGCCGAGCGTGAGGTCGAGGCCGTCCTCGTTGCCGACGGTCGTGGTGATCCGCCAGTAGATGTAGCGGAGCGAGATCGTGACCGAGACGACGACCAGGGTGAGCGTGACCCAGCGCCCGGGGACGTAGCTCAGGATCCAGCACAGCGCGAAGGTGAAGATCGCAAAGAGCCCCTGGCTCCAGGTGTCGAGCGGCGCGATCACGACCCCGGAGAGGAAGGCGGCGGTGACGAGCCAGACGAGGAGGCGCAGCGGCCACCACACGCCGCGCCTCGCCGACGGCGGCAGCGCGAGCTCGGGCTGGCGATCGAGGGGAGGCAACGGCGCTTTGCCGGCCGCGCCGGCGCTCATCGGGTCAGCTCCAGGACGCGCACCGCCAGGGCGCGCATCGCGGTGGCGAACTGGGAGTGTGGCGCGAGCTGCACGCAGGTCGTGCGAGCCGCGGCCGACTCGCGCACGTGCTCGTCGTCGACCAGGGTCATCTCGAGCAGGCGGTCGCCGACGGCGTGCGTCAGCGCGGCGCGCACGTCGCGCGAGAGGGCGCGCCGCTGGTCGACGCGGTTGAGCGCGAAGACGACGCCTCGATAGTTGGGGCGGCGCGTCACCTCGGCGAGCGCGTCCTCGATCTCGGGCAGGGTCGCGTACGACAGCGCGCAGGCCTCGAGCACGACGACGGCGACGTTGGCGAGCCCGAGCGCCTGCTGCGACCAGACCGAGCGGGTGCAGGCCGGGGTGTCGATGACGGCGTACTCGGTGCCCCCGGGGCTCAGCTCTCGGATGCGCTTGTCGAGCCAGGTCGGGTCGAGGCGCGCCTGGCTCTCGAGCGTGCTCAAGGCGGTGGCCGACGGGTGGCCGAAGGGGATGAAGGGCAGGTCGGCGCGCTGGGCGCGCAGCATCTGCACCAGCGACTGCTGCTGGAACTCCACGCTGGAGAGGCCGTTGGCCTCGCCGACCGGCATGCCGAAGAGCAGGCCGAGGGCGTTTTGCGGATCGGCGTCGACCGCGATCGCGCGCGCGCGCTCGCCGAGCAGGCGGGCGAGGTTGGCCGCGATCGTGGTGCGTCCGGTGCCGCCCTTGGCGGAGATGATCGCGATGTGATGCATCGACTCCCAGCCTGCGGTGGATCTCGGGGGTTCAGGTCAGCGACGTCGTCGCGCGGTCGCGCCTCTCAGCTGGCGTGGCTGCGAGGCGTCGCGATCGGCGGGGCGGACGGGGGAGCGTCCGCGAGGAACCACGCGGCGGCGGGTGTGCTGGGGGGGCGCGCGTTGGGCAGCGCGCGCACGTTGTCGGCCGGGGTCGAGCGGCCGGACTCGGATCCTCCGAGGGCGTCTCGCTTCCAGCGCTGCGCGACGAGCACCTGGTTGGTCGCGGCGATGAGCGGCCACTTGAGCGCGGCGGCGCCGTCCTGGACCGGCTGCGCGAGCTCGCGATAGCCGTCGAACGCGATGCCCGCGCGACGAAGCTCTGTCACGTAAGGGTTTGACATGTCTTGGATTTCCGTGAGGCCAGGAGGGTGGTCGCTGCTCCCGGGGCCTGTGAGAGTGGCTCTCACGCCTCGCCCCGACCCGGCTCCGCTAGAGCGCCGATCAAGAACCGGTCAAGGAAGGATCGACGGGCCGAGCGGGGCGTGATCTACCCTCCAACGGAGGTGTCGAACATGACCAACGAGTGGCGCGCACAGGTGGAGATCAGCGAGGAA
>WYBB01000238.1 GCA_011526585.1 Deltaproteobacteria bacterium
GGCGTCTGGCGCGTGCTCGAGGACAACCTGCGCACGCCCTCGGGCGTGAGCTACGTCGTCGAGAATCGCCTGATCTCAAAGAGGATTTTTCCGCGCATCGTCGACGTCGCCGATGTGCAGCGCGTCGACGTCTACCCGGTGCGCCTCGCCGACACGCTGCGCCTGGTCGCGCCCGACGGCGTGCGCGACCCCAACATCGTCGTGCTCACGCCGGGCCAGCACAACTCGGCCTACTTCGAGCACACCTTCCTCGCGCGCAACATGGGCGTCGATCTCGTGCAGGGCTCCGACCTCTTCGTCGAGGGCGATCGAGTCTTCCTCAAGACCACGCGCGGCCCACGCCCGGTGCACGTGATCTACCGGCGCATCGACGACGCCTTCCTCGACCCCGAGCACTTCCGAGCCGACTCGCTGCTCGGCGTGCGCGGGCTCATGCGCGCCTGGCGCGCCGGCCACGTCACGCTCGTCAACGCGCCCGGCAACGGCGTCGCCGACGACAAGGCGGTCTACCCGTTCGTGCCGGAGATGATCCGCTTCTACCTCGGCGAGGAGCCGATCCTCGAGCAGGTGCCGACCTGGGTCTGCCTGCGCGACGACGATCGCAAGTACGTGCTCGAGCACCTCGACGAGCTCGTCGTCAAAGCGGTCGACGAGGCCGGCGGCTACGGCATGCTGATGGGACCGCAGGCGAGCCGCCAGGAGATCGACGCGTTCCGCCAGCGCATCGTCGAGCGGCCGCGCCAGTACATCGCGCAGCCGCGCATCGAGCTCTCGACCTGCCCGACCTGGATCCCCGAGCGCCGCCGCGTCGAGCCGCGGCGCGTCGATCTGCGCCCCTACCTCCTGACCTCGCGCGAGGGGCCGTGGGTCCTGCCGGGCGGGCTCTCGCGCGTCGCGCTGGTCGAGGGCAGCTACGTCGTCAACTCGAGCCAGGGCGGTGGCTCCAAGGACACCTGGGTGCAGACGCGATGAAACGCACGGCGACCAATCTCCTCTTGCGCACGCAGCGCCATGCGCCGGCCGGCCTCATCTCGCGCGTGGCCGACTGCTGCTTCTGGTTCGGCCGCTACCTCGAGCGCGCCGAGTCGACCGCGCGCCAGCTGCAGGCGACCTCGAGCCTCGCGCTCGACGGTGAGCTCGGCGCGCGCCAGTGTTGGCAGCCGGTGGTGATCGTCGCCGGCGAGGAGGAGAGCTTCCGCGCGCGCTTCGGCGACGAGGCGTTCTCCGACGGCGACAAGGTGCAATACCTGCTGGTCTGGGACGAGCAGTGCTGGGTCTCGCTCGTGCGCTCGGTCGGCGCCGCGCGTGAGAACGCGCGCTCGGTGCGCGAGGTGCTCTCGGGCGACGTCTGGGAGACGGTCAACGAGCTCTACCTCTATCTGCAGGACGACCTCGGCCGCCAGACCTGGCTCGACCGCCGCGACGACTTCTACCGCCGCGTCCGCCAGATGACGCAGCTCGCGCTCGGGCTCATGCGCTCGACCATGCTGCACGACACCGCGCTCGACTTCATCTGGCTCGGGGTCATGCTCGAGCGCACCAACCAGACGGCGCGCCTGCTCGACGTGCACCACCACGCCTTCGCAGCCGCCGAGGGGCAGGAGAGGCGCGCGCACCAGGTGATCGAGACCGCGGTCTGGCTCACGCTCCTGCGCGCCTGCTCCGGGCTCGAGCCCTTCATGAAGTCGCACAGCGGCCGCGTCAGCCCCGACACCGTCGCCACCTTCCTCGTCACCGACGCGCGCTTCCCGCGCTCGATCACCTACAGCCTGCACGCCGCCTACGAGCGCTTCGCCTACATCCGCCCACCCGAGGACATCGGGCTACCCGGCGGCGACGCGCTGGCGATGCTCGCCCGCCTCGACGCCTGGGTCGCGAGCCTGCCCGAGGGCCTGCCCGACCTGCACGGGATCCTGACCTACATCGTCAACGAGACGACGCGCATCGCCGCCACCATCGGGGGCGAGCTGCTCGGCTACCAGGACTCCAGCCAGGCCTGACAGCGCTCCTCGGGTTGGCTGACCTCATCCGCGGGACGAACGCGGCTACGAGCTGCACCCCGAGGGCCTCCGAATCCTATGACACCGGCGCCTCGGGTCGGCGACATCCGCGCAGACTTCCACCGAGAGAACTTCCATCCATGGAACTTCCATGCCTGGAACTTATGCGCTAGGCTGCGAACGTGGACAAGCCGCCCGACATCATCGACCGGGACCGCGAATGGGCTGCGCTGCGCAAGTGCCACGGACGCAAGCGTCCGGAGCTCGTGTTCGTCGTCGGGCGGCGTCGGGTCGGCAAGAGCTTCGTGCTGTCGCGCTTCGCAGAGCTCGTCGGCGGCGTCTACTTCCAGGCTACACGCCACTCGGACGTCGAGCAGCTCGGCGCGCTCGGTCACACGCTCGGCGAGCACTTCGCCGACGAGGGACTACGCGCGGGCGCGTCCCTTCCATCGTGGGAGGCGCTCCTGCGCTACCTCACGCACAAGGCCTCGCGCAAGCCGCTCTGGCTCGTCCTGGACGAGTTCACCTATCTCGCCGATGCGGCGCCAGAGCTGCCGTCGCTGATTCAGCGCTTCTGGGATCACGACTGGCAGGCGAGTCGCCTTCGGCTCGTGCTATCGGGCTCGTACATCTCGGCGATGCAGCGCCTCGAGGCGATCGATCAGCCGCTGTACGGGCGACGAACCGCGCGACTCGCCTTCGGCCCATTCGACGCTCACGACGCCGCCGCGTTCGTCCCGGACTGGTCGGCGCGCGACAAGCTCCGCCTGTACGGCACGATCGGGCACCTCCCCGGCCACCTGGCGCTGGTGGATCCCGCGCTCTCGCTCGCCGACAACATCGCCGAGCTGTGCCTCGATCCGGGCGGGCGGCTCGTCGACGAGGCGCAGCACCTGCTGGACGCGTTCGTTCCGAACGCCGCGGTGCACTATTCGATCGTGGCCGCGATCGCGACGGGGGATCGCACGTGGAGCGGCATCACGTCGCGCGTGGGCAAGAGCGGCGGCTCGATCCTGCGACCGGTGCAATGGCTGGAGGAGATGCAGGTCATCGAGCGGGTGGTGCCGGTGACGGAGGGGAAGCCGGCGAGCTCGAAACGCGCGCAGTACCGGGTCTCGGATCCATACATGCGATTCTGGCATGCGCTGATCGCCCCGCTGGTGCAATCGGGGAGCATCGGTCTCGCTGATCCGGCCGCGCTCTGGGCGAGCAAGGTCGAGCCGCGGCTCGATGAGCTGATGGGCGACGTGTTCGAGCGGGTCTGCCGGGACTGGGTGGCGAGGACGGGGCGGCCGTTCGCCCCGGTGCGGCTGGGGTCCTGGTGGGACGCCAGGTCCCGCAACGAAGCCGACCTGGTGGCGCTGTCGGCGACTGACGATCTGTTCGTCGGCGAGTGCAAGTGGGGCCGCGTGGTGGCGAGCGACCTGGACCGCCTGCGGGGGCGAGCGCGCCTCGTGGAACGCGAGCTCGGCCACGTGCGGGACACCACCCTCGGCCTGTTCTCCGGGAGCGGGGAGTTCGACGGCCCGCTCAGGCGAGCTGCTGCCCGCGGTGAGGTCTTGCTCGTCGGTCCGGAGGAGCTCCTCGAGGCGTGAGCGCAGGACGGTGGGCGCTCAACCCTTCGCAGGCGCGAGACGCGCACGGACGCGCGCACGCACGTCCTCGGAGAGCCAGGTCGCGAGATACAGGTCGTCGAAGCGCTCGACCTCCGCGGGCGCGAGCCGCAGGTCACCGCGCACGGCGGCCTTGGTGGCGGCGTAGGCCAGGCGCGGCAGGGCGGCGGCCCGGGCGAGCCAGGCGCCGGCCGCTGCGACCGGGTCGGCGGCGATCGCGTCGACGAGTCCCAGACGAAGCGCCTGCTCGGGTGCATGGAGCGCTCCTCCCAGGACGACCTCCTCGAGGTGATGCGGAGGCACACGGCGCCGCGCGATCTCGAGGATGCGCGGCGGGAACGGCAGGCCGAGCGCGACCTCGTTGAGGCCGATGCGGATCTTCGGATCGGCGCCGGCGATGCGGTGGTCACAGCACAGGACCAGCACGCAGCCGCCGGCGATGGCGTGCCCGTTGATCGCCGCGACCGTCGGCGCCGGGTGGATGAAGAGGCGCGTCATCAGGCGATCGAGGAGATCGAGATAGCGGACCATGCCGGCCCGATCGACAGAGGCGACCTCCTTCAGGTCGAGCCCGGCCGAGAACGCATCGCCGCTGCCCGTGAGCAGGATGGGCGCCTCGCCCGCGGCCTCGATGGCTTCGAGCAGCCACTGCATCGTCTCGGTGCCGAGCGCGTTCTTGCGGGGACGATCGATGGCGATGGTGATCACGGTGCCTCGGCGGCGAGATTACAGGGGCCACGCACATGGAGCAATGACCGCCGGCGAAGATCACGCCGCCCCCGCGGAGACATCAGCGCGCCAGCTCGATCGCCTGGAGCACGCGCGTGTCGCGGAACGCCGAGAGCTCGAGCACGCCGCCCGAGGTCCTGGCCTGGACCTCGATGACGTGTCGCCCGGCCGGCAGGTCGCCGAGCCAGGTCAAGGTGGTGTCGCGCGCCTCCCA
>WYBB01000239.1 GCA_011526585.1 Deltaproteobacteria bacterium
AGGCCCGGGGCGTCGCCGTCGTCGGCATCGCCAGCAACGATCCCGTCGCCTACCCGCAGGACGGCCCAGAGGCGATGGCCGAGGCCAAGCGCCGCTACGAGCTCCCCTACCCCTACCTCTTCGACGCCACCCAGGAGGTCGCGCTCGCCTACCACGCGGCCTGCACCCCGGACTTCTTCCTTTTCGACCGGGCGCGCCGCCTCGTCTATCGCGGCCAGCTCGACGGCAGCCGCCCGCACAACGGCGTGCCCGTGACCGGCGAGGACCTCGCCCAGGCGATCGACGACGTGCTCGCGGGCCGCCCAATCACGGTCGAACAGCGCCCGAGCCTCGGCTGCAACATCAAGTGGCGCGAGGACAACCTCGTCGACGGCCTGCCCGCCTACCCCGCGATCACATCTGCATGAGCGCGGCCTCGAGGGGCGTGATCGCCTGGACATCGGCCATCTCGAGCAGCGCGCGAATGCGCGGTCCGATCGCCGCGATCGCCGCTTCGATGCGCGGGCCCGGGTCTTCACCCGCCCGCGCCTGCTGACGCAGCACGCCCTCGATCACCGCGCCCGCGTTGACCGCGAAGTCCGGCACGTAGACGATGCCCTGCTCGGCGAGCGCGTGGGCCAGCGTCTCGTCCTCGAGCTGGTGGTTGGCCGAGCCGCAGATCACCCGCGCGCGGAAGGCGACGTGGTTGGCGCAGGTCACGACCGGACCGATCCCGCACGGCGCCAGCAGCGCGACCTCGCGCGTCAGCGCCTCGGCGGGCGTGACGACGTAGGCCCCGAGCGCACCGGCGATCGCAGCCGCGCGCTCGCCGTCGAGATCCGCCAGGAGCAGCGGCCAGCCGCGCTCGTGCAGCCCGCGCGCGACCAGCGAGCCGACCGCGCCGACGCCGGTGACGACCGCGCCGAGCTCCGGCGCCGCGCCGACGAAGCGGAGCGCTTCGCAGGAGCCCAGCACGACGCCCTTGGCGGCCGAGCTCGCGGGGTGCGCCTCGGCGGGCGTGACGAAGCGCGAAGTGTGGCGCAGCGCCTCGAGCTCCGAGTCGCTGGTGCCGACGTCGGGCCCGGCGATGAAGGCGCCGTCGAGGCGCTCGATCGCCTGGCCGAGGCTCTCGTAGAGGCGCGCGCGGTCGAGCCCGGGTCGGTCGAGGATCACCGCCTTGGCGCCGCCGGCGGCGAGCCCGGCGAAGGCGGTCTTGAGCGTCATCTGCTCGGCCAGCTCGACGACCTCGCAGACCGCCGCGCGCCTGCTCGGATAGACCCTGCGCCGGATCCCGCCGTAGCCGGCGCCCCGTGACAGATCGTGTAGCGCGATGAAGGCGTGCAGCCCGACCGCCTCGTCACGCACCTCGTAGAGCGCGTCGCAGTGCGCGGCCTCGGGGTGGTGCAAGGTCACATCGGCGAGCGTGGTCATCGCGGCGGATCGTAGCAGCGTTCGGGGCGTTGAGCGAGACGCGGCGCCGAGACTCAATTCATCGAGTCCTCGACCTCGGTGCGCGCCTCCCGCTCCGCCTGGATCCGGATGCGCAGGGTCTCGATCTGCTGGCGCACGCGCTCGGCCGCGACGAGCCCGCCGCCCGGCTTGGCGATGGCGTCGAGGAGGCCGAGCCAGGTCTCGCGCAACCCCGCGACCGCGCGCGCCAACTCGGTCTCGAAGGCCTTCTCGCGCTGGCGCAGGTCGGCGAGCTGGCGGCGCTGCGCGGCGACGCTGACCGGGTCGAGCAGCCCCTCGTCGCGCTCGATGCGCGCCTCGGAGATCGAGACCAGGTGGCGACCGAGCGCGGTCTTGGTGTCGTAGAGGCTCACCATCGCGTCGACGAGATCGTCGACCTCGCGCACCACGACGTCGCCGAGGCCGACCTCGGGCTTGCGCGCGAGCTCGGCGATGCGGTTGCGGATCTCGACCGCCTCGCGCATGCGCTCGTCCTCGCGCGCCAGGTGCGCCGCGCGCGCCGGGACCTCCGCCCAGGCCGGCGGCGGCGCGCCCTTCCTCGCGCGCAGGCGCCTGACGACGATCGGGCCGTAGGCGAAGAGGAACGCGATGGCGCTCGCCGCGAGGATCAGGAAGAACAGCGTCCTCAAGGCCCGGCCTCGGGCATGAAGAAGCGCCGCCATGCCTCCATCGAGCAGCAGCGCTGCAGGAAGTCCGGGCTCGCCGAGTTGAGCTGGATCTCGCCGAGCTTGAAGCCCTTGACCGCCTCGATCGCGGAGAAGGTGCGGCCGGCCCGACTCGCCAGCGCCTCGGCGCGCAGCTTCTCGCCGAGCGCCTTGGCCTTGGCCTCGGCGAGGTTGCCCTCGGCCAGCGCCTCGGCGTACGCGGCGTCGCCGTCGGCGCGCCGCTGGCGATCGTAGGTCACGCCCTCGGCCTCGATGGTGGCGATCTCGACCTCGAAGCGCGAGCGCAGCTCCTCGATCTTCTTGTTCCACTCCTCGCTCTTGAGCGCGATCTCCTTGTCGATCGTCTTCTCGAGCGTCTCGGTCTCTTGCGCTGCCTTGGACTGCCGCCCGAGCGCCTCGTCGAGCTTGCCTTGCACGACGAAGTACTGCTTGTTCTGGAGCTGATCCTCGTATTGCGGGCGGAAGCGGATCGCGCGGATCGTCACGTGGGTGGCGACGACGTGGTACTGGCGGATCGCCTCGTTGACCGCCGGCAGCGCGGCCTTGGCGGCGACCTCGCGCTTGTCCGGGTCCTGCACGTCGATGTTGGAGAGGTCGGCGAGCTTCTCGCGCAGGATCCCGACGGCGGCCGACTTGACCTTGTCCTCGTAGGTGGCGTCGAAGCCCTCGCGCACGATCATCCAGGCCTCGCCGGGGATGATCTGGTAGACGATGACGCAGTCGATGAAGATGATGTTGTTCTCCTTGGTGCGCACGTCGAGCGCCTGGCCGGAGTCGTCGTTGAACTCGAGATAGTGCAGCGTCGCGTCGAGCTCGTACCAGCTGTGCAGGAGCGGCAGCGACAGGTGCCAGCCGGGCAGGAAGTCCTCCTCGGCGACGCCGCCATCGACGCTCTTGCGCACGCCGATCTTGCACATCTTGGGCAGGAGCCACAGGACGACCACGACGAGCGAGATGATGTTGATCGTCTTCACCGCCCACCTCGCTCGCCTTCGAGGTAGCGGATGTCGATCGGCGTCTGCGGGTTGCTGTAGGGCGCGGCACGAAGGCGGTCGAGCTGTGGGAAGACGCGCAGCGCGATCTCGCGGTTGAGCACGTCGGGGCCCGCGGCGCCGACCGCGGCGATCTCGGCGGCGAGTCCTTCGGCGGCCATCCGGTAGGCGACCTCGTTGGCCTTGGCGCGGGTGACCTTCTCGTCGCGCTCGGCGTCGCCGTTGGCCTTGCGCTCGATGTGGTACTTGTCGGCCTCGCGCTTGACCGCGATGAGCGCGTTGACGGCCTGCTGCTTCTTCGCCTCGAGCTCGGCGATGAGGGTCTGGTACTCGGCGTTCTTGAGCTGCTCGACCTGTTGCACGCGCCGGCCCTTCTCCTGGATGAGCTTGTGGCGCTTCTCCTGCTGGACCTCGATCTCCTGCTCTGCGCCCTGGCGCTCCTCGATCGCCTGCTCGACGCGCTGGTCGAACGACGGCTTGGGCGGCGGGATGTTGGTCACCTCGATGCCGAGCGGGTTCAGTCGCTCGTTGAGCGAGAGCTTGGCGCGCGTCGTCGCCTCGCCGTAGGTGCGCGGGTCGGCGATGTCGAGGAATGAATAGCGCCCGAACTCGTTGCGCATGATCTCGCGCGCGTGCACGCGCAGCGCGTAGTGCTTGAACGCGTCACCGGGGCCGTTCTGACGAATGACCTCCGCGGCCATGGCCGGGATGACCTGGTAGTGGATCTCGACCTTCTCGAAGTAGAAGTTGGAGCCGTCGTTGGCGCGTACGGTCAGGCGCTTGACGTGGTCGACGCTGACGTCGGCGTCGCCCTCCATCACGAAGATCTGGGGGCGCAGGTCGATCTTCTCCATGCGCTGGAAGTAGGGCCAGATGAACTGCACGCCCTGCTCCTTGGAGACCTCGGCGTCGTCGCCGAAGAGGCCGAGCCCGCTCATGTTGTAGATCACCGCGACCTCGCCCGGCTCGACCTCGACCGCGAAGTCGGAGCCGAAGACGAAGGTGCCGAGCAAGATGATGAGCGCGCTGACCGGCAGGAGCGCGCCGAGCGCCTTCTTCCAGGGCGGTCGCGGTTTCTTCGGCGCCGGCTCGCTGCCCGTTTCCGGTGCAGGTTCAGCCGGTTTCTTGCCGAGCTTCCTCTTGATCGCGTCGATGAGACCCATGGCGCTATGGTAGCGCCGTTGACGGCGGTCGCAACCGGGCCGCATGGATCCGAGGCGCTGCGCGAAAAAGCGAGCGGTGTCGGATCGCGCTCAGGGCGTTTTGGATTTAGACCTGTGGTCAGCACTGGCCCGTGCCGATAGGATGTTCGTGATGCTCGTCGCCCTCCTCGTCGCCGGATCGATCGTCGGCCGCCCTCCGCAGGTGCACAGCGCGCTCGAGACGCTCTCGACCTGCCAGGACCTGCGCGCCGAGACCTGCCTCTTCGCCGCCGCCTGGCTCAAGATGGGCGGTGATCCCGCCATGCCCGAGGTGCTCAAGGTCGCGCACGGCATGACCCAGGCCGGCCAGTTCCTGACGATCTCGGCGATCGCCACCATGCCCTCCAAGGCGGTGACCGAGACGCTCGGCAAGCTCGCCGCCGACGCCCGCCTCGATCCGATGGCGCGCGCGCTGGCGCTCGACAAGCTCACCCACCGGGCGTCGCCGCCGCGGGCGAAGAAGGGCCCGCTCGACGTCGCGATCATGCTCGCCGACGATGCCGATCCGACGGTGCGACAGGCGGCGGTGCGCTTCGTCGCCAACAAGGTCGACGCCAAGAACAAGAAGCTCATCGCGCTCATCGCGGACAAGAGCTCCGACGAGGACGGCGGCGTGCGCTCGGAGGCGGTCGTCGGCTTCGGCCTCTGCGACTGCGCCGAGGCGCCGGCGCGGCTCGAGGTCGCGGTCAAGGACCAGGACGCGCGCGTCAGGCGCGCCGCGGTCGAGGCGCTGGCGATCGTCAAGCACCCGGTGGTCGTGCCCGCGCTCGTCGCGCTCATGACCTCGTACGACGAGTCGATGAACCGTCTGGTCGCGCGTGCCCTGCGCTTCCAGTCGGGCGAGTCGTTCGGCGAGGACGCCGAAGCGTGGAAGCGCTGGCTCGCGCAACGCAACTGATCGCGCGGTCGGTTCCCCCGCTTCGGCCGCTACTACGTCGGCGCTCCGACTTCTCACGACCCCGCCGCAGCGCAGCTGACGCGTCGGCCTCAGATCCGGCGGCCGTCCGGGTGATAGACGCAGAGCTGTCCGGTGTGGATGGCGGCGGCCAGGTGGCGCGCGAGCTCGGGCGCGCGCTCGTCGATCTTCTTGAGCACGTCCTTGATGCGCTTCTGCACGGTGACGCGCGCGCGCTCCGCGTTCGAGGACGCCTTGCGCTCGCGGCCGCCGAGACCGAGCGCACGCGCCAGCTCGGCCGCGAGGAAGGCGCGCTCGTCGCCGAGGCGCGAGGCGCGCTCGGAGTCGGCGAAGCGCTCCGCCTCGGCGAGATCGTCCTCGATCTCGCGCAGGCGCTCGCGGTAGCGCGCGACGGCCTCGCGATCGAGGTGCGCCCCGGCGTCGCCCGAGCGCGGCAGCGTGGACCCGGGGCCGCTCACGAGCTCGGTCGCGCGCAAGGACGTGCCGGGGTGGTCGAGGAGGTGCTTGAGGATCTGCGCGCCGCGCGAGTCCTTGAGGTGCACCACCGCGCCCAGCCCGCGCAGGACCCAGAGCTCGCCGCTGCGCTCGAGGGTCACCGCCAACTCGGCGCGGGGCACCGAAGGCTTGGGCGCCGCCTCGGCGACCCGGGTCTCGCCGATCATCGCCCGCGCCGCCGCGAGCGGCTCCGCGAGCCCGCCGAGCCCGAGCGCCTGGGCGATCGCCTCGGCCTCGTCCAGGGTGACGCGCGCGCGCGCCGGGTCGCGCGGGGCGAGCGAGCGCGCGTGCTCGCAGAGGGTGCGCGCGAGGTGTGGGCGCAGATCGAAGCGCCGGCACAGCGCGACGGCGTCGCCGAAGTGGCGCTCGGCCTCGTCGGCGAGACCGAGCCGATCGGCGAGGAGCCCGAGCTGACGATCGAAAGGCCCTTCGGCCGCGATCCCCATCATGCCGTAGCTCAACAGCATGCCGGACAGAGGCAGGAGGCGCGCGCGCACGATCGCGGCGGCCTCTGGCGATCCGGCCAGGGCGACGGCCTCGGCGAGGAGACCGAGGCTGGCGTTGTCGGCCTTGTCGACGAAGGCGGTGATCTCGCCCTGCTCGATGCGGGCGCGCGCGGCCTCTAGCTCACCGGCGCGCGCGAGCGTGGCCGCGGCCAGCACCTCGCCCCAGGCGTGTGCGGCCGGCGCGACCCCGAAGGCGGCGCGCACCTCGGGTACCAGCGCGCGCACGTCGTCGTGGCGCTCCATCGTGCGATAGAGGGCAAGGCGGTGGCAGACGAGGATCCAGTGGCGCGATGGATCGCCCGCGGACGCGCCGGCGACCTCGGCCTCGTCGATGGCGGCGAGGTCCTCGGCGAAGCGCCCCTGCATCGTCGCACGCATGCCCTCGAAGAGCGGCAGGGACCACATCGAGCGCGCCGAGCCGAGCGCGTGCACGAGCGAGCGATAGCCCTCGAAGGCGCGCTCGGCGGCGTCGAGGTCGGCGAGCTCGAGCTGATCGAAGACGAGACGCGCGCGCGCTCTCAGCAGCTTCGGGCGATCGCCGAGCTGCTCGGCGAGGCGCTCCGACTCGAGGTTGAGCGCGACCCGCTCGCGCGCCGAGACGAAGTCGACGAGCGCGGACATCGCGGTGTGGATGACGGCGAGGCGGGCGGCCGGGTCGTCACCGTCGCCGACCATGGCGATCGCCTGCCTGGCCATCGCGACGGCGCGCCCCGGGTCGCTGGCGGGTTGGAGCGCCGAGGCCAGGCGCGCGAAGAGACGCGCGCGCATGATCGCGGCGCCGTCGAGGCGGGCGAGCGCCTCCTCGAGGAGCCGCACCAGCACGAGATCGGTGCGGCCGAAGGTGAACTCGGCGCCGTAGGCGAGCGCGGCGCGCGCGAAGAGATCGCCGTCGCCGAGCGTGCGCGCCAGCTCCGCCGCCTGGGCGCAGAGCGTCGTGCCGCGGGCGCCCTGATCGGCGCGCACGCGGGCGAGCCCCTCGGCGAGGAGGAGCTCGGCGCGCACGCGAGGGTCGCGGGTCGTCGCGGCGAGCGTGCGGCGCGCGCGCTCGAGAAGCGCGATAGCGTCCTCGTAGGCGAGCGCCTCGAGGGCGCTCTCGGCCGCGGCGAGGCTGAGCGCGAGGGCGCGCGCGGAGGCCTCGCCGCCGGCTTCGAGGTAGTGGTGCGCGAGCTCGGCCACGGGGGTCTCGAGGGCGCCGGGATCGAGCGTCTCGAGCGCGCGGGCGATCTCGAGGTGGAGGGCGGCCCGGCGCTCGGCCGGCAGATCGCGATAGAGCGTGTCGCGCACGAGCCCGTGGGTGAAGGCGTAGCGCCCGCGGCCACGGCTCTGGAGCACACCGGCGGCGCACGCCGCGTCGAGGTGGCTCTGGAGCACGCCCGCGGACGAGCCGAGCGCGGCGGCGAGCACCTCGGTGGCGAAGTCGCGGCCGACGACCGCGGCGCGCTCGAGCAGATCGCGGAGCTCGGCGGGCAAGGCGCCGACGCGTTGGCGGATGAGGTCGCGCAGGGCGAGCGGGACCTGCAGCTCCAAGGCGTGGCCGAGCGAGGAGGGCGAGAGCGAGCGCAGCACGCCCTCGACGAAGAGCGGGTTGCCGAAGGTCGCCTCCTGGATCGTGTCGACCGCGCGTGAGAGCGCGTGCTCCGACGCGTCGCCGTGCGCGTGCCGAACGAGCGCGTGCACGTGCTCACGCTCGAGGCGCGGCAGCGCGATCGCGTATGCACTCGCCTGCAGACGCGCCAGGATCTGCCGTGCCTCCGGCGGGATCCGCGGCTCGGCGTCGCGCAGCGTGCCGATGATCACGAGGTCGAGCGAAGGCAGCTCGGCCGCGAGGAACTCGAGCAGAAAGAGCGAGGAGAGATCGGCGGCGTGCAGATCCTCGAGCACGATCAAGCGTCGGCCCGAGCCCGCGTCTCGATCGAGCGCGCGCAAGAGCGCGGCGACCGCGACGAAGATCTGGAAGCGCGCGGCGAGCGCGTCGCCGGGCAGGGTCTCGAGCAGGCGCGCGCGACCGGGCCGTGGCGGCACGAGGTTCGGCAAGAGCGCCGCCAGCGCGTCGCGCTCGGCCTCGCGGAGGTGGCGCGAGGGATCGCTCGCGGCGTCGCGCCAGGCCGCCGAGAGCGCCTGGATCCACGGCCAGTGGGCCGGCGCCCCGCCGGACTCCCAGCAGCGACCCCAGGTGGTGGGCGGGACCTCGGGCAGCGCGGTCAGCGCCTCGTGCACGAGGCGGGTCTTGCCGATCCCCGGCTCGCCGGAGATCAAGACGAGCTGCCCGCGCGCCGGGCGCGCGCGCGTGCTGAGGAGCGAGACGAGCAGAGCGAGCTCGCGCTCGCGTCCGACGAAGGGGATCGGGTGCGCGAGCGGCGCGGCGGAGCGAGGTGCGGGGGTGGGCTCGTGCATCGCGCTCAGGTGAGGCGCACGGCCCCGAGCGCGGCGGCGCGCTCGAGCCAGCGCGCGGTGCGGCGGCGCTTGTCGGCGAGCGAGCCGAGGCGATGGCCACGGGCCTGCGCGAAGCTCAAGAGCTCCGGCTGGTTGAAGCGACCGGCGAGCGCGGCCTCGAGACGGCGCGACGACAGCGCGATCGGCGGGATCGGCGGCGGCGCGGGGCGGGCGGCGTCGACGACGAGGGCGCGGTCGAGGGCGAGCGAGAGATCGCCGGCGAGCTCGGCGCGCTCGTTGACGTGCGGGAGGCCGAAGGTGCGCGCGATGAGCGCGGGCACCGAGCTGTGCTCGACGAGCTCGCGCAGGACCTTGCCGCGGCCGGCCAGACCGCCGGCGACGATCGCCGGCACGCGGAAGCCGAGCTGATCGAAGCCGAGGCTGGCGCGCGACTCGCCCTGGGCCCTGGGCGGCACGACGTGGTCGTAGAAGCCGCCGTGCTCGTCGTAGAAGACGAGGAGCAGCGTGCGATCCCACTTGGGAGACTGACGCAAGGCCTCGTAGATGCTTGCGATAAAGGCTTGGCCCAGGCGGATGTCCTGGGGCGGGTGGTCGTCGTTGAGCGAGTAGTCGGGCTCGACGACGGTGAGGTTCGGCAGGATGCCATCGCGCGCGTCGTCGAAGAAGACGTCGAGGTCGGGCGCGGGATAGCTGCCCGCGACCGGGTCGAGCATGGTCAGGGCGAAGTAGATCGGGCTGTGGTGGTAGACGCCGTAGCTGACGCCGGCGGCGAGGGCGGCGCTGTAGATCGTCGGGGTGGCGAGCGGGATGAGGTTGGTCCAGAGCCCCTCGGAGGTGGCGGCGTGCGAGTAGAATCGGTTGGGCCAGGTCGGGCCGAGCAGCGAGCAGTGCCAGCGATCGCAGAGCGTGAAGTGGTCGGCGAGGTGATAGAGCGCCGGCAGCTCCTCGCGTACGAAGTAGCTCATGACCCGCGGCAGGAGGTGGGCCTCGCGGGCGCGCGACTGGTACGTGGTGACGAAGCCGGCGTTGGTGCCGTCGGCGAACTGATCGACGCAGGCGCCGTGCGAGTGGGGCGGGTCGGGCTCGAGGACCCAGAGGCCGTCGGCCGGGGTGACCGGGATGAAGGAGCCGTCGGAGGCGTGGTTGCCCATCCCGGCGGCGAGGCCGTCGACATCGCCGCGCCCCTCGACGAGGGAGAGCGCGCCGAAGTAATGATCGAAGGAGCGGTTCTCCATCTGCACGATCACGATGTGCTCGATGTAGTGCAGTAGAGAGCTGCCGTCGCCGCGCACCGGGCTCAGCGCCGGCGTGTGCGTCTCGGGCGGGTCGCCCGGATCATGCTGATCGCCGACCTCGACGAGGTCGGACGCGGGCGCGGTGTCGGGCTCGATCTCCGGCGCGCTCGTGTCGTGCGGCGGCTCGGTGGTGGTGTCCGGCGCGAGATCGCTCAGGCTCGCCTCGCTCGCGTCGAGCTCGGCCGAGCCGGCCGGCAACGCATCGTCGCCACAGGCCCCGAGCGCCCCGCCGAGCGCGACGGCGCCGGTCGCGCGCAAGAAGGCGCGGCGATCGAGGCCGGCGGCGAGCGTCGGGTCTGCCGGCGACGGCGGGCGAGTAGGTCGCTGGGAATCGCTCATGCGGACCTCCGGTGGACGTCGGACCTGATTCGAGTAGCGCGCGAGGACCGCGACCGCAATGCGCGATCAATCATGGCCGACGAGCGGCACGAAGCGCACCGCGAGCACGGAGCGCTCGGACGTGCCCGTCGCGTGACGCTCGACGACGACGAGGTCCTGGGCGTCGAAGACCGGCCCGACCGGGATGACCAGGCGCGCGCCGACGGCGAGCTGATCGCGCAGCGCGCTCGGGATCGCCGCCGGGGCCGCGGCGACGAGGATGCCGTCGAAGCCGCCGGGCGGCGCGAGCTCGGGCGCGCCGTGATGCCCGTCGCGACAGTGCACGGCGACGTCGTGGTAGCCGAGCGCGGAGAGCGTCGCGCGCGCGCCGTCGACCAGCGGCTGCAGGATCTCGAGCGCGATGACGCGGCAGCCGAGCTCGGCGAGGATCGCGCTCTGGTAGCCGGAGCCGGCGCCGATCTCGAGGATGACGTCGCCGGGCTTTGGGGCGAGGTGGTGGGTCATCAGGGCGACGATGTAGGGCTGCGAGATCGTCTGCCCGTAGCCGATCGACAGCGGGCGATCGTCGTAGGCGGCGGCGCGTTCGGCGGGCGGCACGAAGAGGTGGCGGGGCACCGCGCGGAAGGCGGCGAGCAGCGCCGGATCGGTGAGGCCGCGCTGGGCGATCTGGGTCTCGACCATGCGCTCGCGGCGTTCTTCGTCGGTGGCGGGCATGGGCGCATCGTCGCCCGCCCGGGGCGCGGCGTCGAGCCGCGAGCGCGGCCGACGCGGCGAACGCACGATGGTTGAAAGGCGAGTCACGGCGAAGTAGGCTCATGACGCGGCGCGTTACACGAGCGCGCCCCGGGCCGAGAACGAACGCAAGAGCGAGGAGCCGCGGATGTCGACACCCACCCCCGAGCAGAGCACCCCCCAAGCCGCCGCCGAGCTCTACGAGCTCGGGCAGATCCCACCGCTCGGCGTGGTGCCGAAGAAGATGCACGCGATGGTGATCCGCAAGGAGCGGCATGGGCGCCCGGCGGTGGCGATGCTGCCGGAGGTCGTCGAGGTGCCCGCGATCGGGCCCAACGAGGTGCTCGTCTACGTGATGGCCGCCGGCGTGAACTACAACGGCGTGTGGGCGGCGCTGGGCAAGCCGCTCTCGCCGATCGACGTGCACAAGCAGGCCTACCACGTCGCCGGCTCGGACGCCTCGGGCGTGGTGTGGGCGGTCGGCTCGGGCGTGCGCTCGTGGAAGGTCGGCGACGAGGTGATCGTGCACTGCAACATGACCTGCGGCGAGTGCCACCACTGCAACGGCGGCAACCCGATGCTGTGCCGGAGCCAGCAGATCTGGGGCTACGAGACCACGCACGGGAGCTTCGCGCAGTTCTGCAAGGTGCAGGCGCAGCAGCTCCTGCCCAAGCCCAAGCACCTGACCTGGGCCGAGGCGGGCTGCTACATGCTCGTGCACGCGACGGCGTGGCGCATGCTCTACGGGCACCCGCCGCACGTGCTCAAGCCGGCGATGAACGTGCTGGTCTGGGGCGGCTCAGGCGGCCTCGGCACGATGGCGATTCAGATCTGCAAGGCCGCCGGCGCCAACGCCATCGCGGTCGTGAGCTCCGCCGACAAGGGCGAATACTGCATGGAGCTCGGGGCCAAGGCGTGGATCAACCGGAAGGACTTCAAGTGCTGGGGCGCGATGCCCGACCCGGACGACGCGGACAAGTACGCGGCGTGGTCGAACGAGGCGAAGAAGTTCGGCAAGGCGATCTGGGCGATCACCGGCGGCGTCGACGTCGACATCGTCTTCGAGCACCCCGGTGAGGACACCTTCCCGGTCTCGGCGCTGGTCGTGAGGCGCGGCGGCATGGTCGTCTTCTGCGCGGGCACGACCGGCTACCTCATCACCTTCGACGCGCGCTACGTGTGGATGCGCCAGAAGCGCATCCAGGGCTCGCACTTCGCGAGCAAGTTCGAGGCCGACGAGGCCAACCACCTGGTGATGGACAAGCGCGTGACCGCCGGGCTGTCGCGCACCTTCCCGTTCAAGGACACGGCGCAGGCGCACGAGCTCATGGCCGACAACCGCCACCCGCCGGGCAACATGGCGATCGCGGTCAACGCCACCGCCGAGGGGTGCAGAAACCTCGGCGAGAGCGTCGCCGCGCAAGAGGTGCGCTGAGATGGGCGCGGCCGAGCGCCCGTGGCTCATGCGCACGTACAGCGGGCACTCGTCGGCGGCGGCGAGCAACCAGCTCTATCGCGAAAACCTCGCGCGCGGGCAGACCGGGCTCTCGATCGCCTTCGACCTGCCGACGCAGACCGGCTACGACGCCGACCACCCGCTCGCGCTGGGCGAGGTCGGCAAGGTCGGCGTGCCGATCGCGCACATCGAGGACATGGCGGCGCTCTTCGAGGGGATCCCGCTCGACAAGATGAACACCTCGATGACGATCAACGCGACGGCGCCGTGGCTCCTGGCGCTGTACGTGGCGGTCGCCGAGCGGCAGGGGGTCCAGCGCAAGAACCTCAGCGGCACCACGCAGAACGATCTGATCAAGGAGTTCCTGAGCCGCGGCACGTACATGCTGCCGCCGGCGGCGTCGCTCAGGCTGCAGACCGACGTGATCGCGTTTTCGACCGAACAGATCCCGAGCTGGAACCCGGTCAACGTGTGCAGCTACCACCTGCAGGAGGCGGGCGCGACGCCGGTCATCGAAGTGAGCTACGCGCTGGCCAACGCGTTCATGCTGCTCGACGAGGTCAAGGCGCGGCACGGGCTCGACGGGGCGCGCTTCGCGGAGGTGTGCGGGCGGATCTCGTTCTTCGTCAACGCGGGGATCCGCTTCGTGGAGGAGATGGTCAAGCTGCGCGTGATGGGGCGCCTGTGGGACGAGGCGCTGCGCGATCGCTACGGGGTGGGCGAGCCGAAGCTGCGCCGCTTCCGCTACGGGGTACAGGTCAACTCGCTCGGGCTCACCGAGCAGCAACCCGAGAACAACGTCTATCGGATCGCGCTCGAGATGCTGGGGGTGGTCCTGTCGAAGAGCGCGCGCGCGCGCGCGGTGCAGCTGCCGGCGTGGAACGAGGCGCTCGGGTTGCCGCGTCCGTGGGACCAGCAGTGGTCACTGCGGTTGCAGCAGGTGATGGCGTACGAGACCGATCTGCTCGAGTACGAGGACCTCTTCGACGGCAGCCATGAGATCGCGCGACTCGAGGGCGAGCTCGGCGACAAGGTGCGGCTCGAGCTCGACTGGATCGCGGCGCGCGGCGGGGTCCTGAAGGCCGTCGAGAGCGGCGCGATGAAGGAGCGGCTGGTGGCGGCCAACGCCGAGCGGCTCAGAAGGATCGAGCGCGGCGAGCAGGTCGTCGTCGGCGTGAACCGTTGGACCGAGACGGCTGAATCACCGCTCATCGGTGGGGACGACGGCGCGATCCTCAAGGTCGACGAGGGCGCGGAGGCCGCGCAGGTCGAGCGACTCAAGGCGTTCCGTGCGCGCCGTGACGCGGCCGCGGTGGCGGCGGCGCTCGCGCGGCTGGAGGCGGCGGCGCGTGCCGGCGACAACGTGATGGAGCCGTCGATCGCGGCGGCCCACGCGGGCGTGACGACGGGCGAGTGGGGCGAGGTGATGCGGCGCGTCTTCGGGGAGTGGCGGGCGCCGACCGGGGTGGCCGGCGCGCAGGAGGTGGCGGCGTCGGCGACGATCGAGGAGGGGCGCGCGCGCGTGCGGGCGGTGGCGGGGCGGCTCGGCCGACCGCTCAAGCTGCTCGTCGGCAAGCCCGGGCTCGACGGCCACTCGAACGGGGCCGAGCAGATCGCCGTGCGCGCGATGGAGCTCGGCATGGAGGTCGTGTACGAAGGGATCCGGCTCACGCCCGAGCAGATCGCGGCGGCGGCCGAGGAGGAGGGCGTGCACGCGGTGGGGCTGTCGATCCTGTCGGGGAGCCACCTGGCGCTGGTGCCCGAGGTGCTGGCGGCGCTGGCGCGGCGCGGGGTCGAGGCGGCGGTCTTCGTCGGAGGCATCATCCCCGAGGGCGACCGGGGGCCGCTCCTGGCGATGGGGATCGAGCGCGTCTTCACGCCGAGCGACTTCGACCTGACGAAGAACCTGGTGACGATCGCCGAGGCGGTGGGCGCGCGGGCCGAGCGCGCGGCGGCGGCGCGATGACGAGCGCCGGCGCGATCGATCGCAGCCGTCTCGCGGCGGCGTTGAACGCGATCGAGGGCGGCAGCGACACGGCGGGCGCGCTGGTGGATGCGGCGTGGGCGGCGCCGCGCGGCAAGGTGATCGGCGTGACCGGGCCGCCGGGGGTCGGCAAGTCGACGCTGGCCGGGCGCTTCGTCGAGGGGTGGCGCGGGCGCGGGCTGACGGTCGGCGCGTTGGCGATCGACCCGTCGTCGCGGCGCTCGGGCGGGGCGCTGCTGGGAGACCGGCTGCGCATGCGGCTCAGCGGGGACGACCGCGACGTCTTCGTGCGCTCGATGGCGGCGCGCGGCGAGCTCGGTGGCCTCGGGCCGCGCTCGTTCGAGGCGGTGACGGTCATGCGCGAGGCGGTCGATCGCGTGCTGGTCGAGACGGTCGGCGTCGGACAGAGCGAGGTGGCGGTCTCGCGGCTGGCGGACGTGACGGTGGTGGTGATCCAACCGGGCTCGGGGGATGCGCTGCAGTTCCTGAAGGCCGGGCTGATGGAGGTCTTCGATCTGCTGGTCGTCAACAAGGCCGACCTCGGGGCGCTGGCCAAGGGCGCGGCGCGCGAGCTGCGCTCGGCCTTGCGTGTGCAAGGGCGGCGCGACGTGCCGGTGGTCACGGTGTCGGCCGAGCTCGGCAGCGGGATCGAGTCGCTGATGAACGCGGTCGAGGAGCTGGCGGCGCGTGACGAGCTCGGTGAGCGTCGGCTCGAGGCGCTGCGCGAGGTGACGCTCGAGCGCTTCGCGCGGTGGCACGGCGAGCGCACGGTGAAGGCGCTCGGGGGACGGCAGGCGCTCGTGGCGGCGCTGGAGGCGGTGGCGGCGCCGACGC
>WYBB01000240.1 GCA_011526585.1 Deltaproteobacteria bacterium
CCGGCCGCTTGTCGAGGAGATCCGGCTCGCAGCCTGGCAGCGCCAGCACCTTGCCGAGGTCGATCTCGAGGAAGTCCTCCGCGACCGAAAGAGCGCCCCTGAAATAGAGTCGCCAATGGCGGCCATTGGTGAGGATGCCCCAGCGCAGGGCGCCGCCGGTCACGTCGTCGACCCGACGCAGATAGCGTAGGATCTGCGTCGATGGCACGCCTTCATCGCCCTTGCGGCGGGCTTCCTCGCGGTCGAGCACGCGGTTCCAGCGCTTCGCCTCGACGACGCACAGGCCGTGCTGGAAGCGTTGCCAGGGCTGCAGCGGCGCCGCCTTCACCTTCGCCTCCTGGCTGCCGAAGAGAAGCGCATCGGGAACGTCTTCGCGTGCCTTCACGGAGAGGTTCTGCTGGACCGACATGTCGGCCCAGCCGATCGCCTCCAACAGCGGCCAGATCAGCTCCTTCTCGGTCTCGGCTTCGCTCGGATTGTTGAGGCGGCCGAACGCGGCCACGAGCTCGTCGATTCGCTGGCGTGCGCCGGCGACCGCGGCGTCCTCCAGGGCGGCCCAGGCTGCCGTGCCGCGAATTCCCTCGGTCAGGAAATCCCGCGTGAAAAGACCGCCGTTGAGCAATGCAGATCCCGCGATTCGATCCTATTGGGTTACCCATTGAGCGCAATTCCGCGGGTGAGGTCAAAGCCGTTGGGCCAATGCGGTCGCGCCCTATTCGGCCCGCCCCCGCGATTACGCCGCTGCCGGCCACGACTGCCTCGCGCCGGCGGCGGGGCTGGTGAGGCGTGGGAGATAGCTCAGGGGCGTCATCCCGGCCGAGCGCGCAAGCGCGAGAGCCGGGATCCATACTCCCGGTGATCAAGATGCGGACAGACAGGGGCTATGGGTCCCGGCTCTCGCTGCGCTCGGCCGGGACGACGCGCCGGAGCCCGGGGCCGCGCCCCCAAACCCTTGCCAAATCATGGATTTGAACCCATATTAACCGCACAGGATGCGGGACCCTCTCGTTCGGCGGCGAGCCGATGGGAGGGTTTTTGGCTTTTGGCAACGCGCACCTTTTGGCAACGCACGGCGTGTACCGTGCCGGGACGATGACCAACCGAAGCGACCATATCCGGCTCACCTCCCACCCGGTCAGCGGCGGCACCGCGCGCTTCCCGCTCGCCTGGGGGGCGCCGACCGCGCGCGCGCGCGGCCCCGTGGTGGGCAGCGTCTCGGCGCGCGGCGACCGCAACGCCATCGGCGCCCATGGCGGCGCCTATGCGCTCTATCGCGCGCTCGCGGTCTCCTCCGGCGCGCTCAGCCCGATCGCGCGCCCGGACCTCACCAACACGGCGCCGGTGGTCGAGGTCGGCCCGTTCCCGCAGTGGTCGGAGCCCGGCCGTATCGTTTCGCTGGATCCCTGGGGCCACCGGATCGCCGAGGACTTCCGCGACGAGATCGCGGGCGGCGTCGACATCCGCCCGACCATCGCGGTGACGCGCGCGCGCCTCACCATCCCCGAGCTCGACGAGGCGGTGGCGAAGGGCCGGCTCGCGGTCGACGGCGAGATCATCCGCAAGGAGGGCGACGTCGCGGTCACCAAGGCCGCGATCGATCCGGTCTGGTACCTGCCCGGCATCGCCGAGCGCTTCGGCGTCAAGGAGGACGTGCTGCGCCGGACCCTGTTCGAGCAGACCGGCGGCATGTATCCGGAGCTCGTCACCCGGCCCGACCTCTCGGTGTTCCTGCCGCCGATCGGCGGCATCACGCTCTACATCTTCGGCGACCCGGGCGCGGTCGCGGACCCGCGCCGCACCCTCGCCTGCCGCGTGCACGACGAGTGCAACGGCTCCGACGTGTTCGGCTCCGACATCTGCACCTGCCGGCCCTACCTCGCCCACGGCATCGAGGAATGCGTGAAGGAGGCCCAGGGCGGCGGCGCCGGGCTGATCGTCTACAACCGCAAGGAAGGCCGCGCGCTCGGCGAGGTCACCAAGTTCCTGGTCTACAACGCGCGCAAGCGCCAGCAGGGCGGCGACCAGGCCGCGACCTACTTCGAGCGCACCGAATGCGTCGCCGGCGTGCAGGACGCCCGCTTCCAGCAGCTGATGCCCGACGTGCTGCACTGGCTCGGCATCGCACGCATCGACCGCTTCGTCTCCATGTCCAACATGAAGCACGACGCCATCGTCGAGTCCGGCATCGCGATCGGCGAGCGCGTGCCGATCCCCGACGCGCTGATCCCCGACGACGCCAGGGTCGAGATGGAAGCCAAGAAGGCCGCCGGCTATTTCGCGCCCCGCGTGCCGACGCCGGACGAGCTCAAGGCCGTGGTCGGGCGCAAGATCGACGAGCTCTGAAATGAGCCCGGAGACCGAGCGGAGCGCCGCACTCTCCCTGATGAACGCCGCAGCGGTGCGCGAGCGCGCCCACGAGCTCTTGGTGCTCGCGCTCGGCGACCGCCTCGCACACTTCGCGGTCGATCTCGACCGCCTCGCCGTCACGGCGCACGTCGTCGCCGAGAAGATCCGCGTCAGCTATCCGCAGCGCGACGTGCCGTTCCATGCGCGCTGGCGCCATTTCGTGGTCGACGGCATCGACCTCTGGGCGCAGCGCGCCGAGGCCGCGGCCTGGGCAAGCCCGGCGGCGCGCGCCCGCGCGGCCTTCGACCTCGCCATCGTCTCGGTGCTGCTCGACGCCGGCGCCGGCACCGCCTGGCACTATCTCGACCCCGAGACCGGCCTGGTGGTCGGCCGCTCCGAGGGCTTGGCGCTCGCCTCGCTGCGCATGTTCGAGGCCGGCACCTTCTCGGGCCACAAGGGCGCGCCGCTGCGCGCCGACGCCTCCCGCCTCGCCGCCCTCACCGAGGACGACCTCGCGCGCGGCCTGCAAGTGATGGAATCGAACCCGCTGGTCGGCCTCTCGGGCCGCGCCGAGCTGCTCGCGCGCCTCGGCGCGGCCGTGGCCGCCAACCCGAAGGTGTTCGGTCTCGCCGACGCGCCGCGGCCGGGCGGGCTGTACGATCATCTCGCCGCCGAGGCGCGCGACGGCGTCCTGCCGGCGCCGCGTATCCTCGAGGCGCTGCTCCTCCATCTCGCCCCGGTCTGGCCCTCGCGCATCACGCTCGGCGGCCTGCCGCTCGGCGACTGCTGGCGCCATCCCGCGATCAAGCGCGGCGATGCCACCGACGGCCTCGTCCCGCTGCACAAGCTCTCGCAGTGGCTCGCCTACTCGCTGATCGAGCCGCTGCAATGGGCCGGCATCCGCGTGACCGAGATCGACGGCCTCACCGGCCTCGCCGAGTACCGCAACGGCGGCCTGTTCGTGGACTCCGGCGTGCTCGCGCTGCGCGAGCCGGACGAGGCCTACCTGCCGCAGCAGGTCGATTCGCCGCTGGTCGTGGAATGGCGCGCGCTCACGGTGGCGCTGCTCGACCGCATCGCCCCGCTGGTGCGCGAGGAGCTCGGCGTCTCGGCCGAGGACTTCCCGCTCGCGCGCGTGCTCGAAGGCGGCACCTGGAGCGTCGGCCGAGGGCTGGCCCGCGACAAGCGCCCCGACGCGGGCCCGCCGATTGCCGTGGTGAGCGACGGAACCGTATTCTGAGGGTGTTGAACGTCATGGCCGGGCTCGTTCCGGCCGTCCACGTCTTGAGGTCGGCTCGGTCGCAAAGAAGACGTGGATGCCCGGCCTTCGCCGGGCATGACGGAGTATCGAGGAGTCCTCGCGATGCAGGGCGTCACCGTCGTCGATCATCCGCTGGTCCAGCACAAGCTGACATTGATGCGCGACAAGCGGCGCTCGACCAAGGGCTTCCGCCAGCTCCTCAACGAGATCGGCATGCTGCTGCTCTACGAGGTGACGCGCGACCTGCCGCTCGAGGAGGTCGAGATCGAGACGCCGCTCGCGCCCATGCGCGCGCCCATGCTGGCCGGCAAGAAGCTCGTATTGGCCCCGATCCTGCGCGCCGGCATCGGCTTTCTCGACGGCATGCTCGATCTGGTGCCTTCGGCGCGCGTCGCCCATATCGGGCTCTATCGCGACCCCAAGACGCTGGTCGCGGTCGAGTACTACTTCAAGGCGCCCGAGGACGTCGCCGACCGCCTGGTCCTGGTGCTCGATCCGATGCTCGCCACCGCGAATTCCGTGATCGCCGCGGTCGACCGCCTCAAGGAGCGCAGTGTCGCCAACATCCGCGTCGTCTGCCTGCTCGCCGCCCCCGAGGGGCTCTCCAAGTTCCACGCCCATCACCCCGACGTGCACGTCTGGACCGCCGCCGTCGACGAGCGCCTCGACGACCACGGCTACATCGTCCCCGGC
>WYBB01000049.1 GCA_011526585.1 Deltaproteobacteria bacterium
CCCCTGGTGTGTGGGGGGGGGCCCCCCGGCGCCCCCGCCCGGGTCATCTTGATCTCAGCGGTCAGCGGCCTTTTTCGCGCAGGCGGCGCGTGCCGAGGTCGGAGAGCTGACGCGCGATGGACAGCGGTGACTGACCGCGCGGGCTCGGCTCGAAGGTGTCGATGCAGTAGTCGACGAAGCTCGTGAGCTGGGTGAACTCGGGGCGCAGGAAGGCGGCGGCCTCGTCGGTCGCGGGGTAGTCGAAGGCGGCGGCGCGGTCGATCCAGCCGCCGGGCTCGAGGAAGTTCTTGCGGTAGGCGGCGGCGTCGGGGATCACCAGATCGATGAGGCGGCGGTGGTGCACGCCAGCCGGGGTGGAGGACTGCTCGATCGCCTCGAGCATGCGGCGCAGGCGGCCGAGGCCGTCGGCGTGGGTCTGCACGAGCTGCAGATCGAAGACCGGCATGCCTTCGTGGAAGACGTAGGCGAGGTGCAGCTCGAGCGTCTCGGGGGTCGAGTGCAGGCCGTGGCCGACGCGGAAGTGCTCCCAGCCGATCTGCGAGACGATGAGCGGCGTGCGGAAGAGCGGGTTGCCGAGCGGCGCGCCGTCGTAGCGGGCCCTGTCGCCGGCGTCGGGCAGGACGACGTAGGGCGCCATCTCGAGCTGGCCGAGCAGGAGCTGCCAGGTCGTGGGCACGCCCTTGACGAGACCGCGCGCGAGGAAGGGACCGAGGCGCAGCGAGAGGTCCTTGGAGACCGGCGTCTTCTTGGTGCGGGGGGCGAAGAGGGAGAGCATCGCGGGTACCTCGTGAGGTCGAGGGCGCGGACCGTACTCGGCGGCGCGCCGGCCCGCAAGCTCGGGAGCAGGTCGGCCCTTCACGCAACGGTGGTCGCGGCGTGACCGAGCGATGACAGAGGCGCGGCATGCTCGGCGCGCAACGCACCACCAAGGAGACACGCGATGCGTCACGCGATCCTCGTCGTCACCCTGCCCTTCCTCCTGGCGCCCCACGTCGCCGCCTGCGGCTCCGCGCCCGCGCCGCTCGTCGCGCACATGGACCCGCTGCAGATCACCCCGCAGCCCGCGGTCTTGACCGAAAACCACTTCAAGCGCGACGTGATGGGCGAGCTCGGCGAGCCCGAGCTGCGCGAGATCCTGGCGGCGCCGGTCTTCCTCGAGGACAAGGCGCGCATCGGGATCCTGCCGGTGCAGACCGGCTACGCGGTCGATCGGGACGTGCCGGTCGTCGGCGTGCCGGGGGCGCTGGCCCAGCAGCTCACCGACAGCGGTCACTTCGAGGTCGTCAGCGAGGTGACGACCGACTGGCCGACGGGCGGCAGCGTCGCGGGGCTGCGTGAGCTGGCGGCGCGCTATCGCGCGGAGTACCTGCTCCTGTATCGGCACCGCTTCGTCGATCGCTCGTGGTCGAACGCGTGGGCGCTGTCGTGGCTCACGGTCGTCGGCGGCTTCGTCACGCCGTCGCGCACGATCGAGATCGCCGGCGTCGTCGAGGCGACCCTCTTCGACGTCAAGACCGGCACGCTCCTCTTCACGACCTTCGAGCGCGCCCACCAGCGCGGCGACGAGAACATCTGGCAGAACGACCGCAAGCGCCGCGACATCAAGACGAGGCTCTTGACGCGCGCGACGCAGGGCCTGGGCGAAAAGGTCCTCGATCAGGTGCGGCGGCTCGTCGCGGCGCGCCCGCGTGAGCCGGCGCGTGAGGTGGGCTCGGCCGGCTCACCTTGACCCGACCTCCAGCGAAGCGGGCGCCTACGGCGCAGGCACCACCGGGCGATCGAGGATCACCGGCTTGTCGGGTGAGTGCGGCTGGCCGTTGACCTCGAGGATCACGAACTCGACGCGGCGGTTCATGGCCTTGCCGGCCGCGCGCAAGGCGGCGGGACCGGTGACGAGCGGGCGCGACTTGCCGTAGCCCCGGGCGCTCAGGCGGGCGGCGGCGACGCCCTGCTGGACGAGGTAGTCACGCACGGCCTCGGCGCGGCGCTGTGAGAGGCGATCGTTGTACTCGGCCGCGCCCTCGCCGTCGGTGTGACCTTCGACCTGGACGAGCGTGAGCTCGGGCGCCTCGACCAGGACGCGCGCGACCTCGTCGAGGAGCGCGAAGCTCTCCGGCTTGATCACGGCCTTGTCGTACTGGAAGAAGACGCGCTCGAGGATTTCGATCTTGAACTGCGTGACGCGCACCGACTTCGGGGCCTCGTCGGGGCAGCCGTCGTCGTCGCGGTAGCCGTTCTTCGTCTCGGGCGAGTCACGGCACACGCCGAAGCCGTCCTTGTCGGGTGGGCCGTCGGCGAGGTCGGGCACGCCGTCGCCGTCGTTGTCGAGGTCGGGGCAGCCGTCGAGGTCCTCGTGGCCGTCGAAGTCCTCGGCCTGGTCGCGGCAGGCGCCGAAGCCGCTCGCGTCGAGCGGGCCGTCGGCGCGGTCGCGGAAGCCGTCAGCGTCGTTGTCCGGCTCGGGGCAGCCGTCTTGATCGAAGTAGCCGTCCTTGTCCTCGGGCAGGTCGCGGCACGAGCCGAAGCCGGTCGCGTCGGCGCTGCCGTCGTCGACGTCGAGCACGCCGTCGCCGTCGTTGTCCGGCTCGGGGCAGCCGTCGCCGTCCTCGAAGCCGTCGCGATCCTCGGCCGCGTCGGGGCATGCGTCACGGGCGTCGAGGATCCCGTCGCCGTCGCGGTCCCGGCTCTGCCGGCGCGCGGGCGACCACGCGACCTCGGCGAAGGTGCGCCACGAGGGGGCGCCGACGCCGCGCGAGAGGCCGGCGCCACCGCCGAGCGAGAGCACGAGGTCGCCGAGCGCGAGCTCGAAGGCCGCGGTGAGCTCGACCGGCTGGTTGCGATCGTCGGTGCGCGCGGCGCCGGGATCGCTCGGGTCGCGGCCGTCGCTCAGCGCCGTCGTCCCGGAGACGGCGGCGAGCACGTGCAGGGACGGCTCGGGCGTCGGCAGGTCGAGGCCGAAGCCCCAGGTGAGCGCGTCGTCGATGACGAGGTTGTGCGCCATGGTCTCGGGCAGGAGCGCGTAGCCGACGTTGAGCACGACGCCGAGCCCGCTGTCGGCGTGCCAGTCGAGCGCCAGGAAGGGGCGCAGACGCACGTCGCCATACGACATGAACGCGGTCTGGTCGCCGATGGGCACGTGCAGCTCGGCGCCGAGCGCGAGGCCGAAGCCGGCCGCGCGAAAGAGGGTGCCGCGCGCGGCGAGGCGCAGGTCACCGAAGGCGGCGCCGGTGGCGGACTCGCCGGGGCGGTTGAGGAGGGCGAGATCGCCGCCGCCCTGATCGAGGAGGAAGGGCAGGTGCATGGAGATGGCGAAGCGGTCGAGCACGCCGATGGCGAGCACGATGTCGGCGCGAACGCGGTGGCTGACGAGCACGGCGGTGACGTCGCGGGCGTCGCCGTCGCGCGCGAGCTCGAGCACGTCGCCGACGTAGCCGAGGTGCACCGAGAACGCCGGCAGGAGGTGACCGGGGGTGCGCGTGCGCGCGAGCGAGAGCAGGTCGAAGGTCGGCACCAGGCCGGGGTCGTAGGCGTCGACGGTGAAGGCGCTCGAGCTGTCGCCGAGGCTGCCGGACGCGGCGGGAGGGGGCTCGGCGGCGCGGATCGGGGCGGCGGCCAGGGCGAGCGCGAGGCACGAGCAGGCGAGCGTCGAGGAGCGGGGGATCGGCGTCACTCCGGGACCACGCTCACGGTGAGGCCGCGCTCGTAGATGGCGATCTCGATCAGCGGACGGCCGTCGAGCACGGCGCGTCGGGTGGGCTCGTCGATGGTGCCTGCGACGAGCTGGTAGAGCTGGGCCTGCATGTTGTCGTCCTTGAACACCGTGTCGAAGCCATCCTCCGGATCGCCGACGCCGGCGTGATAGCGGCGCCGATCGAGCGTGATGACGGCGGCGGCATCATCGAGCGGATCGCCGTCTTCGTCGAGATGATCCGCGGCCGACAGGCGCGCGCGATACGAGAAGACGAGGTTGCCGAGGAGCGCGTGGGCGCGCGGCGCGCCGTCGTCGGCGGCTGGCCGGGTCGCGTCGGCGAGGGTGTGCGGGCCCGGCTCGGGCCCGTCGCGGCTCACGGCGATCACGACCGCGGCGATCGCGCCGAGCAGGATCACGACGGCGGCAACGACGATCCACACCGGCAGCGCGCGGGCGCGGGTGTCGCTGGGCGCGGGCGCGGCGGGCGTGGATCCGGCGGTGGTGAGCGGGGGTGCGGGCGTGGCGGCGGCGTCGACCGAGGCGACGGCGTCGTCGAGCGCCTCGAGCGCGATGCGCGCGCTCGCGGGGCGGCGGCCCGGCTCCTTGGCGAGCAGGCGATCGACCCAGGCGGCGATCGGCGCGGGCACGGTCGGGCGGACCTGCCCGAGCGGCGGCGGCGGGTCGTTCAGGTGCATGTTGAGGAGCGGATAGAGGCTGTCGGTCGCGCTCGGCGGCGGCACGAAGGGAGGGTTGCCGGCCAGGGCCTGGTAGGCGACGCAGCCGAGGGCGTAGAGGTCGGTGCGGGCGTCGACGCCCTCGCCGCGCCAGAGCTCGGGGGCCATGTAGAAGGGTGTGCCGATGAGGCCCTGGGTTCCGGCGCCGGAGCTGTCGAGCGCGCGCGAGACGCCGAAGTCGAGCACGCGCACGTGGTCGGGCTCGCCGGCGAGGTCGACGAGGAAGATGTTGGCCGGCTTGATGTCGCGGTGGATGATGTGCTTGGGGTGCTCGTGCGCCTCCCAGAGCGACTTGAGCACCTGCCGCGCGATGTGCGCGACGCGCCGCCAGGGCAGCGGTCCTTCGCGCGCGAGCACGTCGGAAAGGGGGTGGCCGACGAGGTGCTCCATCACCAGATAGAGCGTGCCCTGGTCGACGCCGAAGTCCATGACGCGCACGGTGTTGGCGTGGCGCAGGGCGGCGACGTTCTGGGCCTCGAGCTGGAAGCGGCGCACGGCGTGCTCGTCGCCGACCGCCGTTCCGTGAAGAAATTTGATCGCGACGTCGCCGGTCGTGCCGAGGTGGCGCGCGCGATAGACCGCGCCCATGCCGCCGGCGCCGAGCCGCGCCAGCACGCGGTACTTCCCGGCGATCTCGCGGCCGATGAAGGGATCGACCAGGTCCGGTGCGACGCTCGAGTCCACGGCGAGAGCCTATATCAGATGGCGACCCGTCGCGACGACGCCGAGCGGCATCAGGGCGCAGGCGCAGGCGCGGGCGCGGGCGCCGGCTCGAGCTCGTCGCCGAGCATCGTGGACAAGAGGTTCGAGAGCTGTTTCAGGCGCGAGCGCTCCGACTCCGGCAGGCCGAGCTCGGCGCCGAGCTCGTCGACCAGCCCCTCGACCGCGCGCTTGCGCTCGTCGGGGCCGCCGAGCAGGCGCGAGCCGAGCGAGAGCCACTTCTTCATCGCCGGATCCGCGTCCTTGGCGGCGAGCTCGCCGAGGAGCGAGAGCGCGAGCCCGGCGTCGAGGGCCTGTCCCTGCTCGAGCAGCTCGAGCGCGCGGCCGCCGAGGCGATCGGGGCCGAGCTGGTCCATGAGCCGCGCGGAGAGCCCGGCGATCGCGCCGTCGGCGACGAGGTACTCCAGGAGCACATCGGGGCGCAGCGGGCCGACATCTTCGTCGAGGTGCGCCTCGTCGAGCCAGCGCGCGAGCAGACGATCCGTCTCGTCCGGGCGCGGCGCCACCGCGAGGATCTCGCGGCGCAGCGTCGGCAGATCGAGGGCGGGCGTGGTGGCGAGGCGTGCGACCAGCGCCGCCATCTGCGTGTCGCCGAGGTGACGCGCTAGGGTCGATGCGAAGAGGCCGGCCTTGGCTTGCGCCAGCGCCGAGCCCGGGTGCGTGACCCGCGCGAGCACCGGATCCGGCTCGCCGCGCTGGAGCGCGAGCTGCGCCGGCAGCTCGAGCCCGAGCGTGCGAGCGCGCCGCGAGGCCTTGTCGCCGCCCTTGCCGGCGACCACCGTGAGCGCGCCGGCGCGGGTGAGGCCGTGGCGCAGCAGGAGATCCGCCGGCGCGTCGGCGCCGCGATCGCGCCACCAGGCCTGCGCGATGGCGGTGGCCAGCGCGAAGGCCAGCGCCTCTTTGGCCGCGGGGTGGCTCTCGACGAGCCCCTGGAAGACGCCGTCCAGCGAGAGCGAAGGCACGAGCCCCTGCCCGGTCGCGGGCGGCTCGGGCGCGCGCACGACGCCTGCCGGCACGAGCGCGATCCCCGGCAGGGCGACCACACCATCGAGACCGTCGATGGCGATGATCGCGAGCTCGCTCGGACCTCTTGGTCCCCAGTCGCGCTGGAGGTCCTCGAGGGTACGCCGCGCGGTGCGCAGGAGCTCGGGCGCCAGCGGCGAGGTCCCGCTGGACGGCGCCGGTTCGCGCACCGTCACCGGCACGTCCGCCGCGACGGTCGAGGTCGCCGAGAGCCCGCGCGTCGCGACGATCGCCACGTCATCGCCGCCGGCGGCCGCGAAGCGATGGCGCAGGCGCTGACCGTCGGGCTCGCTCGCGAGGCGTCGCCCGGTCGCGTCGACCTCGAGCTCACGCTCGGCGGTGACCTCGAGCTCGACGATGGTGCGCGACGCCTGCTGCCCGGGCGCGACGATGCGACGCGGCAGCGCGCCGGCGACGACCCATGCCTGGTCGTGGGCCCCGTGGGCCGCGGCCGCCTCCTCGAGCGCGATCACCGGCACGAGGTTCGACAGCGCCGGCATGCCGGTGAGATCGTCGAGCAGCGCCGCGAGTCCCGGGTCCTTCGGGACCGCGCCCGATGGCGCGGGCGCGCGGTCTCGATCGGACCGCGCAGGCGGCAACGCGCCGCGGATCGTCAGCTCGACCTCGAAGCGCGCGCCGGGCGCCGCCGCGATCGGGATCTCCCAGCGGCGCGTGGTGCCCGCCGCCGTGACCGGTCGCCCGGCGACGGTGACCGCCTCGAGCACGACCGGCGCGCTCGGGGTGTCGCGGTTGACCGGCACCTCGAAGGCGAGGTGCTCGAGCGTGGTCGCGCCCTGGTTGAGACCGGCGTAACGCCAGCGTGCGGTGAAGGCGTCGGCCCCGAGCGTGACCCGGGCCTCGACGAGCGAGGCCGCCTTCCACGCCGCCAGCTCACCGGGCAGGGCGAGCCCCACCCGCGCGATCGCCGCCTTGACCTGCGCCTCGTGGACCTGGGCGTCGCTCGGCCCGCTCGGCTCGGGGCGGGCGCCGGTGGTGGGGGCGCCCGGCGTGGATCCCGCCAGCGGATCGGCGGGCCGCTCATCGGACGAGCAGGCCGCGCCCGCGAGCCCGAGGAGGGCCAGCGAGAGCGACCACGGCGACAACGGGCGCGATCGATGCGTCATCGAAGGTCCGACAACCGCGCGGGTCTCGAGTCGATTCCTCCGGCGCTCATTGCGGCTCGGGCACGGCCTCTTCCGCCTTGGGTCGGTTGAGGTCCCAGAGCTCGCTCTCGAGCTTCCAGCGCTTGTCCTCGAGCTCGCGCAGGCGCTTCTCGTCGGGGTCGTCGGCGTCGCCCGCCTCGCCCTTGACGGCCAGGTCGACGAAGCCGCGCACGACCTCGGGGATCGTTGCGCCGCGGGTGTAGATCCCGAGCGTCGCGCGCGCGCCCTGCCCGTCCATGGTGACGGCCTCGGCCAGCGTGCCGAGCTTGTGGAACATGTCCATGATCGGCTTCATGCGCGCCTCCTCGACCTTCTGGCGCAGCGGCCGGATCTCGGCGTCGAGCTTGGTGAGCTCCTCGTGCTTGGCCTTGGCCTCCGGCGTGGCGTCCTTCGGCAGCGGCGGCGAATAACCGTCGAAGCTGCGCATCGCGATGAACCACGCGCCCATGAACTCCTGCGGCATCGAGAAGAGCGCGGCCAGATCCTTGCGCTCGTAGAGGGCCTTGAGCGCGGCGTTTTCGACCTTGGCGACGAAGCTCTCGCCGCCGCCGAGGCGCGCGGCGATGTCGGTCTCGGTCGAGGCGACGAGGCGATCGCCCTGGAAGGTGACGGCGATCGCGCGCTGGCCGGGCACGGTGATGTTCAGCGTGCTCGTCGCCTCGTCCCACTTCGCGAAGCGATCGGCGCCCTCCTGGGCCGCGAGCTTGGACAGGAGCGCCTTGAGCCCGGCGCTGTCGGAGAGCCCGACGAGCAGCGTACCGCCGAGCTCCGCGCGCGGGTCCTCGGCCTTGAGGAGCGTCGCCATGTCGCCGGTGAGCGCGAAGGCGAGCTCGCCGGTGAGCGCGCCGATCACGTCCTTGTCGAGGTCGACGCCGAGCCGCTCGCGCAGCGCCCCGCGCAGCTCGGCGACGTCTTCGCCCTCGGCCGCCATCGCCTTCTCGATGAGCGACCAGTAGGCCTTGGGATCGACCTGGCCGCTCAAGAGGAAGAGCGGCTCGGAGGCCGAGGCCTTGAGGATCGGCTGGGCTTCGCTCGCGTTCTTCAAGAGCCCGCGCAGCGCGCCACCCTCGGCCAGCGCGAGCTTGATCTGCGCCTCGGCCGCGGTGTCGGTGATGTCGACCCCGACCGCCAGGGTCGAGAGCTCGCCGACGATCGACTTGACGAGCTCGGCCTCCGCCTGGCGCCGCTTCTCCCAACGCTCGGCCCACGCCTTCTCGTCGGCGATCGCCGCCTCGAGGCGCGCGACCTCGGCCTTGTCATCGCTCTTCCTCGCCTCCTCCAGCTGCCGCTCGAGGTGATCGGTCGACATCTTGGGGGCGTCGAGCTCGCCCATGACGAACTGGTCGAGGATCATGCGCAACTGCACGAAGGCGCCGAGCTCGTCGGCGTGCAGGTCCGCGACCGCCTGCGCGAACTCGGGCAGCGCGGTGATCCCGTCGTCGGCCTTGCGGGAGAGGATCTCCTTGGCCAGCGCCGCCGCGCCGTTGCCGCGCATGACGCTCACCGAATAGAAGGTCGTTCCGTGCACGAGCCAGGCCTGACGGTCGCGCTCGCCGAGCGTGATGAGGGTCGCGTCGCCGACCTTCTCGGTGGACAGCGGGGCCTCGGCCTTCTTGGCGGCCTCGCTCACGAAGGCGACGAGCTTGTCACCGTCGGAGAGGCCGAGGAAGGTGACGACCGCCTCGGTCCGCAGGTCGGGCATGAAGACGCCGGCCGGCGCCTGGAGGTCGACGCCGATCTCCGCCCACGAAGCGAGCTTGAAGAGGTCCTTGCCGGTGACCTCGCTCATCTGCGCGCCGACCTCACCGAGCATCGCGCCGTAGGCCTCGATGAGGCCCTCGTAGCCCAGCGCGTCGAGGAGCTTCTTGGGCGAGCCGACGACGACGAAGGGCGCGCCCTTGGGCACGGCGGCCAGGGCGGGCGCGGACAGCGGGCTCGCGCCGGGCGGCGGTGCAACCGCGCCGGCGGGCTGGGCGGGCGGCTGGTCGGGCGAGGGGCGCTCGGCCTGCGGCTCACCCTTGTCGGGCTCGGGCTCGCGCCGGGGCGCGGCCTCCTCGGGACCCTTGGCAGGATCGGACGCGGGCGCGCTGGCGGCGTCGGAGCCGGCCGCCGTGGGCGTGTCCTTCTTGCCGCACGCCATCGTCGACGACGCGAGCGCGAGCGCACAGAGCGCGGGGAGCATGATCGGCTTCATTCGTTCCTCTCCTGATGAGGGCCCTCTCCGGGAAGGCGTGGACGCTATCCACTCGGGCCGGCGCGTGCAAGGTCGCGGTGCGCCTGATCGATTCCCTTCGCGCCGCGGAGGCGGGCCGAGCGAGCACAGCCCCACGCGCATTCCGCGACCAATTGGACCCATTGGCACACACGATGGTCACCTGTTTTTCCTGTTGCGTCGGCACACATAGCTCATTACGTTGCCAGCGGCTGGACCAATCGACTCATGACGAACGCAGCACAGATAGACCAAATAGACCATTCCTTGGGCATCGTGCTCGACCCGCGCCTGTCCGCGCCCTTCTATCGACAGATCGCGGACCAGGTCGCCGCGCGCATCCTCGACGGCCGGCTTCCCGCGGGCTATCGGCTGCCCCCGACCCGCGCGCTGGCGGCGGCGCTCTCGACCCACCGCAACACCGTCGTGCGCGCCTTCGAGGAGCTCACGCGCGACGGCTTCATCACCGGCCACGTCGGGCGCGGCAGCTTCGTGCTGGCGCGGGACGGCCGCGGCACCACCGGCGCGCCGATGACCCGCGCGCCGCTGGCGATCGGCGAGGACGAGGACGACGGCGCACCCTGGGTCTTCGCGCCGCCCGACGCCACGCCGCCCGCTCGCGCCTCGCGCAGCGGCATGCCCTGGCAGACGCTCCTGTCGCGCGCGGTCGAGAGCGAGCCGCTGCGCCGCATGCAGCGGCTTTCCGCCGGCGGCCTCTTCGGCGACGTGGTGAACCTGTCGCGCATGCAGGCGAGCCAGGACCTCCTGCCGCATCGCGAGCTGCGCGCGTGCATCGATCATGTCATGGCGACGCTCGGACCCGAGGCGCTCGAGTACGCGCCAGGCCAGGGCCTCGAGCGGCTGCGCATCCTCATCGCGCGCGAGCTCGCGCAGTCCGGGATCGACGCGCAGGCCGAGGACATCCTGATCACCACCGGCAGCCAGCAGGCGCTCGACCTCGTCGCGCGCGCGCTGGTCGATCCCGGCGACGTCTTCCTGACCGAGGGACGCACCTACTCGGGCGCGCTCAACATCCTGACGATCAGCGGCGCCGAGGTGATCGGCGTGCCCGGCGACGACGAGGGCCCCGACCTCGCCGAGCTCGTCGAGCTCACGCGCCGGCGGCCCAAGGGCCTCTACCTCATGCCGAGCTCGCGCAACCCGACCGGCACCTCGATCTCGGAGGCGCGCCGGCAAGCGCTCGTCGCCTGGTCGCAAGACGCCGGCGTGCCGCTGGTCGAGGACGACTACGGCGCCGATCTCGAGCTCGATCCCGGCACCACGCCGCCGTCCTTGCGCGCGCGCGACGCCGACGTCTTCCACGTCTCGACCTACTCGAAGAAGCTCATCCCCGCCCTGCGCGTCGGCTTCATCGTCTGCCCGCCGGCGATGCGCGCGCCGCTGACGCGTCTCAAGCACGCGATGGACCTCGGCACCTCGACGCTGCTCCAGCACGCGCTGGCCGAGTTCCTCGAGCGCGGGCTCCTGCGCGCGCACCTCGAGCGCGTGACCAGCGCCTATCGCGCGCGCCGCGACGCGCTCGCCGACGCGCTGACGGCGTCCTTGCCCGAGGGCGTGACCTTCCGCCGGCCGGAGCGCGGCGTGGTCCTGTGGCTGTCGCTGCCCGCCGGGGTCGACCCCGAGCTCGTCTACGAAGCCGCGCGCCACGAGGGCGTGCTGGTCTCGCCGGGCACGGTCTACAGCGCCGACCTGCCGGGCGCGGCGGGCCTCCGGCTCACCTACTGCGCGGAGCCGCCGGAGCGGCTCGTCGCCGGGGCCGAGCGGCTCGGGCGCGCCTTGAAGAACGTGATGTCGCGGCGCCACGGCGCGCGCCGGGTCGAGTTGATGGGAGCGTGAGAGAGGTACCAGATGGACAAGTCCACCTTCAAAGTGAAAGTCGGTCTCGCCGAGATGCTCAAGGGCGGCGTGATCATGGACGTCGTGAACGTCGAGCAGGCGAAGATCGCCGAGGACGCGGGCGCGAGCGCCGTGATGGCCCTCGAGCGCGTGCCGGCGCAGATCAGGAAGGAAGGCGGCGTCGCGCGCGCGAGCGACCCGTCGATGATCGCGGCGATCCAGGCGGCGGTCGACATCCCGGTGATGGCCAAGTGCCGGATCGGCCACTTCATGGAGGCGCGCATCCTCGAGGCGCTCGAGGTCGACTTCATCGACGAGAGCGAGGTGCTGACACCGGCCGACGAGGAGTTCCACATCGACAAGACCGCGTTCAAGACGCCGTTCGTGTGCGGCGCCACCGATCTCGGCGAGGCCTTGCGACGCATCGGCGAGGGCGCGGCGATGCTGCGCACCAAGGGCGAGGCCGGCACCGGCAACATCGTCGAGGCGGTGCGTCACCTGCGCACCGTGCGCACGCACCTGCGCAAGCTGACGATCCTCGGCCACGAGGAGCTGATGACCGAGGCCAAGCGCCTCGGCGCGCCCTATCAGATCGTCGAAGAGGTCGCCAAGACCGGGCGCCTGCCGGTGCCGAACTTCGCGGCGGGCGGGATCGCCACGCCGGCGGACGCGGCGCTGTGCATGGCGCTCGGGGCCGAGGCGGTCTTCGTCGGCAGCGGGATCTTCCTGTCCGAGGACCCGGCGCGGCGCGCGCGCGCGGTGGTCGAAGCGACGACGCACTGGGAGGACCCCAAGCGGCTGGCCGAGATCTCGCGCGGGCTCGGGGCGGCGATGAGCGGCCTGGAGATCGACAAGCTCGAGGCGCACGAGCGGCTCGCGAAGCGAGGCTGGTGATGGGCGACACACCGGGGCCCGGGCTCGTCGTCCTGCCGCGCGCCGACGCGGCGCCGATCGGGGTGCTCGCGCTGCAGGGCGGCTTCGAGGCGCACGAGGCGATCCTCGCGCGGCTCGGGTGCGCGACGCGGCGCGTGCGCACCGCCGCCGACCTCGAGGGGCTACGCGGCTTGGTGCTGCCCGGCGGCGAGAGCAGCACCATGCTCAAGCTCATCGCGTTCAACCAGCTCTGGGAGCCGCTCGACGCCTTCGTGCGCGCGGGCCACCTGGTGCTCGCGACCTGCGCCGGTCTCATCCTGGCGGCGCGCGGCGTGAGCCACCCGGCACAGGCGAGCTTCGGCTGGCTCGACATCGACGTCGCGCGCAACGCCTGGGGTCGCCAGAACGAGAGCTTCGAGGCCGACGACGACGCCGGTCGCTTTCACGGCGTCTTCATCCGCGCGCCGCGCATCACGCGCGTCGGCCCTCGGGTCGAAGTGCTCGCCACCCTGAACGGCGAGCCGATCGCGGTGCGCTCGGGCGCCATCGTCGGCGCGAGCTTCCACCCCGAGCTCGCGGACGAGGTGGGGTTGCATGCGATCGTGTTCACCAGCCCTTCATACGCGGCGCGCGGCGCCGCCTGAGCGGCTCGCTCGCGTCGCGGCGTTGCTCGTGTTCACGGCGTGTGGCGGCGAGGCCGCGCGCGAGCATGTCACCGACAGCGCGCGCGCAGAGCTCATCGAGAGCGACGCCGACGCGATCGCCGATCCGGGTGAAACGCGCGAGGAGGTCGACGCGGTCGTCGCACCCGAGGTGAGCGCGGAGCCACGCTGTCGCGTCGGGCTCGCGCCGGGATCGGCCGGCACGCAGCGCGGCGAGCTGGCGAGCGACTTCGCCTTGCCGCTGGCCGACGGGCGCACGTTGGTCCTGAGCGAGGTCTTCGATCGCTGCGCGAGCTTCGTCTTCATCGCCGACGGGATCGCCGTCTCGCAGCTCGACCCGAGCTCGATCCTCGACAGAGACGAGGACCTCATGGCGCTCCTCGACGGCTCGCCCGACGACGTGCACTACGTCTTCGTCTCGACCGCGCCCGCGGAAGAGACGACGACGCGGATCGGCGCGCTGCGGGAGCGCGTCGATCGGGTCCTCCTGGCGATCGGCGGCGGACCGGCCGAGCACTGGCGCGCCCGCCTGCACGTCGTCGCCACGCGTGCCCAGGAGCTCGATGGCTGGGTCGGCGACGCGATCCTCGGCCCGCTCGCGGGCGGCTTCGTGATCGGTCACGACCAGCGTCTCGCCGGGCTCGGCAGCCTCGCCGACGTCACCCGCTACGACCCGGCGCTGGCCGCCGCCGAGGCGTGGCCCTGGCGGAACAACCTCGCCTACGCGGCGCACGAGGCCTGGTACGCACGCGCCGAGGACGCGCGCCGCCGCGCGCTGGCCGCCGAGGACGCGCTGCTGATCGAGGTCTTCTCGGGCGAGATGCTGAGCGGCTTTTCCGAGACCGAGCTCACCCTGCCCGCCTCCGAGATCCTGGCGCGCTACGACACGCTCGAGGTCGAGATGACCCTGCGCTGCCCCGATCCCGACCTGCCCGAGCTCGGCAACTGCGGCGCCTGGGACTACCTCGCCTCGCTCACGCTCGTCGATGGCGAAGAGCACGGCAACGACTCCCCCGCCGAGCTCGCGCGCTTCATCACGCCCTATCACCGCGAGGCGCACTGGGTCGCCGACATCACACCGGCGCTCGCGCTCCTGGCCGAGGGCGGCACGCGTCGCCTGCGCTGGGACTTCGCGCCGGAGTGGAACCCGCAGCCCACCGCGACCTGGATGACGCTGCGCCTGTCGAACCGCGCGCGCGGCGTTCGCCCCACGATGACACGGCGCCTCTTCACGGGTGGCGCCTTCGGCTCGACCTACAACGAGCGCGCGCCGGTGACGCTGACGATCCCGGACGGCGCGACGCGCGTCGAGGTCTGGTCGCTCGTCACCGGGCACGGCGCCGCCGAGCAGAACCGCTGCGCCGAGTTCTGCGCGCACACGCACGTGATCGGCGTCAACGGGCGCGAGCACTTCCGCTTCTTCGCCGAGGTCGGCGACGACGACGCCTGCCTCGCGATGATCGCGCGCGGCATGACGCCGAACCAGGCCGGCACCTGGTGGTTCGGCCGCGGCGGCTGGTGCCCGGGCGCACCGGTCGAGCCGTGGGTGATCGACGTCACCGCCGACGTCGTGCCCGGCGAGCTCGCGACCTTCACGTACCAGGGCTTGCTCGGCGGGCGCGCTCCGCCCGATGGCTCGGGCGAGATCGTCATGAGCTCCTACCTGGTCATCTCCGAGTGAGCATCATTCGGATCGTGGTCGACGCGGCCCCGGCGCGCGGGTAAGACACGCGGGTCCGCCTGTACCGACGAGGAGCGCGAGATGGCCAAGGCTGCGAGTATCGACCTGTTCAACCCGAGCGCCGAGCACCTGGCGCTGCGCGAGATGGTGCGGAGCTTCGCCGAGCGCGAGGTCGAGCCGCAGGCCGCCGAGCACGACCGCAGCGAGACCTTCAACGCGCCGCTCTTCAGGAAGCTCGGCGAGCTCGGCCTGCTCGGGATCACCGTACCGGAGCGCTGGGGCGGCGCGGGCATGGACGCGGTGGCGGCGGTGATCGCGCACGAGGAGCTCGCCGCGGTCGATCCCGGCTTCACGCTGGCCTACCTCGCGCACGCGATGCTCTTCGCCAACAACCTCGCCGTCAACGGCGACGACGCCCAGCGCGCGCGCTACCTGCCGCCCGCCTGCGACGGTCGCGCGATCTGCGGCATGGCGATGTCCGAGCCGGCGGTCGGCACCGACGTGCTCGGCATGCAGACGCGCGCGCGCCCCGACGGTGACGGCTGGGTGCTCGACGGCGCCAAGATGTGGATCACCAACGGCTGCATCTCCAAGACCGAGCTCGGCGACGCCTTCCTCGTCTACGCGCGCACGGCCGACGGCCCCAAGGGCCTGTCGCTCTTCATCGTCGAGAAGGGCATGCCCGGCTTTGCGCTCGGCCAGAAGCTCGAGGACAAGCTCGGCATGCGCGCCTCGCCGACGGCCGAGCTGGTCTTCGACGGCTGCCGCGTGCCGGGTGAGAACCTCGTCGGCAAGACCGGCGGCGCGGTCGGTCACATGATGCGCAACCTCGAGATCGAGCGCCTCACGCTGGCGGCGATGTCGCTCGGGATCGCGCGCCGCGCAATCGAGGTCATGAACGCCTACGCGCGCGAGCGCCAGGCCTTCGGTCGCCCGCTCAACGACTTCGGCCAGATCCAGCGCCACATCGCCGAGAGCTATGCCGCCTGGATGGCCGGCCGCGCGTACGTCTACCTGACCGCCGCGCGCCTCGACCTCGGCCGCGCCGGCAACCGCATCGACTCCGACGGGGTCAAGCTCTTCTGCTCGACGATGGCCAAGAACGTCGCCGACTCCGCCATCCAGGTCCTCGGCGGCTACGGCTACGTCGGCGAATACCGCGTCGAGCGCCTGTGGCGCGACGCCAAGCTCATCGAGATCGGCGGCGGTACCATCGAGGCCCACCAGAAGAACATGGCGCGCGATCTGTCGCAGCTCGATCGCCTGAAGTAGGACCCGCCCGGGGCCGGGCGGGATCCCGTCGCGCCGTCAGCGAGCTCGCCCCCCCGCGCCCTCGCCAGTCCGGAAGGAACTCGAAGACCTCCAAGGACTTGCGGGAACGCAGGGACGCGAGCACACGACCACGTCAGAACTCGCAGGTCCCGGACTCGGTCCCGCCTTCGTACTCGTAGCCGCCGTACGCGCACAGCCCCTTGAGCACCGCGCACCCGAGCCTGCCCGAACACACGCACAGGGTGCCTCCCTTGGCGTTGTCGTCGCAGCCCGCGTAGTTGGCCCGCGCGGTCTCGGGGTCCTCGTCGGCGACGTCCCAGATCAGGGCGTTCAACTCGCGCGTCAAGGCCGAGCGGGCTCGCGACTCGAGCGCCGCCGCGATCCGAAGATCCTCGTCGCTACGCGGGTCTTCCAGCCCGGGACCTGCGATGGGCCGACGAGGGCGTTGCCCGTATCCTGCGACCACGTCAGGGTCTGCCCATTCTGAACGGGCTCCGGAATGGACCATCCGGAAGTCAGGACGAAAGTCGAGCCTGGGACGTATTCCAAGCCGACGGGGAGAACGTCGCTGAGCACGACGTCGTCGGCCGCGTGCACGCTCTGGTTCGAGATGAGCAGCGTGAAGGTGACGTTCTCGTCGGGCAGCGGATCGGCGAGGTCGACGAGCTTGCGCAGGTTGAGGTCGGGGTTGGCGACGAGCATCGAGCAGCCGGTGAAGACCGAGACCGGCTGCGAGACGTTGCCGTTGTCGGCCGAGGCGAGGCCCTCGAGATCGAGCACGGTGCCGGTGGGCACGTCGTCACGCACGACGGCGGTGAAGACGATGCGACCGCCCTCGAGGGTCACGAGCGGCTCGCCGGTGGCGTCGGTGACCGCGAAGCGCAGGCCGCCTTCGACCGGCTCGCCGGTGACACTGACCTGGTCGAAGCGCCCGCCGGTCGCGGCGTTGAAGGTGTGCACCGCCGAGATGAGCTCGAGCTCGGGCGGGATGAGCTCGATCAGCACGACGTCATCGTCGTCGTTCGAGGTGTCGTTGTAGTAGTCGACCACCCAGGTGATCGACTCCTCGCGGGCTCCGACCTCGGTGCAGCTGCGGTCGACACGCAGCGAGGGGTTGCCCGAAACGACCACGACCGCGGGCGGCGAGAGGCTGGCGAGGAGCTCGTCGCTCTGGATCAGCGCGTCATTGGAGATGAGCGCGCCCGAGGACAGCGCGCCGTCGACCTGCACGCGGAAGCTCACGCGTCCGAAGGTGTCTGTCGGCAGCGCCGGCGGCTGGCGCGCGGGGTCGCCGAGCTCGAAGGCGACGAAGGTCGTCGCCGCGCCGAAGGGAGAGCTGACGGTGCCGTCGAGCTCGAGCACGCCCTTCTGGAAGGTGTCGCGGATCGCATCGCTGCTGCTGTCGAATGGCTCCTGCAGCGAACCGGGCAGCTCGGGCGGCAGCGCGGCGGAGAACCACACGTCGGCGCCGAGCGGCGGCGGATCGGCCGAGACGAACACGGTGTCGCCGGGCACGCGATCGACGATGAAGGCGCCGCGCGCGACCGCGTCGCCGACGTTGATGTAGTCGATGTCCTAAGTGATGATCGTCTCGCCGTCGACGATCGAGAGGTTGGCGCGCTTGTCGAGCTCGTCGAAGCGCGGATCGACCTGGATGCTGGCGCTGCCCCAGGCGCCCGCCGAGCTCGTGCCGCAGACGTCGTCCTCACCCGAGGCACGCGCGGCGACGCCGAAGCTGGCGCCGCGCTCCATGCCACGCGGCGCGCGCACCACGATGCCGACGTTGCGCTGGAGCTGGGGGAAGAGCGCCGGCCAGCGCACGGTCACCTCGTCGGGCAGCTTCGAGAGGTCGAGGGTGCCGCCTGGGGCGTCGATCGACACGAGCGGCAGCGGTTGCTCGACGCCGTTGATGCTCGCCCTTGGCAGCGTGATGACGCTGACGAGATCGTAGGCGGTGTCGACCGTCGCGCCGCGCGGGTGGCGGTTGAGGATGCGCACGTCGAAGTGGGCCTCGCCGGCGCCGAGCAGCACCTTGGGCGTGGCGTCGACGGCGACCTGGAGGTAGGGGACCACCGGCACGACCTCGGTCGACTCGTAGTCGTGAAAGACGAGGTTCTCCGGAACCGGGAGCTCGTCGCCGAGCGGATCGTAGCCGTAGCGATAGAAGTTGGCGGGCGCGACGAGGGTCATGCTCGGGCATTGATCCTCGGGCTCGTCGACCTTGACCGACATCGAGGTGACGAGGAGGGAGTAGAAGCCGGACTCGGGGAAGATGGCGGAGGTGACGCGCGGGACGTACCAGGCGACCCACTGCACGGTCGATGGATCGGTGGGGAGGGTCTGGCTCCACTGTCCGGCGTCGGGCGCTCCGTTGCCGTCGTCGAAGTCCGGCGGTGAGTCCGGGGGCAGCTCCTCGCCACCCTGGTGATACCAGGTGATGATCCCCTGCCCGGACGGCGCCCAGGCGGACATGAAGGTCGCGTCGTCGGGGACCTTGGCGACGATCCAGTTGTTGATGAGGGCGGAGACGCCCTTGTTCTGGATCGCGTAGAGGTAGGTGTTGAGATCGCCGTAGTTGAGGGTCTTGTCGGGCACGTCGTCGGCGCCGCCGGTGATGCTCCAGTAGAAGAGACCGAACTCGCCGATGCCGTAGGCGCCGTCGGGGCGATGGTTCACGCCGATGGTGATCGAGTGCGAGGCGGAACGCGGGTTGCCCTCGAACGCGGAGGCGATGCCGGCGGTGTGCCCGATGGTCTGGTCGTTGAAGAGCGGCCCGAGCGGGGCGACGTCCTCGACCAGCAGCGAGTAGCTCAGGCGTTGGCGGGTCTGCACGCCGAGGTGGCCGAGCTCCCAATAGAGCGAATACGGCGGCACCCAGACACCGCCGAGGCAGTCTTGTCCGACGACGGTTCCGCTGACGCAGAGCGGCTCGGGGCCGCCGTGCCACTGCCCGCCTGGCGAGACCTCGTAGATCCCGGGCGGGTCCTGGTAGCGCGTGGCGCCGCCGGGGTTGACCCACTCGCTGAGGTCGGCCCAGGCGACCGCCTCGAAGTAGGTCTCGCCGCAGCGCGCGCTGGCGGTGTCGCCGTAGTTGCCGACGTCGAGGAAGAAGGTGAGCGGGCGGCCGGCGAGGATGCGCTGCTGGCCGAACTGCTGGAAGGTGCCGGCGGACTCGAGCTTGGCGAAGGGTTGGGCCGAGGAAGAGGCGCTCGAGGTGGCGGAGTCGGTCTCGACGAGCGGGCCGTTGGCGGCGCGGGCGAGGGCGTGGCTCGAGTAGAGGGTCTGGTCGAGCGTGCCGAGCGGGAGGTTGGCGGTGAAGGTCAGGATGAAGCTCGAGCCGGCCTTGAGGTCGCCGAGACGCCAGTAGACCGAGTTCGGGTCGACTTGGATGTGGCCGAGGTCGAGCGGGCTGGCGTTGGCGGGCAGATAGAGACCGGAGCGGCTGGCGCCGGTGAAGCGCAGGGCGAGGTCCTGGCCGAAGGGGTTGACCAGGGCGGCGGGCATCGGCACGACCACGACGACGTCGCGCGCCTTGACCGAGGAGGCCGAGACGCGCACGCGGAAGGTGAGGTCGTCGCCGGCGCAGGCCGAGGGCTGGGGCTCGTAGGTGACGCGCACGACCGCGAGCGGGGTCCAGGTGACGCGCAGGGACTGGATGGTGGGGCGGATCGTCATCTGGTCGAGGGTGGCGGCGGTGAGCGTGACCTGCAGGCGGATCGAGGGCTCGAGGGCGGGGTCGATCGGCGGGGCCAGGGCGGCGAGGTCGATGCGGCCGTTGAAGCCGGTCGCCGCGCCGGGACCGGGGACGAAGGGGCCGTAGGTGGCGCCGCTCTCGCCGAGGACGAGGACCGAGACGTCGGCGGGGTTGACGGCGGAGTAGGCGAGGTCGATGGCGCCCCAGGCGGAGAAGGAGGCCGGGCGGATCGGGGTGGTGATGAAGGTCGCCGGGTCGTTCGGGGCGCTCGGCGGGTCCTCCATGGTGAGGAGGCGCGCGAACGGGTCGTGCACGATGTTCGTGGTGTTCTCGAGGTCGACGCCGAGGTTGTCGCGGTAGTCGTCGACCCAGGCGCCCTGGTCGTTGTCGACGACGGGCGCCGCGTGGGCGGGCGCCAGCGCGCCGAGCGTGCTCAAGAGGGCTGGCAGGATCGCGCAGAGGAGGGGGCAGGCGACGAACCTGGCCATGACGGCTTCCTTTTCTGGAGCCGAATCGGCGCAGCGAGACCGCACTGGACGCGAGCGCGGAGGTGCAGGCGCACCGTGGATCGGATGCCGGCGAGCGACAGAGGGCGGCGAGAGGCAGGAGAGACAGGGGGTCGGCTTGTCGGGGCGCGTGGACGTGATAGAAGAGCAAGCCGTGTTGATTGGAATCCCGAAGGAGATCGGAACGCGAGAGCAGCGCGTCGCGCTGACGCCGAGCGCGGTGAAGGAGCTCGTCGCCGCCGGCTGGCAGGTCGTGGTCGAGGCGGGCGCCGGCGCCGGCGCGGGTCATGGCGACGAGCGCTACGTCGAGGCCGGCGCGACGATCGGCGAGGCCTGGGCGGCCGAGGTCGTCGCCAAGGTCGATCCGCCGACGCTGGAGGAGGCGCGGCGCCTGAAGGAAGGCGCGACGCTGATCTCGTTCGTGTACCCGGCGCGCAACGGCGAGCTGGTGGCGGCGCTGGCGACGCGCAAGGCGACGGTGCTGGCGATGGACCGGGTGCCGCGCACGACGATCGCGCAGAAGTGCGACGCGCTCTCGTCGATGGCGGCGCTCGCCGGACAACGCGCGGTGCTCGAGGCGGCGGCGGCGCTGCAGCGGCCGCTGGGCGCGGTCTTCTCGGCGGCGGGCAAGGTCGCGCCGGCCAAGGTGCTGGTGATCGGCGCGGGCGTGGCGGGGCTGGCGGCGATCGGCACGGCCAAGGCGCTCGGCGCGATGGTGCGCGCGTTCGACACGCGGCTGGCCGCCAAGGACGACGTCAAGAGCCTCGGCGCCGAGTTCCTCGAGCTCGACTTCTCGGAGTCGGGCGAGGGCCACGGCGGCTACGCCAAGGTGATGAGCCCGGAGTTCATCGCGGCGGAGATGGCGCTCTTCATGCAGCAGGCCGGCGAGGTCGACGCGGTGATCACGACCGCGCTCGTGCCGGGGGCGAAGGCGCCGACGCTGTGGACGAAGGCGCACGTCGAGGCGATGCGTCACGGCGCGGTCGTCGTCGATCTGGCGGCGCACCAGGGCGGCAACTGCGAGCTCACGCGCGCCGACGAGGTGGTGCAGCATCCGACGGCGAGCGGGCACGCGACGGTGCTCGGGCCGACCGATCTGGCGAGCCGCATGGCCCAGACCGCCAGCGAGCTCTACGCGCAGAACATCGTGAACCTCCTCGGCGAGATCGGCGGCGGCGCCGAGGCGATGAAGGCGCTGGTCGACCACGAGATCGCCGGGCCGATGGCGGTCCTGCTCGCGGGACAAGCCCCTCCGCCGCGCGCGCCGGCTCCGCCCCCCTCCCCGCTCGCCGCGCCGAAGGCCGCGGCAGAGCCCAGCGCCCCTACGACCGCGCGCGCGACCCCGGCCTCGGCGCAGAAGCACGTGCCGGCGCACCCGGCGCTCGGCAAGCTCTCCCACCCGCGCCCCCAGCGCACGCGCACGATCATCTTCGCGGCGGTCGGCCTCCTGCTCGTCGGCGCGTGGTTCTTCCTGCGCTACGCGACCTCGGGCGGCGCCGCCTCGCCGATGCGCCTCGAGGTCGAGCGCTTCGTCGACCAGCTCGCGGTCTTCGTGCTCGCGTGCTTCGTCGGCTGGCAGGTGATCTGGAACGTGACGCCGGCCTTGCACACCCCGCTCATGTCGGTGACCAACGCGATCAGCGGCATCATCATCGTCGGCGGCCTTCTCGAAGGCAGCCACGCGGGCGACTTCGACGCGCGCACGGCGCTCGGCCTCGGCGCGGTCCTGCTGGCGACGATCAACATCGCCGGCGGCTTCTGGGTGACCCACCGCATGCTCAAGATGTTCCGGAAGTAGATGGAGAAGGTCGCCACCCTGCTCGCGCACCTGATCGCCAGCGTGCTCTTCATCTTGAGCCTGCGCGGTCTGTCGTCGCAAGAGACCTCGCGGCGCGGCAACATGCTCGGCGCGGCGGGCATGCTGATCGCCATCCTCGCGACGCTCACCCAGAGCGAGGTGCAGGGCCTCGGCAACACCATCCCGGCGCTGCTCGTCGGGGCGACGATCGGCGGCTTCCTCGCGGCGCGGGTGGCGATGACCTCGATGCCCGAGCTGGTCGCGCTCCTGCACTCGTTCGTCGGCGCGGCGGCGGTGCTGGTCGGCTTCGCGAGCTACCTCTCGATCGAGGCGCACGCGCCCAAGACCGAGGGCTTCCACGTGACGCTGGTGAGCCCGATCCTGCTCGGCGAGATCTTCGTCGACGTCTTGATCGGCATGATCACCTTCACCGGCTCGGTCGTGGCATTCCTCAAGCTCAAGGGTCTGGTCGGCGGTGCGCCGCTGCTCCTGCCGGGACGCCATTTCCTGAACCTGGCGCTCCTCCTCGGCTGCTTCGCGCTGGCGGTGCCGTACGGCGGCCACCCGATCGGCGGCGTGCTCTGGCTCGGGCTGATGGCCGTGCTCGCGGGCGTGCTCGGTGTGCACCTCGTCATGGCGATCGGCGGCGCCGACATGCCGGTGGTCGTCTCGCTCCTGAACAGCTACTCGGGGTGGACCGCGTCGGCGGCCGGGTTCATGCTCGGCAACGACCTCCTCATCGTCACCGGCGCGCTGGTCGGCAGCTCGGGCGCGATCCTCTCGATCATCATGTGCCGCGCGATGAACCGCTCGATCTGGAACGTGCTCTTCGGCGGCTTCGGCACCGCGAGCGGCTCGATGTCCAAGGCCGCGCCGGTCGTCGGCGAGATGCTCGAGGCGAGCGCCGCCGAGGTCGGCCAGATGCTTGTGCAGAGCCGCGAGGTCGTGATCGTACCCGGCTACGGCATGGCGGTCGCGCGCGCGCAGCACGCGGTGCGCGGGCTGGTCGAGGACCTGCGCCGCCGCGGCATCGGCGTGCGCTTCGCCATCCATCCGGTCGCCGGGCGGTTGCCCGGCCACATGAACGTGCTCCTGGCCGAGGCGGACATCCCGTACGATATCGTCCTGGAAATGGACGAGATCAATCACGATTTCCCGACGACCGACGTCGTGCTGGTCATCGGCGCCAACGACATCGTCAACCCGGCCGCGCTCGAGGATCCGGGCTCGCCGATCGCCGGCATGCCGGTGCTCGAGGTGTGGAAGTCGAAGATGGTCGTCGTGATGAAGCGCGGCAAGGGCGCGGGCTACGCCGGCATCGACAACCCCCTCTTCGTCCGGCCCAACACGCGCATGCTCTACGGCGACGCCCGCGTCTCGGCCGAGGCGCTGGCGGCAGCGCTCGCCGGCAGGGCGTGAGCGGGGCCACGGACCGCTGGACTGGTGTCGTCAAAAGTCGCGCAGGCGCAGCGTGCGGAGGCCGCGGCGGGGAGAACAGGCGTGGATGGCTCACGATGCGGAGGAACTCTCCCAGACAGAAGATCGGAGCGCCCACGCCGCGCGGGCTTCGGCAAGACGGGTGATGGCGGCGAGGGCGGGTGCGTGCAGCGGCATCTCCGCGCGCGCCGCGTACACCAGCACGTTGGTGTCGACCGCGATCACTCCTCGCCCATGACGTCGTAGAGCGCGTTGCGATCCGCGACATCGACGCCGCCGAGGTAGCGACCGCTCACCGGGGTCCAGCTGAGCTTGAAGCGCTCGGTCCGCCTCGGGCCCTTGGCGAGCGCGGCCGCGAGGGCCTGCTCGATGAGGGCGGTGAGCGTCGTGCCCTGCTCACGCGCGACCTTGCGTGCGCGCGCCAGAAGCCGATCATCGAGGTCGAGCGTCGTTCTCATGCACCATGCATGGGTGCGGTGCAGCTCGGTGTCAACGCGGGGACTCGCCATGCAGCTCGTCCAACGACACGAGCTCGCCGGCGACGAGCCCCGTCTCGTCCATCGTATCGACGCGCAGAGCCAGGCCGGCTCGACGGCGCGCGTCTCGGCCGAGACGCCGGCGGCGGCGCTCGCCGGGAGGTCGTGAGCTGGGGCCACGGAATCGGGCTGGCGACGAAAGGGTTACACGGCCGCCTGAATGCCGTGGGATCGCCCGGCGTCGACGGCCTCGCGCTTGCCTCTGCCGCGCATGCGCTCTAATGGTTCCGCGTCACACATCGCTCAGCCGCTCCGGAGAGCTCGCAACATGGTCCGATTTGCACACAGCGCCGTCCTCCTCCTCGCCCTCACCGCCCTCGGTCTGTCCGCGCGGGCGACCAGCGCCAAGGACTTCAGCGGCGCCTTGGGTTGGATCCCGGCCGAGGTCTCGACGCTCATCGCCATCGATCTCGATGGAGCGCGAAAAACCTCCTTCTTCAAGGAGCTGCAGAAGGAGATCATCGACCTCACCGGCTACGGCCGCGACATGGCGCAGATGAAGCGCGAGGCCGGCCTCGACGTGATGGCGAGCGTCAAGACCATCGTCTACGCCGGCCCCGACGAGGTGATCAAGAAGGCCAAGCAGTCGCTCATCATCCTCGAGGGCGAGTTCGACCAGGCCAAGATCAAGGAATACTACGAGAAGAAGTCGAAGGTGCCGCTCGCCGAGAAGACCCACGCGCTCGGGCCGTACTTCGAGATCGGCGGCGACTCGTGCGTGATCTTCCACGGCGGCTTCGCGGTCTTCGGCAACAAGGCCCTCTTCGACAAGGCGCTGGCCGCGAAGAAGGCGAACGAAGGCGGCAAGAACGCCAAGGTCAACGCGCTGGTGCAGCGCATGAAGGGCTCGAAGCACGGCTTCGGGGTGATCGCCGGCTCGGCCCAGCTCAAGAAGTTCCTCGGCAAGGACTTCGGCGAGGTGCAGGACGTCACGAGCGCGGCGCTCGGCTTCGACTTCTCGACCGGCTTCGGCCTGGAGATCATCGGCGTCTTCCCGAACGCCGCCAAGGCGACGAGCGTCGCCGGCTCGGTCACCGAGGAGCTCAACGCGCTGGCGGCCGATCCGGAGATGAAGGAGATCGGCCTCGAAGAGCCGCTCTCCAAGGTCAAGGCGACCGCCGTCGGCAGCGAGGTCAAGATCGCGCTGGCCCTCGACGCGACCGGCGCGGCGAGCTTCGCCAAGAGCCTGAAAGAGCTCTTCTGAGCTCCGCGGGCGGCCACGAGGGCCGCCCCTACGATGGCGGGCGGCCACGAGGGCCGCCCCCGCCGCGATCGGCGGTTCAGAGGCGCTGGTAGGCGGCGAAGAGCGCGGCAAAGTGATCGTGCATCGTGCCGATGCGGTGCTGCGCGCACTCGAGCGCGGCGCTCTTCAGGAGCTCGCGCGGGCGCGCGAGCAGGCGCTGCATCGCCTGGGCGCAGGCGGCCGCGTCGCCGGCGGGGTAGGTCTCGGCGTAGGCGTCGGCGGCGAGATCGGCGGCGCCGCCGACGTCGGGCACGACCAGCGGCAAGCCCGAGCAGATCGCCTCGGCGACGACCAGGCCGTAGGTCTCGGCGGCGCTGCCGTGCAGGAAGCCGTCGGCGGAGGCGAGCGTCGTCGCGACGAGCTCGCGGTCGGCGACGAAGCCGGCGACGTGCACGCCGGGGATGGCGCGCGCGCGGCGGCGCACCCACGCCTCGAGCGGGCCCTGGCCGAAGATGACGAGGCCCATCGGGCGCGCCTTGCGGGCGCGGGCGAAGGCGTCGAGCAGGGTGCCGAGGCGCTTCTCCGGGTGAAAGCGCGAGATGGCGACCCAGAGCGGGGTCTCGTGCGCGGGCGCGTCGCCGAGGCCGCACTCGGCGAGCCAGCGCGCCTTGACGCGCGGGTCGGCGTGGCGTGGGGAAAAGCGCGCCTTGTCGATCCCGAACGGGACCGCCAGGGCGTTGTCGATGCCGCGGCCGGCGAGGCGCTCGGCGAGCCACTGGCCGGCGACGATGGTACGGTCGAAGCGGCGGGCGAGCGCGCGCAGGTAGGCCCAGTACGGGGTGAAGAGCGCGTCGACGCGCGCGTTGCCGACGAGGCGGCCGAGCAGCGTCTGCGGATAGACCGCGACCGGGTCCTGGTGGAAGATGAAGGCCTTCTTCGCCGGGCCGCGCCAGCGCGCGGCGAACCAGCCGCCGCTCCAGGGAGAGCTGCCCTCGACGACGTCGGGCTGGATGGCGTCGAGCGCGGCGTGCACGGCCCGCTCGTTCCAGAGCACATGGTAGCGCGGGTCGAGCGGCATCGGCGGACCCTTGATCCAGACGATGCGACCGCCGAGCTTGTCTTCGTGGCGGTCCTCGGGACCGGGGGCGATGACGACGACCTCGTGGCCGAGCGCGGCGCCGGCTTCGAGCTTCTGGTGCACGTAGGTGCGCACCCCGCCGCCCTTTTCGGCGTAGAACTCCGAGACGTCGGCGATCCTCATGGCGACTCGTCCTGGCCCATGGCGCGGTGCGCGTGCATCTCGGCCTCGTTAGTCCCACACTGGAAATTCGGGCGCAACGTGATATCCGTGCCGGTCTTCCCGTTCAGGGTGACGGTGCGATGACAGAGCGAGACGTGATCAGGGTCGGCGTCGCCGGCGTCAGGGGCTACAAGGGGTTCGAGACGGTGCGCTACATCGCGCGCCACCCGCGCTTCCGCGTGGTGATGATCTCGTCGGACGCGATGGCCGGCCACCGCCTGAAGGACCTCGACCGCGACTTCTCGCGCGACGGCATGGCGCAGGCGGTCGGCTACAACGACACCGTGATGGCGTGCAAGGACCACGGGGTCGAGCTGATGTTCCTCGGCACCGAGCCCGAGATGTGCGCACGCCTGGGCGGCGAGCTGCTCGAGGCCGGCGCGCGCGTGATGGATCTGTCGGGCGCGCACGCGATCCGCGACCCGCAAGCGTACGCGCAGACCTATGGCTTCCCCTACCCCGCCGCGGCGGCGCAGGCGCTCTTCGGGCTCACCGAGCACCAGGCGCCCGGCGCGTTCGCGGGCCAGCGCCTCGTCGCCAACCCCGGCGCCTACGCGACGACCGTGCTGCTCGCGCTCTTGCCGCTGGCCAGAGGGGGCCTCGTCGAGCCGGGCAGCGTCGTCGTCGACGCCAAGGCCTCGTCGTCGACGGCGGGTCGCAAGGCCAGAATTTCACTACTATTTTCTGAGCTGCACGACAACTGCTACGCCAACCGCATCGACCGTCACCAGTACACCAGCGAGATCCAGCAGGAGCTCGAGGCCGCCGCCGGCAAGGGCTTTCGCCTGACCCTGGCGACGCACCTCATGCCGGTCGCGCGCGGGGTGATCGCGACGGCGTACCTGCGCGTCGCCGGCGAGGCGGACCCGCACAAGGCGGTCGAGCGCGTGCGCGCGGCGCTGCGCGCGGCCTACGCCGAGTCACCGTTCGTGCAGGTGCTCGAGCGCGCCGAGGACGTGCACCTGCGGAGCGTCGTCGGCACCAACCGCTGCCTCATCGGCGCGACCGCGGACGGCTGGGGCGAGCGCGTGATCGTCGTCGCCGCGCTCGACAACCTCGGCAAGGGCACGGCCGGCCAGGCGATCCAGAACGCCAACCTCGTCTTCGGGTTGCCTGAGACGATGGGCCTCGCCGCGATGTGAGGCCCCTGGGCTCACTCGCCGGAGCGACCGCCCTCGGCGCGCTGCGCGACCACGGCCTGCGCCGCCGCCAGGCGCGCGATCGGCACGCGGAACGGTGAGCACGAGACGTAGTCGAGCCCGAGCTCGTGGCAGAACGCGACCGAGGCCGGGTCGCCGCCGTGCTCGCCGCAGATCCCGCACTTGAGCCCGGGCCGGCTCGCGCGCCCCTCGGCCACCGCGAGCTTCATCAGGCGACCGACGCCGGAGCGATCGATCGTCTCGAACGGGTTGGCGGGCAGGATCCCCTGCTCGACGTAGCGACGCAGGAACTTCTCCTCGGCGTCGTCGCGGCTCACGCCGAAGGTCATCTGCGTGAGATCGTTGGTGCCGAAGGAGAAGAAGCTCGCCTCGGCGGCGATCTCGGCCGCGGTGAGCGCCGCGCGCGGCACCTCGATCATCGTGCCGAAGCTGTACGGCACGTCGACGCCGGCGTCCGCGAGGACCTCGCGCACGACCTCCTCGAGCTGCGCGCGCACCACGCTGAGCTCGCGGTGATGACCGACCAGCGGGATCATGATCTCGGGGTGCACGTCGAGGCCGTGGCGCTTGACGCGCACCGCCGCCTGCATGATCGCGCGCGTCTGCATGGCGACGAGCCCGGGCAGGACCAGCGACAGACGCACGCCGCGCAGCCCGAGCATCGGGTTCTGCTCGCGCATCGCCTCGACCGCGCGCAGGAGCGCCAGCTTGTCTTCGAGCAGCGCCTCGAGCGCGTGCCCGCGCAGGACGTTGGTGGCGAGCTTGAGCTCGGTCACCTCGCGGATCAGGTCGTCGTACTTCGGCAGGAACTCGTGCAGCGGCGGGTCGATGAGGCGGATGGTGACCGGCCGCCCCTGCATCACCTCGAAGATGCGCTCGAAGTCGTGCTGCTGCACCGCCTCGAGCTTGTCGAGCGCCGCCTGCCGGTCGTGATCGTCGCGCGCGAGGATCAGCTCGCGCACGATCGGCAGGCGGTCACGCTCGAAGAACATGTGCTCGGTGCGGCAGAGGCCGATCCCCTCGGCGCCGAGCTCGATCGCGCGCCGCGCGTCGGCCGGGTTGTCGGCGTTGGCGCGCACGCCGAGGCGACGCACCTCGTCGCACCAGCCCATCAGCTCGCCGAATTGCCCCGAGACGGTCGCCTCGACGAGCTTGAGGCGCTCGGCGTAGACGAGGCCGGCGCTGCCGTCGATGGTGAGCCAGTCGCCCTCGGAGAAGACCCGGCCCTGCACCGTCATCGTGCGCGCCTCGGCGTCGATGTGCAGCGCCTCGGCGCCGCTGACGCACGGGATCCCGAAGCCGCGCGCCACCACGGCCGCGTGTGAGGTCTTGCCGCCGTGCGCGGTCAGGACGCCGCGCGCCGCGAGCATGCCCTTGACGTCGTCAGGGTTGGTCTCCTCGCGCACGAGGATCACCGCCTCGCCGGCCTCCTTGCGGCGCACCGCCGCCGCGGCGTCGAAGACGATGCGCCCGACGCCTGCCCCGGGCGAGGCGGCGAGCCCCCTGGCCAGCGGCTCGAGGTGGCGCACGGTGACCTCGTCGATGCGCGGGTGCAGGAGCTGGTCGAGCTGCGCCGGCTTGACGCGCGCGATCGCCTCCTCGCGGGTGAGCAGCCCCTCGTGCACCATCTCGACGGCCATGCGCACCGCGGCGGCGCCGGTGCGCTTGCCGGCGCGGCATTGCAGCATGAAGAGCTTGCCGCGCTCGATGGTGAACTCGAGGTCCATCATGTCCTTGAAGTGCCGCTCGAGCCGCTCGCCCATCTCGATGAAGGCGGCGTAGGCCTCGGGGTTGTCGGCCTCGAGCGCGCTGATCGGCTGCGGCGTGCGCACGCCGGCCACGACGTCCTCGCCCTGCGCGTTCATGAGGTACTCGCCGTACATCTTGCGCTCGCCGGTCGCCGGGTCGCGCGTGAAGGCGACGCCGGTCCCGCAGTCGGGGCCGAGGTTGCCGAAGACCATCACCTGCACATTGACCGCCGTGCCCATGCTGTCGGCGATCCCCTCCTTCTTGCGATAGACCTGCGCGCGCTCGTTGTTCCAACTGTCGAAGACCGCCTCGATCGCCAGCTCGAGCTGGCGCCAGGGGTCGTCAGGGAAGGGCGCGCCGCGCTCGCGCTCGACCAGCGCCAGGAACTCGCCGCCGATCCGCTCGAGCGCCGCGCCGTCGAGCTCGGTGTCGAGACGCGCGCCGAGGCGCGCCTTGTGCTCGTTGAAGATGCGCTCGAATTTCGCCTTCTTCACCCCGAGCACCACGTCGGAGAACATCATGATGAAGCGCCGGTAGGCGTCCCACGCGAAGCGCGAGGTGCCGCCCTCGCGGATGAGCCCGGCGACGGCGCGCTGGTCGAGGCCGAGGTTGAGCACGGTGTCCATCATGCCGGGCATCGAGATCGCCGCGCCCGAGCGCACCGAGAGGAGGAGCGGCCGCGCCGCGTCGCCGAAGCCGCGGCCGGTCTTCAGCTCGAGGTCGCGCACGGCGCCCCGCACCTGCTCCATCAGGCCGGGCGGGCTCGCGCGGTGGGCGGCGTAGTGGCGACAGGCGTCGGTCGTGATGGTGAAGCCCGGCGGCACCGGCAGACCGAGGTGCGTCATCTCTCCGAGGTTCGCGCCCTTGCCGCCGAGGAGATCGCGCATCGCGGCGCGCCCCTCCTCGAACGAATAGACCAGCTTGCCGTTCATCGTGCCTCCGTGATCGGACCGTCTAACAAAGAAGCACGCGGTGCGGAACGGCGCTCGGTGGGTCACCGACAGGTGTACCTTTTCGCACGGTGCCCGCCGAGTACGCGTGACCGGGACGAGGCCTCAGGCGATGACGAGGCTCAACGTCGTCGTCGCGCGCGCCAGCTCGATCGTCTGTCCCCAGCCGAGCTCGATGCGGTCGTCCTCGACGCCGTCGCCGAAGACGGTGCCGCCGACGTTCATCTCCGAGGTGACGCGCAGCGCGACGCCCGGCGCGAGGCGCCCGGTGGTGAGCGAGGCCTGCGTCGCGACGCTCGGCCAGGGCTCGCGCACGTAGAACGCGAGATCGGGATCACGCGGACCGGGCGGCGGCGCCGGGTCCTTCATCTGCGTCGTGATGCTGCGCGTCCAGCCGGTCGCGCCGGTGCCGGTCGACACGATGAGGCCCGACGAGGAGTGGCGCTCGCTCATGTCGGCGAGCGCGATGCGATAGCGCGCCGACTGGTGGGTGCGGTGGCCGACGAAGATCTCGTTGAGCGCGACGAGGCGCTGCCCGTCGGCCGTCGTCGCCTGCACCATGGTGCGCGCCTCCGAGCGCAGGCGGTGCGCCGCGAAGGTCTCGTAGATGTCGGCGATGGCGCTCGGGAGCCAGCGCACGAGCACGCCCTCGTAGAGGTCGGGGGCCGGGTTGACGCCGACGACCGGCTGCCCGGCGAGGTACTTGGCGACGTTGGCGACGAGGCCGTCCTGGCCCACGGCGACGACCAGGTCCTCGGGCTCGAAGAGGAAGCGGTCGAGCTCGGCGCGCGTCACGCGAGCGCGCCGCCAGCTGAGCGGGATGGCGGTCTGCACGGCGTGCAGCGCCGAGGCGAGCTGCGTGTGGTGGTGGCTGACCTCGCCGACGTCCTGACCGCGCGAGGCGAGGAAGAAGCGCGCCTGCTGCAGGGTGCCGTGGCGCTGCACCAGCTCGTCGAGCTCGGACGGGCGCGACACGATGACGACCCGCGGCGGCAGCGTCGTGCCCATCGCCCGCTACTCCTGCGCCTCGAGGTTGCGCGCCTGCGCGCCGAGCACCCGCTGGAGGAGCGGCCCGAGGCTGTCGGGCGCGAGCGTCAGGTGCTCGATGGTGTGCAGGTTCGACGCGAGCTCGCGCGCCGCCAGACCGAGCAGCGCCGCCGACGGCAGGTCGCGGTAGATGTGCATGCGCTCGCGCTCGGCCTCGACCCTGGCCTCCTCGGTGACGCGCAGGGCGCTGGCCGACGCCTCGGCCTCGATGCGCTGGTTTTCGGCCGCGCCCTCGGCCGCGATCCTGCGCGCCTCGATCTCGTCGCTGATGCGCTTCTTCTCGTTCTGGCCGCGCTGCGCGATGAGCGCCTCCTCGCGGCGCGCCAGCGCGATCTTGTTGGCGAGCTCGTTTTCCTGGATGGCGCGCTCCTTGTCGACCGCGAGCGCGCGCCGCGCGAAGGTCGCCTCGTCCGCGGCCTGCTGGATCCGCTCGCGCGCCGGCATCTGCAGCGCCTTGTCGAGCTCGGGCGACGGCCTGACCGAGAGGATGCGCGTCGCGACGACCGCCAGCCCGAGCGAGATGAGCGCCTGGTCGGCGGCGAGCCCGCGACCGACCACGTCGCGCAGGCCGTCGGCGCCGCCCTCGAGCAGCGCGCCGAGCGGGTGGCGGCCGAGGTAGGCGGCGACGAGCTCCTGGGCGCGCTGGATCACGACGGCGGCGAGCTTGTCGAGGGGATCGGAGCGGAAGGCGCCGGTTTTGGCGTCGATGGAGAAGTCGATGCGGCTGGCGAGCAGATCGGGGTCGGCGGTGCGCACCGCGACGACGCCGTTGACGCTGACCTCCTGGAAGTCGGACGAGCGCGAGGACACGACGAAGGCGAGGTCCTTGTCCTCGAGCGGCACCTCGGCGAGCGAGGCGCCCAGCGGCAGGAACCAGAAGGCGAGCCCGGGGCCCGAGCGCTTCTTCTTGCCGCGCTTGAAGAAGACGACGTGCGCGGTCGGCTCGGCGCGGAGGTGGCGGGCGATGGGGTAGCTGCGGATCTCGGCCATGACGTGTCTCCTCTTCGTGCTGTGATCAGGTCGCGCTGCGCCGGCTGAAGCGATAGAGCTCGGCCGGGCGGTGGAGCACGTCGCGCTCGTGCGCGCCGGTGGCTTCGAGGAGCCCGGTGGCGAGCATGCGACGGCGGAAGGAGTCCTTGTTGAGCGGCTCGCCGCGGATGACCTCGTGCACCTCCTGGAGCTCGCGCAGCGTGAACTCGAGCGGCAGGAGCTGGAAGCCGATCGGGGTGTAGTCGAGCTTGCCGCGCAGGCGCTTGACCGCGAGCCCGAGGATGTCGGCGTGATCGAGGAAGAGCGGCAGCGGCTGGCCGTCGGCGTCGAGCGCCTCGACCGGACCGCCCGTCTCGCCCGGCCACGGCACGTGCACGCGGGCGCTGCGGACGCGGTCGAGGCGCTTCACCTGGAAGCGGGCGGCGTCGACGAGCGCGAAGTAGGTGACGGTGATCACGCGGCCGCGCGGGTCGCGCAGCACGTCGCCGAAGGTGTAGAGCTGCTCGAGGAAGATCCCGGCCATGCCGATCTTGTCGGCCATGACCCGGTTGGCCGCGTCCTCGAGCGACTCGTCGATGTGCACGAAGCCGCCGGGCAGCGCCCACGAGCCGCGCTCCGGCGCCTCGCTCCGGCGATAGAGCGCGACGTGCAGCGCGCCGTCGGCGACGGTCAGGACCACCACGTCGACCGTCACGCTCGGGTGCGGCCAGTCGGCGAGGGTCTTTGGTGGGGAGCGTTGGGGCATCGTCGCGGGTTCTGAGGTCTAATATGCAACATGCATATATGCACCTGACATCTAAGTCAAGCCGTCGGCGACCTGCCGGGTGCGCAAGGCTACGCCGAGGCGTGGTCGGGCCATGTGAACGGCCTGGTCGGCGACGGACCTCGCGGCGCGGCTCCCCGAGCGCTACCCGACGCGCGGCGATGCGCGTGGGAGTCTGGGCGTGTGCCGGGCTCGGGTGGCTCGGCCTTCGCTCGTGGAGGCAGGTCATGCACGGATATCGCGTCGCGTCGGGTCGGTGGGAGCGCTTCGAGGGACAGGTGCCGAAGCCGGGCGCGGGCGAGGTGCTCGTCAAGGTGCACGCGGTGTCGGTCAACTTCCGCGACTTCCTCGTCATGCACGGCACCTACCCGATGCCGTGCAAGCCGAACCCGATCCCCGGGTCGGACGGCGCGGGCGAGGTCGTCGAGGTCGGCGCCGGGGTCACGGGCTGGAGCGCCGGCGACCGCGTCATGAACGTGTTCCTGGAGTCGTGGCAGGCCGGGCGCATCAGGGGCGCCGACCACATGAGCGCGGTCGGCGGCGCGCTCGACGGCATGCTGGCCGAGTACGTGGTCCGTCCGGCAGCGGCGCTCGTGCGCATGCCCGCGCACCTGTCATACGAGGAGGGCTCGACGCTCGCGTGCGCCGGCGTCACCGCGTGGAACGCGATCTACGAGCGGGTCGATCGCGTGGCACCGGGCGGCACGCTGCTCACGCAGGGCAGCGGCGGCGTGTCGGTGTTCGCGCTGCAGCTCGCGCGCGCGGCCGGGCTCGAGGTGATCGTGACGACCGGCAGCCCGCACAAGGTCGCGCGCCTCCTCGAGCTCGGCGCCGCGCACGTGATCGATACGAGCGCCACGCCCGCCTGGCACGAGGAGGCGCTGCGCCTCACCGGCGGCGAGGGCGTCGATCAGGTGATCGAGCTCGCAGGCGGCGCGTCGCTCGAGCACTCGCTGCACGCGGTGCGCTTCGACGGAGTCATCAGCTACATCGGCGCGCTCTCGGGCCTGGCGTCGCTCGCGAACCCGCTGTGGATCCTCGGCAAGAGCGCGCGCGTGCAAGGGATCTTCGTCGGCTCGCGCGCGATGTTCGAGGCGCTGGTGAGGGCGGTCGAGGCACACCGCCTGACGCCGGTCGTCGACCGGGTCGTGCCGTTTGCGAGCGCGCCCGAGGCGATCGAGCTGTTGATGGCGCGCGGCCACGTCGGCAAGATCGTGATCCGGGTCGCGCCCTGAGCCCCGCGTGACGCGGAGCGGGGAGTGATCATCGCAACGCGTGGCGATCGGCACCCTGGCATGGTATCGGGTAGGTGTTGGCCGCTGGCCGGCCGGCACGAGGTCACGGTCCGACCGATGCCGTACGGAGGCCCCATGCGTCTCACCACCGCATTCGTCCCGAGGGCGCTGCTCGTCGGCGCGACCGCAGCGATCGCCGCCGCTTGCATGACCGCGACCCTGCTCGGTGCCTGCGGCTCCGACGCAACCCCGAGCACGGACACCGCCGCCGAGCTCGGCCCCGGCGACACGGTGAGCGAGGTGGACGCGAGCGCGACGGACGCCCTGAGCGAGGTCATCGCGGCGATCGACTGGCGGCGCATGAAGGCCCACGTCGATCACCTCGCGTCCGACGCGCTCGGCGGACGGATCCCCGGCTCGCTCGGCCACGAGGCGGCGCGCGCCTACCTCGTCGCGGAGCTCGAGGCGGTCGGCCTCGCCCCGTTCGGCGACGCGGGTGGCTACGAGCAGACCTACCCGCAGGCGGGACGCAGCGATCGCTTCCAGCTCGACGCCGAGGGCGCGGTCGTGCCGAACGTCAGCGAGACCGGCGTCAACCTGGTCGGGATCATCCGCGGCGCCGATCCGGTGATGGCCGACGAGTACGTCGTGCTGATGGCCCACTACGATCACATCGGCGTCGACGCGGAGGGCACGGTCTACAACGGAGCCTTCGACAACGCCGGGGGCACGGCGGCGCTGCTCGAGATCGCGCGGGTGATGCTCGCGCACGAGCTCCGGCTCGAGCGCTCGCTCATCCTGATCTGGACCGACGGGGAGGAGGACGGCCTGCAGGGTGCCGACCACTGGATCATGAACGCGCCGGTCGCACGGGAACGGATCGTGGTCGGGATCTCGGCCGACCCGGTCGGGCGCTCGACCTTGCCCGACTACTCGCCGATCGCGCTGGTCGGGCTCGAGCGCAGCCCCGAGCTCAAGGCCGTTGTCGCCTCGACCGCGGCTTCGGCCGGAGGCGTGGTCGGCTTCATCAACCGCCAGATGATCCTGGGATTCGCCAGTGATCAAGACACCTTCCACAACGCGTCCGTGCCGGGGTTGTGGTTTATCACGCCGGGCATGACCTACTATCACACGACGGACGACACCGCCGACACGATCGACTACCGGGTCATGCGCCAGGCGACATGCTACCTCCTGCAGATCGTCGCGGCGGTCGGCGAGGCCACGGGGCCGTTCCCCTATCGCGGGCCAGCGCCCCTCTCCCCGAGCGACCTCGCCGACGGGCGTCCGCTGGTCGCCGGCCTCCTCGGCTCCTCACACCTGAGCGCCGACGAGCGCGCGCGGGCCGAGTCGTTCCTCGCCGAGATCGACAAGGTGATCGCCGCCGACAGCCTCGATGCCCTCACCCAGAACCAGGGCGTCTTCCTGGTCGAGCTGCTCGCCTTCCTCGCTTTCGAGCTCCCGAGCGAGCACCCCGGTCCGATCCCGCCGCCGCCCCCTCAGGACTGAAAGACTGTCGAAAAGCGGCTGTGGCGGGCGTCCGCGGCGTCGATCGCCGCTACGACGCATAGGGGCGTCGTTGCTTGACTGGGTGGTCGTTCAGGGGCGGAACTCGAGGCCGACGAGCGCCTCGCTGACCTCCCAGAGGCGGCGCGCGACGTCGGGGTCGCGGGCGGCGGCGGCGAGCCTGGCGGGGGCGACTGCGCCGCGCAGCTCGCCCGGGCCGCGGGGGCCGTAGTATTCGCCGCCGCGGGCGTCGGGATCGGTGGCGGCCCGCACCGTGGGCCACGCACCCTTCTCGGCGCTCTGCGAGACGATCGCGTTGACGAAGGCCATGCCGATCTTGCGCAGCCGCGAGCGGCGCATCTCGGCCCCGCGGAACTGGAGGTTGGTGCCGGCGTAGCCGGGGTGGCAGGCGACGGAGAGCGCCGGCAGGCCGGCGGCGGTGATGCGGCGCTGGAGCTCGACCATGAAGAGCACGTTGGCGAGCTTGCTCTGACCGTAGACCTGCCAGCGCCGATAGCGGCGCTCGGCCATCAGGTCGTCGAAGTCGATGCGGGCGCGTAGCCGGTGGGCGTTGCTGCTGACGGTGACGACGCGGCCCTGGGCGGCGACGACTTGTGGCCAGAGGTGCCGGGTCCAGGCGAAGTGGCCGAGGTGGTTGGTGCCGAGCTGCATCTCGAAGCCGTCGGCGGTGAGCGTGCGCGGGATCGCCATGATGCCGGCGTTGTTGATGAGGGCGTCGATGCGCGGGTGGTGGGCGGCGACCTCGGCCGCGGCCTCGGCGATCGAGGCGAGGCTGGCGAGATCGAGGCGCACGAGGCTCACGTCGGCGCCGGGGGCGGCGCGGAGCACGTCGGCCAGGGCGGCCTCGGCCTTGTCGGGCGAGCGGCAGGCCATGACGACGCGGCCGCCGGCCAGGGCGAGGAGGCGGGAGGTCTCGAGGCCGAGGCCGCTGTTGGCGCCGGTCACGACGAAGATCTTGCCGGCCTGGGAGGTGAGCGCTTTGGGGGTCCATGCCATGGCGCGCTCATAACACGTGGATCCTCACACCGTCCCGGCGGCTGTCGGCAGGCCGAGCTGGTGCCAGCGCACCATGCCGCCGGCGAGGTTGGCGCTCCGGGTGATCCCGGCCCGGCCGAGGATCAGCGTGCCCATCGCCGAGCGTTTGCCGGTCTGGCAGATCACGACCACCGGCTTGTCGCTCGGGACCTCGGCGACGCGCTGGCGCAGCTCGTCGAGCGGGATGAGATGCGCGCCCGCGATGTGTCCGAGCTCGCCGTGGGCGAACTCGGCGGCGGTGCGCACGTCGAGCAGGTGCACGTCGTCGCGGTGGGACGCGACCCACTCCGGATCGATCTCGCTGAAGCCGGCGTAGGTCGTGACGAGCGGGCCCCAGGTGGGCGCGCTCGGCGCGAGCTCCTCTTCGGGGCGGCCGGCGCGCAGGTTGGCGGGCACGGCGATGGCGATCTGCTTGGGGTGCGGCAGACCGAGGTTGTCCATGTAGCCGACGAAGTCCTCTTCGCGCGCGCCGCCGCCGATGCGCGGGTTGAAGGCGCGCTCTTCGCCGATGGTGCTCGAGGTGCGCCCGTCGTAGTCGTGGCCGGGGTAGACGACACACGCGTCGGGCAGGCTGAAGAGCTGCTCCCGGATCGAGCGATAGAGGCGATGCGCGTCGCCGCCCTGGAAGTCGGTGCGACCGGCGCCGCGCACGAGCAGGGCGTCGCCGGTGAAGACGCGGCGGTGATCGGCGCTGACGAAGGAGAGGCAGCCGTCGGTGTGCCCGGGCGTGGCGCGCACCTCGAGGGCCTCGGCGCCGAAGCGGACCAGGTCGCCATGCGCGAGCGGCAGGTCTACGTTCTGGGCGGCGTACGCGGCGGCGAGGCCGATGCGGCTCCCGAAGACGCGGCGCATGAGCCAGGCGCCGGTGACGTGATCGGCGTGACAGTGGGTGTCGAGGGTCGCGACGAGCGTGAGGCCGAGCTCGCGCACGAGCGCGGCGTCGCGGGCGTGGCGTTCGAAGACGGTGTCGATCAGCACCGCCTCGCGCGTGGCCTCGTCGGCGAGCAGATAGGTGTAGGTGCTGGAGACGGTGTCGAAGAGCTGGCGGAAGATCATGGCGAGCCTCCCAGGGAGGTCGTCAGTCTACACCGTCGTAGACCGCCTGGGATCGAAGGTAGAAGGCCGCGTTGCCCGGGCCGTGCTCGGGCGGGCCGAGGCCCGAGCTCTTCCAGCCGCCGAACGGGGCCTCGGCGTCGGCGTCGGCGGTCGAACGATCGAGCTTGAGGATCCCGGCGCGTACGTGCTGGAGGAAGTCGTGCCTGCGATCGGGATCGGGCGTGAAGAGGGCGGCGACGAGCCCCTGGCGCACGCCGTCGACGAGCGCGAGGGCCTCCTCCCAGTCGGAGGCGCGCTGCACGACGAGCACCGGCCCGAAGGTCTCTTCGCTGACGATCTCGGAGCGCGGCTCGGCGCCGAGCACGATGGCGGGGCTCACCCAGGCCGGGCCGTACGCGAGCTCGCCGTGCGGCCTCAGCACCTCGGCGCCTTCGGCGCTGGCCCGCGCCAATACGGCGTGAACGCGCGCCGCGTGCTCGGCGGTGACGAGCGGGCCGACCAGGGTCCGCGGGTCCTTCGGGTCGCCGACCGGGAGCGCCGCGGTCGCCGCGACGAGCAGCGCGACGAAGCGGTCGTGGACGCGCGCGTCGACGACCACGCGCCGGTTGGCGGTGCAGCGCTGGCCGGCGAAGCCGAACGCGCCCTCGGCGATCACCGCCGCCGCGCGTGGCAGGTCGGCGTCATGCCACACGATGGCCGCGTTGTTGCCGCCGAGCTCGGCCTGCAGCGGGATCCGGCGCCGCGCGCAGATCTCGGCGGCCGCGTGCCCGCTCGCCGACGCGCCGGAGAGCGTCACCGCATCGATGCGCGGATCGGCCATGAGCTCGCGGGCCTGGCGTGAGCCACCCGCGACGAGCGCGAGCGCGCCGTCGAAGAGATCGGTGCTGAGCGCGTGCAGCACCTCGGCCACGGCGTGCCCGAGCGGCGCCGGCTTCCACAGCACCACGTTGCCGAAGCCGAGCGCGGGCGCGAGCTTGCCGATCGGGATCGCGACGGGGTTGTTGTAGGGCGTGAGCGCAAGCACGCAGCCGAGCGGTCGGTCGATGACGCGCGAGGTGGCGCCGGCCGGCCGCGTCACCGGGTGCGCGCGCACCTGACCCGCCGCCGCCCGCGCCAGCGCGGCAGCCCGCGCGACCTCGCCGCGCGCGAGCGCGATCGGCTTGCCGAGCGAAGCGACGATCGCCTCGACGAGGGTGTCCTGATGGTGCTCGAGGCGCACGGCCCAGGCGTCGAGCTGCGCGGCGCGCGCCTGCGGGTCACGCGCGGCCCACCGGGGTTTTTCGGAGGTGAGCGCCGCGAGCGCGAGCTCGGCCGCGGCGAGCTCGGCCGCAGCGTGCCCGGGCTCGAAGCGGATGCCACGACGCTCGAGGTAACGGCGCGTGACCGCGGCGTGCAGCGGATCGTCACTGCCGACCGCGTCGTCGAGGATGGTCGTCGCGTAGCCGCGTTGGTAGGCGTCGAGCGCGGTCTGACGCACACACGCGTGCAGGTGCACGCCGGCGATGGCGATCGCGTCGATCGCCGCTTCGCGCAGGAGCGCGTCGATCGTCGTGTCGACGAAGGGAGAGAACGTCGCCTTGTCGACGACGTGCTCGCCGGGTCGTGGCTCGATCCCGGGCGCGAACGCATGTCCCGCGGTGCCGACCTCGCAGCGCCACACGCCCGCCTCACGCCAGTGGGCCATGCGGCGATCGTGCGCGCGCGAAACGCTGGTGCGCACGAAGACGATCAGGTCACCGTGCGCGCGTGCTCGCCCGAGGGCGGCCAGCGCGCCCGCGACGACCTGCGAGGCGTGGGGTTCGAGGTCGGGCGTATCGAGGAACGCGTGCTGCAGATCGATGAGGACGAGGGCGCGCCTCATGCGGCCCGGCTCGGCGCGTCGGCGACGAGCGCGGCGACGCGCTCGCCGAGCTCACGCGTGCCGATGACGAGGTCGCCGGGCGCGGCGAGGTCGCGCGTCTTCTTGCCAGAGCGCCAGACCGCCTTGATCGCGGCGCGGATCCAGCCCGCCTCCTCGACGAGGCCGAAGCTCTCGGAGAGCATCATCGCCAGCGCGTAGAGGTGCGCGACCGGGTTGGCCTGATCGCTGCCGACGAGGTCGAAAGCCGAGCCGTGATTGGTCTGGTAGACGGCCCGACCGTCGGCGTCGAAGTTGCCGGAGTACGCCAGACCGCGCGAGCCGAGCGCGACCGCGAGCAGGTCCCCGATGATGTCGCCGATCATGTTCGGGCAGACGACGACGTCGAAGGCACGTGGGTCGTGCATCAGCTGGTAGGCGGCGAGATCGGCGTCGACGAGACGCGAGGCGAGACCGTGCTCGGCGGCGACCTCGCGCGTGACCTCCTCCCACAGCGTGGTGACGGTCGGCACGCCGCCGTGCTTGGCGACGACGCTGAGGTGGCCCGAGCGGGCCGCGGCCAGGCGCGCGCCGACGGCGACGATGCGGCGCACCTCGTCTTCGTCGTAGCCGAAGGCGTGGCGGGCGAAGCGGCGTCCCTGCCCGTCGCGCCCCTCGCCCCACTCGCCCTGATAGACGCCGCCGGCGTTGTCGCGCACGACGAGCAGATCGACGCCGCGCACGAGCTCGGGCCGGAGCCGCGAGCTGGCGAGGAGCTCCTCGTCGACGACGATCGGCGAGACCTTGCAGAAGAGATCGAAGCGGCGGCGCAGGTCATAGACGAAGCGCTGTCCACCGGGTCCGCAGAGGACGGCGCCCCCGCGCCCGAAGACGTCCTCGAAGAACGCGGTGGCCTCGTCGGTGAGCGCGACGCCGTGCGCGCGGACCGCGTCGACGCCGATCGGTCCGCCCACGGAAATCTCGAAGCGGCGCCCCGCGCGCGCCGCGACCGCGGACAAGACGTCGCGCGCGATGGCGGTGAGCTCGGGGCCGATGCCTTCGCCCGGGATGAAGCCGATGTGATGCTCCCGCGTCGGCGTGCTGGTGCGAGTGGATCGATTGGGCAAGGCGTCGATGATCGCAGGTCGCATCGCGGGTCCTCGGGTCGCGCGAGAGCTGCCGGAACAAAGCGCACCGCTCGGGCAGCGTCAAGCTCGACACGTGGCGCGCGTGGCGCGCATGATGGTCGACCGCCGAATGGAGGCGAAGCACATGGCCTACGACGAGGATCTCGCGGACCGGATCCGGCGCGCGCTCGGGGCGCGGGGCGGCCTCACCGAAAAGAAGATGTTCGGTGGGCTCGCCTTCCTGCACGACGGCAAGATGTTCTGCGGCATCATCGGCGAGGACCTGATGGTGCGCGTCGGTCCGGAGGCGCACGCCAGGGCGCTGGCGCGGGCGCACGTGCGCCCGATGGACTTCACCGGGCGACCGATGCGGGGCTACGTCTACGTCGGGCCGGAGGCGACGACGACCGTGGCCGCCGTGCGCCGCTGGGCGGACGAGGCGCTGGGCTTCGTCGCCACGCTGGCGAAGGCCGAGCCCCGGCGCGCGCGCACGCGGCGCACGCCGGGGGGATGATCGCTCAGACGTAGGCCTTGTACTTGTCGAGGTGGCGGATCGGCTTGGAGAGCGCGTCGCGGCGGAAGGGATCGCCGAGCTCCTGGGTGACCATGATCTCGATGAGCGTGGTCTTGCCCTCGGACTGCGCCGCGGCCGCAGCGCGCAGCGCGGGGCCGACCTCGGAGAGCTGATCGACGGTGACGCCCTGGCAGCCGAAGGCCTGGGCGACCTTGGCCCAGCTCGGGTTGTCGAGGTTCACGCCGACGTAGCGGTTGGCGTAGAAGTCGACGTGGTTCTTCTTCTCGGCGCCCCACTGCTGGTTGTTGAACACGACGACCGTCACGCCGATCTTGTCGCGCGCGCAGGTGAGGAGCTCGTTCATGCTGATGCCGAAGGCGCCGTCGCCGACGTAGGCGATGGCGGGGCGATGCGGCGCGGCGAGCTTGGCGCCCATGATCACCGGGAAGGCGTAGCCGCAGTTGCCGAAGCTCATCGCCGCGAACATCGAGCGGGGCTCGTCGAAGCGCAGGTAGGAGTTCGAGACCGAGCAGATGTTGCCGATGTCGGTCGAGACCATCGCGTGCGCGGGCATGGCGCGCTCGAGCTCGCGCAGGACCTGGCGCGGATGCAGGTGCTTGCTGTCACGGGAGACCTCGAGCGACCAGGGGTCGCGCTCGTGGGTCCACTCGGAGAGCTCGGCCTCCCAGGCGGCCTTCTCGGCCTTGATCGCCTGGTCGCGCGCGTCGTGCGTCGCGGCGCCGGCGAGCTCGCGCCCGGCGAGGCGAGAGAGCAGCGCGGCGGCGGCGGCCTTGGCGTCGCCGCAGATCCCGACCGAGATCGGCTTGACCAGGCCGAGCACCCGGGGGTCGGCATCGATCTGCACGATCCTGGCGTGCTTGGGCCAGTAGTCGAGGCCGTGCTGCGGCAGGGTGCCGAAGGGCCCGAGGCGCGAGCCGAGCGCGAGCACGACGTCGGCCTGGCTGATGAGCTTCATCGCCGCCTTCGAGCCCTGGTAGCCGAGCGGTCCGACCCAGAGCGGGTGCGAGGCGGGGAAGGCGTCGTTGTGCAGGTAGCCGCAGGCGACCGGCGCGTGCAGGCGCTCGGCCAGGGCGACGCACTCGGCGCCCGCGTCGGCGCCGATGACGCCGCCGCCGGCGAGGATCACCGGGAAGCGCGCGCTGGCGAGGAGCTCGGCTGCCTCGTCCAGCGCCGCCGCGCCGCCGGCGCCGCGCTCGATGCGGATCGGGCGCGGGATCTCGCACTCGATCTCGCCGTAGAAATAGTCGCGCGGGATGTTGAGCTGGGTCGGCCCCATCTCGAGCATGGCGCGGTCGAAGGCGCGCGCGGTGAGCTCGGCCATGCGCTTCGGGTTGTTCACGTGCGCCTGGTACTTGGTGATCTTCGAGAAGATCGGCAGCTGCTCGGTCTCCTGGAAGCCGCCGAGGCCCATGGTCATCGAGCCGGTCTCGGGCGTGATGACGACGACCGGCGAGTGCGCCCAGTAGGCGGCGGCGACGGCGGTCACGAAGTTGGTGATGCCCGGGCCGTTCTGCCCGATGCACACGCCGTGGCGCCCGGACACGCGCGCGTAGCCGTCGGCCATGTGCGCGGCGCCCTGCTCGTGCGCGACCGAGACGAACTCGATCCCGGCGGCGGGGAAGAGGTCGAGCGCGTCCATGTAGGCCGAGCCGACGATGCCGAAGACGTGGCGCACGTCCTGGGCGACGAGCGCTTCGACGAAGGCCTCCGACGGGGTCATCTTGACCTTGCCCTGGGTGACGTGACGGACTTCGTGCGTGGGGATGGCCATGGGGATCCTCGATCGGGTGGGTGACGATGGCGCGCTCGGACGCCGCGCGCTGGCGGGGCGCCCATGTCGCACAGTGAATAGCATTCACGCAACTGCGAGGCGCTTTTTGGCACTGCGTGAGCTCTCCAGACCCTTGGCCCGTGCCCGTGCCCGTGCCCGTGCCCGTGCCCATGCCCGTGCCCGTGCCCGATTGCGCTGCGCGGGCTGGAGGCCGGGTGCAACACGTTTCGCCTCTGCGTCGTGTCGTGCCGTCACGCGGGGGTGGCGGCTCGCGCTCGTGGGGAGGCCAACCGCTCCCCGTTCCGCTCCGTCGCCCCCGAGGGGGGCGTCGGAGCTCCACGAGGTCGCGGTCGACCTCTCCCACGTCGCGCGGCCGCCTGCCTCGGATCCGGAGGGCTGCAATATTGGGTGGCCGGAGTCGGGGGGGGGGGGGGGGGGGGGGGGGGGGGGCGCCCCCCCCCCCCCCCCACGGCGCCGCCCCGGCAGCCCCCCCCACAAACGCGGAAGGCCCCCCCCCCCGGGCAGAGCGCCGGGGGGGGGCCCACCCCCCCCCCTCCCGCCCCCCCGCCCCCCCGGGGGGGGGGGGGGGCGACCACGGGGGGGGGGGCCACAACCACCAGGCCCCGGCCCCCGGCCGGGGATCGG
>WYBB01000241.1 GCA_011526585.1 Deltaproteobacteria bacterium
CGCGCCCGCGGCGGCGCGCACCGCCAGCCCGCGCCCCGGCGCCATGCGCACCTCGCCGGGCGCGCTACTTGACGAACTGATTGGTGTAGAGCTCACCGAGCGGCGTCTCCTTGGGGACGATCCCCTCCTTCACGTAGAACTTCTGCACCGCGGCAAGGCGCTCCGGATCCATCGCCCCCAACACACGCTGCCCACGGTACGTGTATTGCGTGAAGAGCGCGACAACTTCCTCCAGGAACGCCTCTTTCCCCTTGAAGCTAGGTGCTCCCGCCACGTAGTCGGGGATGATGGCGTTGCCTTGCTTGAGGATATCCTCCAGTCCTCGCAAGGTGGCGCGCACGAGCTTCCTAACAAGCTCCGGTCTCTTCTCGATGATCTCGTCGGACGCCAGGATCGCCTGAGCCATGCTCTGTGTATAGTTACCCGCCGCAAGGATCTTGATCTTCGCGCCCGCATGCTTTGCATTGACCGCCCAGTCGACCGGGCCAGCGAAGGCAACGGCCTTCCCAGACGCGAATTGCTGCCAGATACCCACCGGTCCCGCCGCCTGGATGTTGACGTCGTGACGGGTCAACCCCGCGGAAGCCAGCATCCCGAGCAGCGCATAGAAAGTCGTATCTTGATACGAGAGGACAGTAACGGTCTTCCCTTTCAAGTCTCGAGGACCCTCGATGCCAGTACCGTCATGTATGACAAGATTCGTTAGCGAACCTCCCCCAAGGACCGCCACGGCCTTAACGGGAATGGCTTGTGCGCGAGCGATGATTGGCGTGTCGCCAATCGCGCCCCCGATAGGAGCATTTCCGGCGCCGACTTGCTTAGCCACATCCACGCCGCCTTTGGCGACCATGAACTTGATCTCCAATCCCTCGTTTCGGTAATAGTTGCGCTGCTGCGCCAGCACCCATGGAATGAAAGCCGGTAGTGTGGCCGGCGCGGGCAGCAAGTAAGTGACCGACTCGACCGTCTGCGCGTGCATTGGCAATGAGTAAGTCATTGCGGCAAGAAACACCGCTAAGCTCGACCGCGTTAGAACGCGAATTCTGTTCATGGCAACCTCACTCGTCTGTGGGAAAGACTAGTTCACTTCGACCCGGGACGCCTGTCCGATATTCAACTGCTCCATCAAGTGCGCAGCGAGCGGGCCGACACGCGCGTGTAACCGGCGGCGGATCGGCGCGTCGCGCCCCGGCATGTCCACCGGGATCTCCTCGACGATGCGTCCGGGCCGCGGGCTCATGACCAGGATGCGGTCGGAGAGCACGATCGACTCGACCAGGTCGTGGGTGATGAAGAGGGCGGTCTTGCCCTCCTCGGCGAGCGTGCGCGCGAGATCCTGCTGCAGGATCATCTTGGTCTGCGCGTCGAGCGCGGAGAAGGGCTCGTCCATCAGCAGCACGGTGGGCGCCACCGCGAGCGTGCGGGCGAGCGCCGCGCGCTGGCGCATGCCGCCGGAGAGCTGGTGCGGGTAGTGCCGCTCGAACCCGGCCAGGTGGCAGCGCTCGATCAGCGCCATGGCGCGCTCGCGGCGCTCGGCCGCGCGCACACGCCGGATCTCGAGTCCGAGCTCGACGTTCTCGCGGATCGTGCGCCACGGCAGCAGCAGATCCTTCTGCAGCATGAAGGCGACGTGCGGGTTGGGGCCGGCGACGCGCTCGCCGTCGACGTACACCTCGCCCGCGCTCGGCAGATACAGGCCGGCGCCCATGTTGAGCAGCGTCGACTTGCCGCAGCCGCTCGGCCCGATGATCGACACCACCTCGCCGTCGCGCACCGCGACGCTCACGTCCTCGACCGCGGTCACCTCCTCGGTGCCGCGCTCGCGCGCGACGAAGCGCTTGCACACGCGCCGGAACTCGATCCGGATCCTCGGCTCCATGCCCTGCGCTCTCCTCCTCGCTCCCCGCCGCCCGGGGGGCCGCGGTCGCGCGCCGCGTTGCCCGGTCGAAGTCGTTCCACCCGCCGCGTGCGACGCGCAGGGTCAGCCGGCCTCGGCCTCCCGCTGCAGCAGCCCGCCGAGCACCCGCTCGGCGGTGAGCGGCAGCTCGCGCAGCCGCGCACCGGTCGCCGCGGCGACCGCGTTGGCGATCGCGGCGGCGACGACGTTGATGCCGATCTCGCCGACGCCCTTGGCGCCGAACGGCCCGTCCGGCTCGGCGTGCTCGACGATGTGCGCGTGCAGCGCGTAGGGCACCTCGAGGCTGGTCGGCACCTTGTAGTCCATCAGCGTCGGGTTGACGAGCCGCGGCCCGTCGAACACCAGCTCCTCGGCGAGCGCGAAGCCGAGCCCCTGGGCGAAGCCACCCTCGAGCTGCCCCTCGACCGCGGCGCGGTTGATGGCGCGGCCGACGTCGGCGACCGTCCACGCGCGCAGCACCGCTACCTTGCCCGTCGTCTCGTCCACCTCGACATCGACGGCCACAACGCCGAAACTGAACACTCCGAGCTGCGGGAACGCAAGCCCGGTGACGATCGCGCGCTTCGGATCGATTGTCGGCCGGTCGAACACCAGAGTGTGGGTGCCCACGATCGGTCCGCCCTTGCGCCAGTGCGCGCGCGCCGAGATGGCGACGAACGGCAGCGTCTTGCCGGGCACGCCCTTCACGCCGACGACGCCACCGGGCAGCAGCTCGAGGTCGGCCTCGGCGCACTCGAGCATCTCGGCGGCGTGCGCCTTCACCTGCCGCTCGACCTCGCGCGCGGCGGCGAGCACCGCGCGGCCGGTGGTGTAGGTCACGCGGCTCGCGGTGGTGCCCCAGTTGTAGGGCGAGCCGTCGGTGTCGGGGCTGGCGACGCTCACCTGCTCGAGCGGCAGCCTGAGCGCCTCGGCGACGATCTGCGTGAGCACGGTGTCGGACCCCTGGCCGATGTCGACCGCGCCGGTGTTGAGCACCACCGTGCCGTCCTCGAGCATGCGAACGATCGCCCCGGTGCCGAGCAGACCGCCGATGTGCGCGGTGCAGGCGAAGCCCATGGCGCGGCGCTTCCCGGGCGCGGCGCGGATCGCGCCGCGCGCCGGCCAACCCGACTCGCGCTCGGCGACGTCGATGCACTCGCGCAGGCCGTTGGAGGCGAGCGCCTGGCCGCCGAACCAGCGGTCGTCGGCGCCGAGCGCGTTCTTGCGGCGGATCTCGACCGGATCGATGCCGAGCTGCGCCGCGATCTCGTCGATCTGCGTCTCGGTGGCGAAGCTCACCTGCGGATTGCCGAAGCCGCGGAAAGCGCCGAAGCGCAGCTTGTTGGTGTAGACCAGCGTGCCACGGCAGCGCGCATGCGGGATGCGGTACGGCCCGCGCGCCATGAACAGACTGTAGCAGAGCACCCCCGGACTGTCGTCGGCGTACGCACCGCCGTCGAGCAGCACCTCGACCTCGCGCGCGACGAAGGTGCCGTCGCGCTTGACGCCGGTCCTGACCCGCAGCTCGAACGGGTGGCGCGCGCGCACGATCTCGAAGTCCTCCTCGCGGGTGAGCACGAGCTTGACCGGCCGCCCGGTCGCCAGCGCGAGCTTGACCACGATCGGCTGGACGTGCGCCTCCATCTTGTTGCCGAAGCCGGCGCCCACGCGCGGCGTGAGGCAGCGCAGCCGCGACATCGGCAGGCCGAGCGACTCGCATACGTTCGCCTGCACGCGGAACACCGACTGGTTGGCCGACCACAGCGTCACGCGCCCGGCGGCGTCCACCTCGGCGAGCGCGCCGCACGGCTCGAGCGAGACGTGCGCCTGCGGCTGCGTGCGGTAGCGGCCCTCGACGACGAGGTCGCTCTCGCGGAAGCCCCGCTCGACGTCGCCCTC
>WYBB01000003.1 GCA_011526585.1 Deltaproteobacteria bacterium
CCCATCCCGAACTCGGAAGTTAAGCCCTCCAGGGCCGATGGTACTGCGGAGTTACCTCCGTGGGAGAGTAGGTCGCCGCCGGAATCCCCTCAAACCCCGCTCGAGCGATCGAGCGGGGTTTTTTTTTGCGCAATTCGGGCGCGATACACGCCCGTCTGCTTCGTTGCTCGGTCGGTCATGCGGCGCGGGGCTGGGTTGGAACCCACCGGGATCACGCAAGCTCTCAGGCACCCTCGGCGGTGAACCCCGCCTTCACGTGGGAGCCATCGCAGAACGGCTTGTTCCCCGAGTTGCCGCATCGGCAGAGCTTCACCTCGGTCCGCTTTGCCAGCGTTCGACCGGTGCCGCTGACGAGCTCGCAATTGCCGCGCACCCGCAACGGGCCGTTCTTCAACGGCGCTACCTCGAGCCGACCTTTGCGCTCGCGCAGGGCGGGTGTGTCGGCACTGGCGGGCTCGCCCGTCGCGACGAACCCGACGGTGACGTGGCTGCCGTCGCAGTAGGGCTTGTTGCGGCTGGCACCGCAACGACACAGGGTGGCGCGCAGGCGCTCGCTCGCGCCGTGCGGTCCCTCGATCGCCAGCTCGGCGTGGAACGCGAGCGGCCCGTTCTCCCTAACCTGCACGCGGTTGACCAGCGGCGGCGCCTCCGCCGGGCCACCGTCGAGGCGCTCGTAGGTGATCGCACCGGACGGACAGCGCTCGGACACCTTGACGACCTCCTCGACCGCCACCGCGTCGGGGTGGATCCAGGTCCCCTTCACGTTCGGTACGAACACATCGGGGCGCTCGAGCACGCAGTGCCGCGAGTGCACGCAGCGCTTCGCCTCGAAGCGGATCAGGATCTTGTCACCACGGACGGTCTCGACATCGTCGCTCATGCTCGTTGCTCCTCGCGTCGCGCGCATCAGTCCCGGATCGCGCCGTTCTCGATCCAGATCCGGATGTCGTCGAGATCCTCGCTCGAGAGCGGGCGCCAGCCGGTGAGCGGGCTCGTCGGCATCGGGCTGCCTTCGATCTCGGGATCGTTGGTGAGCTTGAGCCAGAGGTAGCTCGTCTCGGGGGAGCCGGGCTCGACGCGCTTCATGCTCGGCTTGCCGTCGGCGTCGGCGAGCAGCGCGTCGAAGGCTTCGTCGCCGCTCAGGATGAGCTCGCCGCTCGGGTCGTCGGCGTCGTGGCAGCCGCCGCAGTTGACCTCGAGCAGCGGCGCGATGCGCCCCGACCAGGTGACGTCGCCGCTCGAGCCGTAGAGCTCGAGGCGCGTCGGATCGGCGGAGTAGCTGCAGTCCTTGAAGTCGATCGCGCCGTCGAGGCGCGAGGGCGCGCCGCCGGGCAAGCCCTCGACGAAACAGAAGAGCGCCAGCATCTCGGCGGTCGAGAGCGGCTGGTTCGCGAGCGGCATGCGTGTGCCGGGCACGTCGCTGCCCTCCATCACGCCACGCACGCGCGCGATGAGGTAGCTCGTCTCCGGATCGCCGGGCACGAGCAGGTCGACCGGCTCGCCGTGGCGGGCGCCGAAGATCCCGTTCATGTTCGGGTCGCCTTCGACGACGCCCACGTCGAGGAGCGCGTTGACCGCGTCGGCCTGCCACTGGTTCACCTCGCCGAGGAGCTCGGTGCCGCCGGAGAGCACCCACCAGCGTGTGCCGAAGCTCTGGTAGGCGATGTCCTGCACGAGGCCGGCAGGGTCGACGAAGGTGCGGATGAAGCGGCCCTCGGCCCAGATCTCCTCGCGATCGGTGACGAGCGGATCGGCGAGCTTGATGTGCAGGCCGGGAGAGCTGGTCGTCGGCGGGCTGAGCTTGAAGTCGGGCTTCTCGCCAGGCACGTAGCGCAGGACGCCGATCTCGATCGGGCCCGAGCTGACGGCGTTCGACGCGAGCTCGAAGCGGTCGCCCGGACGCTCGCAGCGATCGAAGATCCCCTCGCGCGTACCCGCCTGCACGTTGCAGGGCGCTCCGATCGCGGCGAGGAAGTTGGCGGCGGTGTGTAAGTCAGGGTATTCCTTGGTGTTGTGGCAGACGCCTTCGGTCGGGCTGCAGGTGCGCTGGATCACCTTGACGTGCAGGTCGAGCCCGGTCGGGAAGCGCGCCTGCGCCTCGAGCACGATCGGATCGGAGCCGGTGTAGGGCGCGACCGACGGCGCGTGCTCACGCTCGGGGCGGTCGGGGGTGAAGACGATGCCGCCAGTCGGATCGGGGGCGTCGCGGCCGCTCTCGGCGCAGGCGGCGGCGAGCAGGCACGAGCTCAGGAGCATGGAGTGGTATCGCATCGCGCTCACCCGACGAAGAGCGGTTCCCAGGGCGGGTCCGCGGGGAAGATGTCCTCGTGATCGCAGCCGAGCACGTCGAGCAGCGCCTTCATGATCGCGCGGTAGCTGACGACATCGCCTTCGGCCCTCAGATCGGAAGGTCGCGTCGAGCCGAGCTGCGCGCCGGGCGAGGCGACCGGGCCGCCGAAGAACGGCATCGACATCCAGCGCGTCTCGTAGTCGCCGTTGTGATCGGAGCCGCGCGCGGAGTTGAAGCGGTTGCCGCCGGCGGTGCGTCCGAACTCGCTGCCCCAGGCGACGACGGTGTGATCCCAGTAGGTGCCGCCGGCCGGGTGGCGGAGGCGCTGGAGCGCGAAGACGAGGCCCGAGATGAGGTGGTTGACCTCGGTCATGCGCCCGGGCAGGGACTCCTCCTCGCCCGAGTGCATGTCGTAGCCGCCCTGATCGATGTAGACCGCGGGGCAGCCGAAGTGGAAGAGGCGGAGCGCCAGGCGGAGCTTGCGCCCGGCGTCGGAGTCGCCGAGCACGAGGCGCAGCTCGTCGTGGCTCATGCCGTCGATGACCTCGGCGCCGGTCTGGGTCTGGAGCGCCGGGCTCTGGAAGATCTCGGCGAAGCGCAGCGTCGCCTTGCGCGTCTCGAGGTAGGCGTCGACCACGCCGCGCGAGTCGCCGCGCAGGCGATCGCGCTTGCGCTCGTCGAAGGTCTTGGAGAGCGCGCGCGCCCAGGGCGGCACGCGATCCTCCACCGAGAGGCCGAAGCCCTCGAGGCTGTTGCTCTGCACGACCGGCGGGCGGTGCGCGGCGTAGACCCCGAGGCCGCGGGCCATGCCGGCGTCACCCAGGCAGAAGGCCGGCAGCGCGACGTCGCCGCCGGCGGTGACGCGGCCGAAGCGCTCGCGTAGCCCGTAGTTGATCAGCGTGAAGAAGCCGGCGGGGCCGCCGACCGAGCCGGTCCAGTAGCGTTCGAGCCCCGAGCCGTGGTTGCCGTCGGCGCCGGCCGAGGTCGGCTCGTGATCGACGCAGGGCACGACGGTGATGCGGTCGGCGAGCTCGGGCACCGAGCGCATGCCGAGCGTGCGCCGCTGAGCGCCGTCCTGGCCTTCGAGGAACGGCGAGGCGGCCATGAGCGCCGACGGCACCCACTGGGCGCCCTGCGCGAGGCCGGTCGCGCGCCCGTACGGGTTGAACTGCTGCGCGACCCCGCCGTTGAAGGCGGTCGTGAAGCGGAAACCGGCGCGCAGCCGGATGTAGATCAGGTGCTTGGCGGTGCCGTGGGCCTCGGTGCGGGCGAAGGCGCGCTTGCCCTTGCCGATGAAGAAGGGCGCCGCGGTGGTGAGCGCCGCCGCGCCGAGCGCCGTGCCGAGGAACCTTCGTCGTGACATCGTCATCGTCGTCGTCTCCTCAGTAGAAGAGCATCTCGGCGCTCGAGAGCAGCGAGAAGCACAGTGGGCGGGCGAAGGCCTCGGCGGTGCAGGGCTTGGGCACGCACTCGTCGGCGGCGGCGGCGACCGCCTGTCGTTCGTCTGCGGCGGGCGCGCGCGAGAAGAACGTGCCGAGCTGGTGCGTGAGGACGTCCTGGGCGACCTCGGGGGTGAGCTGGTATTGCGGCGCCATGCCGGCGGGGATGAGCGCCTCGATCGGGGCGGCCTGGCGCTCCTCGAGCAGCGCCGGGTTGCAGAGCGCGCTGACGAAGCCCTCCTGGGTGGCGGTCGTGAGGATCGAGACGGTCTTGAAGCGCCCGCCGGCGAGGTTCTCGGGGCAGCCGCCGAGGCTCCTCGCGAGGTCGAGGTAGCGCTCGTCGATGCGCTCGCCGTCCTGGCGGTAGGTCCAGTCCGAGGCCTGCATGAGCGCGTAGGCGCCGATGGTGTCGCGGTCCATCACGCGCCAGGGATCGGGCAGGCGGAAGTCGCACGAGCCGATCTCGGTGTGGGTGGCGTGCTCGATCGTGTCGATCCAGGCCTCGACCTCGGCCTGCTTGAGCGGGCCCCAGGTGTAGCGATAGGACTCCGCGAGCGGGTCGTCGGGGGCGCGCGCCGACTGCAGGTAGACCGCCGAGGTCAGGACCGCGAAGTGCACGGCGCGGATATCGGCGCCGTATTCGAGGAGGTAGTCGACGAGGTGCTCGCGCACCGCCGGTACGAGCGTGCTCAGGCGGTAGCCGAGGTACTGGTCGAGCACGTCGTCGACGGCGCGCTCCCAGAAGGCCGGCAGGCTGGCGACGATGCGCCCGGGCTCCTGCAGGCGCGTCCACTCCCTGGGCGAGAGCACGCCGGCCCACAGGCGCTCGTCCTTGACGCGCAGGTCGGGCAGCAGGATCAGCTCGCGGTAGCCCCACAGGACGGACGCGCATTCGCCGGCCGCCTCGGGGTCGCGCTCGCCGTCCTCGGTGACGCAGCGGTGGCGGATGAAGGCGTCGGGTGAGCGGCCGAAGCTCGGGTGGTCGTGGTAGTGGTTGTCCCAGAGCACGTAGAGGCGCGCGAGGTCGGCGCGCTCGCGCTCGAACGGCGGGCGCCCGAGGAACATGCGGAAGAGCGCCTCGGCGCGGTCGCCCGAGGTCGCGTAGCGGCGCGTGAGCACCGGGTGCGCCGAGACGACCTGCGCAAAGAGATCGTAGGGGATGAGGCCGCGATAGAGCTTCTGCACGAGCAGGTCGGCATCGTAGATCCGGAGCGGCGAGAGCGCCTCGTTGTTGTAGAGGAGGCGGTCGGCCCAGCGGCGTTGCTGCGTGAGCACGAAGGCGTCGCTGTCGAGGAGCTCGGCGACGACGTCGCCGTACGGGCGCGAGAGGCAGCTCGCCTCGATCTCGGCGAGCGTCGGGAAGCGTCCGAGCGTGTCGGCGTAGAGGCGGCGGCAGGCCTCGGCCGAGTCGATCGGCTGCGTGGCGAGGCCGACGCCCCAGAGGCTCTCGCAGAGGCCGCGGTTGACGGGGTTGTCGAGGCTCTGCGCGGCGCAGTGCGCGCGACAGCCCGCGTCACAGTCCGGCACGGCCGGGCCGATGGGCGGGCTGACCTGGCGCGCCGCGGGCAGCGGATCATCGCCGCCGTGGAACGGGCGCGCCGCCAGCGCGTTGAGCGGTGCGTCGGCGCCGACCATCGAGCCGGGGCCCTCGGCGGGATCGGTCGCGTCGAAGAGCGGCTCGGACTCGGCGCAAGCGCCGAGCGTCGTGAGCGCGATCGACGAGACGATACAGAGACCTGGTCTCATCTCCGGTACCCCCTTCCCTGCGAGATACGCCTTCCATCGAAGACGGTAGCAGAACGCGTGATCACGACGCCAGCGGCGGGGCGGTCGGCGTGCCAAGTGCTTGATTCACAGCGTTATTTCGGCGCCGAGCGAGACCTCGAAGCGCCGGCTCGACAGCGACATGTCGCGCACGTACTGGATCCCCTGCACGCCGGCGTCGATCGAGAGCAGGTCGAGGTAGGACCAGCCGAGGCCGAGATCGAAACGCAGGTTGATGCGCTCGTGGATGGCGTAGCGGGCGCCGACCGACGGGACGAGCGCGAGCCCGAGGCGGGGACCGTCCGAGGTCGGCACGCCCTCGTCCGCGAGGCGCGCGATCTCGTCGGCGAAGTCGCCGGTCGGCACGAGGATCGCGAGGTCGAAGCGCAGGCCGACGACCAGGCCGAAGCGCTCGACGATCTCGGCGGTCCAGTCGCCGCGGAAGCCGAGCTCGATGAGAGTGCCGATGACCTGTTCGTCGGCGTCGCCCTCGTCGCGCTCGATGGCGTACTCGCCGAGATAGCGGAGCTCGCCGCCGATGCGGAAGCCGGCGACGTGCTCGCCATCGGCCATGCCACCGAGGTGATGCAGGTAGTAGATAGCGCCGGCGGCGATGTTGACGTTGCTGCGATCCTCGCGCGTGATCTCGCGCAGCGCGCCGATGCGCTCGCTGTCCTCGACCGAGACGTCATCGAGGTAGAGAGCGAAGTCGAGGCCCAGCGCCGACTGAGCGCGCGCGCTCGTGGCGGCCAGGGAGAGCGCGAGCATGGCGCCGCAGGCGGCGAGCACGAAAGTGAGGCCGGTCGAGCGGCGCGCGAGCTGTCTCATGGATCCCCCCGGAGCGATGCGGACACACATCGGCGGCAGGGTGCCACGTCGGCGCGGTACGTAAAAGGGGACGCGCAGGTGGTCCTCGACGGCGGCCGAATCAGGCCGCTATGATGCGCCCCATGATCGTTCGGACCGCCTGCCTCGGGTTGGGGCTCGTCGTCGCGGCTTGCATCGAGCCGAATCGGCCGCGCTTCGTCACCGACAGCATGCCCGACGCGCCCGAGGAGGACGCGGAGGGCGAGGTCGAGGAGATCGGCGAGGACGGCGCGCCGCTCGAGGTCGAGGTCGAGGTGGTCGATCCGGGCGAGTGCGTCACGAACGGCGACTGTGGGGCGGCGGCCGACCCGTGCGTCGAGCGGGTGTGCGTCGATCGGAGCTGCGTTTCGCGCGCGCGCGAAGAGGGCGCGTCGTGTGACGACGGCGACCGCTGCACGGCGGAGGGGCAGTGCCGCGGTGGGGCCTGCGTCGACGCGCCGCCGGTGGTCGATGGCACCTCGTGCGACGATGACGCGCTGGTGTGTAACGGCGTGCCGACCTGCCAGGGCGGGGTGTGCACGATCGCGCTGCCGCCGGCGTGCCCGCCGCCCGACAACCCGTGCGCGAGCGCGATGGTCTGCTCGGAGGAGGGCGGGGGGCGCTGCGTCGACGTGCCGGGAGAGGACGGGATCGCCTGCAAGGGGCCGAGCGAGGTGCCGGACGCGGACCTTTGGCAGTGCAGCGCCGGAGTGTGCGTGCCGCCGGACATGGTCTTCGTGCCGGGCGGGGTCTTCCAGATGGGGTGCCCGGAGCCGGACTACTGCGACCTCGACAACCAGCCGGCGCACGAGGTGCGGCTGAGCCCGTTCGCGATCGATCGGACCGAGGTGAGCGAGGGCACGTTCCGGCGCTGCCGCGACGACGCCGACGGTGTCGGCATGCGCTGCCGGCCGCGCAATGCCGAGGGCTCGAGCTCGCTGAGCGCGGCGTCCGACGCGATGCCGGTGCGCTTCATCGACTGGTCCCAGGCCGAGGCGGTCTGCGCCTATCAGGGCAAGCGCCTGTGCAGCGAGGCGGAGTGGGAGCACGCGGCGCGGGGCACCGGGGCGGCGTTCTACCCGTGGGGCAACCTGCCGCCGACCTGCGCGCGCGCGACCTTCTTCGAGGGCGGGCCGGGCTGCGGCACGGGCGTCCCGTCCGAGGTCGGGGTGAAGGCGCAGGGCGCGTCGCCCTTCGGGGTGCTCGACATGTCGGGCAACGTGCTCGAGTGGTGCGCGGACTTCTATCGCAGCGACGTGTATGCGGACCGCGCGGGCACGACGCCGCGCGATCCGATCGAGGGGTTCTCGGGCTCGAACGGTCACGTGGTGCGCGGCGGTGGTTTCCGGGATGGGGTGACGCCGCTGCGCGTGTTCGTACGGAGCGCCGAGAGCAGCGAGACGCAGCGCGAGGACATCGGCGCGCGCTGCTGCGTGTCCCTGGAGTCACCATGAGAGATGCTGGTCCGTGGCCGGTCGCGGCGGTCGCGATGGCGATCGCCGCCTTCGCGTGTGGCGACACGAAGCCTCCGCGGCCGTCGCTGTCGGCCGCGGCGATGGCGGCCACCTTGCCGGCGGCGGTCGCGCCTGTGGCCGAGCCGGCTACGAGCGGTGAAGGCGCCGAGGTGCTCGAGCTCGACGAGGTCGACGGCCGCCCCGAGGCACCGCCGCTCTTGGCGTCCCGGGTCAAGGAGATCCCGGGGCCATCGAGCAGGCTCGCGGGCTGTCTCGAGCAGGACGGTTGCACGCGGCTCGGCGCCGAGGAGGTGTGGGTCGAGACGCGCGACGGGTTCGTCACGCGCTGGGCGGTGGCAGAGCTGCGCGGCGGTGACCGCAAAGAGACCGATCTGGCGGCGTTGCTCACGCGCCTGGCGCCGTCGATGAAGCCCTGGGTCGGGCCAGGACCGTCGATCGAGCTCGCGCCGCGCGGCAAGCTCGAGGCGCGCGAGATCCCGGGTGTGTGGCTGCTCGGGGCGCGCGTGCACGTGCCGAGCGCGAGCGCGGCGCGGCTCATGCTGTCGGTCAATGGCGCGGCGCGCGTGGTGCTCAACGGACAGCTCGTGCACGAGGAGGTCGGCGACCAGTACCTGCTGCCGGATCATCGCACGCTCGGGCTCACGCTCGCCGCCGGATGGAACACGCTGGCGGTACGCCTCGAGAAGGTCTCGCCATACGCGGTCGAGCTCGCGGCGCGGCTGCGTGGGTCGGACCTGAGGCCGCTGCCCGGGTCGGTGTGGGCGTTGCCCGCGGGGGTGCCCGACCAGGGGGCGGACGCGTGCGGGGTGCTGGCGATCGAGCTCGGCGCGCACGTCAGGGCCGAGGGCTGGGGAATCGAGGCGAAGGTCGATACGCACGGGCTCCTGCCCTGGCCGCGGCCCAAGACACTTGCGCTCACGCTCGGCGGCGAGGTGCTCGTCGAGCGCGCGCTCGATGGCGATCTGAAGACGCGCGAGCTCTCCGTCGAGCTCGGCGAGCGCACAGGGTCGCTGGCGCTCACGCTCGACGGCGCGGTGTGTGCGCGGCGCGAGCTGCGCGCGGTGGCCGCAAAGGCGCGCTACCTCGAGGCCCGGGGCCGGCTCGAGGCGCTGCCCGAGGCGGCCTTCGGTCCCGGCGATCGAGAGAGCCTCGAGTATCAGGCGCTGGATGCGCGGCGCCTCATCGAGGAGGCCGCGCTCGACGAGGGCGCGCGGCGGCTCGAGGGCACGCTCGCGCATTTCGAGGCGCACGTTGCGGGGCTTTCGCGCGGTGAGCGGGTGTTCGAGGCGCCGGGCGTGCACGTGCGCGCCTACCGCTCGCGCTACGATGGGTCGCTGCAGCGCTACGTGGTGGTGGTGCCGAGGGGCTACGCCCGGAGCGAGGCGGCGCCGCTGATCATGCTCGCGCATGGTCTGCACTACACGCCGGAGGACATGCTGCGGATCGCGCTGGCCAGACCGTCGGGGCCAGGGGAGGCGCAGCGCTCGGGATCGATCTACACATGGGACCCGCCCGAGCCGTCGGGCGGCGCGATCCTGGTCGCGCACGACGGCTACGTCAACGCCGGTCAGCGTGCGCCGGGCGAGGTCGACGTGCGCCGCGTGATCGACGAGATGAAGGCCGCCTACCGGATCGATGCGCGGCGGGTGTCGATCTCGGGCTTCTCGCTCGGCGGATCGGTCGCGTTCTGGGTGCCGCTGCACGCGCCGAGCGTGTTCGCGGCGGCGGCGCCGCTCTGCGGCTATCCGAACCTGCACGAATATCGTTCGGTCAAGAGCGCGCCCAAGCGCCCGTGGGAGCCGCGGCTCCTCGACGAGGAGGGCGTCGTCGCCTACGCCGAGAGCGGCCGCTACCTGCCGCTCAAGATGGTGCACGGGGCGCGTGATCAGCCGTCACGCTCGGAGCTGATCCACGATCGCTACAAGACCCTGCGCTACACGAGCGAGCTGGAGATCCCGCCGCTCGGGCACAACGTGTGGGACCACGCCTACGAAGACGGCAAGCTCCTGAAGTGGCTGGCGGCGCGCAAGCGCCCTGCGGTCGCGCCGCAGCCGGTCGTGCGCGCGGGGCGCTATCGCTGGGCCGAGAGCTACTGGTTGCGCATCGAGCGCTTCGCCGATCGCGAGCGCTTCGGACAGCTCGACGGTTCGCTCAAGGGCGAGCGCGTGCAGGTGCAGACGAGGAACGTCGAGGCGTTCTCGATCCTCGGCCACGAGCTCGGCGAGCGCGCTCAGCGCAAGCAGACCATCGTCGTCGATGGCAGAAACCTCGGCGAGCACGTGATCGGCGAGGCGCTGCACCTCGCGCGCGAGGAGGGGGCGAGCTGGGCGATCGCGCCGAACCTCGATCGCTGGCGGAGCGGCAAGCGCGCGGACCTCGAGGGGCCGCTCGGTGACGTGTGGTACGGGCCGCTGATCGTCGTCTACGGCACGCAGCTCGGCCACGAGATCGAGGCCAACCGCCTCGCCGCCGAGCGGCTGGCGCTGCACTCGCCGTGGATCGATCTGCGCGCGCCGGTCTTCGCCGACGTCGAAGTGAGCGACGCCGATCTCGAGGGCCGGAGCCTCGTCCTGGTCGGCCGCCCGGCGACGAACCTGCTCACCGCTCGGGTCGCGCCCGAGCTCGCGGCGGCGGGCATCGTCTTCACCGATGACGGCGCGCTCGAGGTCGCGGGTCGGCGCTTCGAGGGGCCCGAGATCGGGATCTCGGTCATCCGCCCGAGCGCGCTCGTGCCCGGGCGCTACCTGGTCCTGCATGCCGGGCTCGGCCCCGATGGCACCTTGTCGTCGCGCTACCTGCCCGAGCTCGCGCCCGACTATCTCGTGTACGACAGCGGCATGCGCGCGGTCTTCGGCGATCGCATCCTCGGCAACCGTGAGGTCTTGATGGGCGGCTTCTTCGATGATGACTGGCGGTTTTCGCCGTGAGCCCGCTCGAGATCGCGCGCTCGTTCTCCGGCGGTCGCATCCTCGGCCGTGACGGGCGGCCGCTCGTCGCCAAGCGCGCGCTGCTCACGCGCAAGTCGCTCTTGCTCTTCACCCCCGATCAGGTCCTGAAGCTGCGTCGCCCACGCCTGATCGATGGCTACGATCAAGAGGCGCTCTCGACGCGCGTCGGGATGACCTCCCGCGATCGGTGGTACCTCCGGCGGATGAACCGGGGGGTCGAGCTCGGCGCCTGTGAGCTGCGCTTCGACGAGAGCTCGGGGCGTTTCGCGCTCGTCGAGCCGTCAGCCGACGCGGAGCCTTCCGATGATGGCGAGCCGGTCCTCTGGATGCGGCGCCTGCCCGACGAGCTCAGGGCCGACACGCGGCTCGCGTCCGGGGCGCCGCAGGAGACCCTGCACGCCGCGCTCGAGCATGCGATGCAACGCCTCGCGCGCTTGCATGGCGAGGCGGAGGTGCACGTGCACCCGCCGTTCGGGGAGCCGACGCGCGCCCGTGCACGCTTCGAGGCGGCGCTCACGCGGATCGCCGATCGCCTCGACCCGAGTGACCGCGATCGGCTCGCGCGCCAGACCGGCGAGTGGCTGGACGAGCTCGCCGACACCCTCGCGCATCGCGTCTACGAGCGGCGCGTGCGCACCGTGCACGGCGAGCTGCGCGCCGAGCACGTCTTCTTGCCCGGGCCGGGCCTTCGCGACGTGGTCTTCATCGATCCGCACGACGGCCACGATGCCGAGCGCGCCCTCGACACCGCCGAGGAGGTGATGAGCTTCGCGCTCGATCTCGAGCTGCTCATCGGACCGGAGCGCACCGCGCGTGTCATCGACGTCTACGCCGGCGAGACCTACGACGGCACGCTGCGAAAGGTCGACAGATTCTACAAGCGCCTTGCTTGTTTACGGCGTGTGGCCGAGGCGCTCGACGACGGCGCGGAGCCCGGCGCCGATCAGGCCGAGGTCGCCGAGCGCGTGCGCTTCTTCGTCGCGCGCGCGTTGAGGGCGTGAGCGGAGGCGACCCTACGGTCGCCGCACAAGCGAGTGAAGCGGCCGACGCCGCAGATGGGCGCGTACCGGCCTCTACGCCGTAGGGGTCGAGACGTGCCCAGATGCAAGGAGGGCGCGAGCGAGCGCGGAGGCGACCCCACGGTCGCCGCACAAGCGAGTGAAGCGGCC
>WYBB01000242.1 GCA_011526585.1 Deltaproteobacteria bacterium
CCATGTACATCACCTTCACGTCCGACGTAGAATCCAACTCCCGAGCCGTCCAGAACACCGTTCGCATGGCACCCTCCTGGTTAGAAGAGTGAGGATGCCAGGACGGCTCGGTCTTCATAGGATCTACAGGGCGTCGGGATCGAGCCCGAGGGCGGCGAGCTTCTCGGCGAGGCGGCGGGCGCGCTCGGCTTCGCGCTCGGCGCGCTCGGCTTCGCGCTCGGCGCGCTCGGCTTCGCGCTCGGCGCGCTCGGCTTCGTGCACGGCCCGCTCGGTGGCGGCGTTCTTCTGGGCCTCGAGCTCGTGGAAAGACACAAAGGGCATGCCGTCTGGGCGGAAGACCCGGAGGCGGCCGTCGTGCTTCTCGAAGCGGATCCCCAGGGTCGGTGAGGTCCAGCCGTCGAGGTTCGGCACCTCGAGGCGGTCGCCGCTCGCCTCGTCGCGGATCAGCGCCCAGCCGGACTCGTCTTCGGGATCGATGATGATGAACTCGCGCGCGCCGTGGCGATCGTAGAACATGCCCTTCCTGATCATCTCGCGCGTGGTGTTCTTGGGCGAGAGCACCTCGAAGACGACGGTCAGCGGCACGCCGCCCTCGCGCCACTGCATGTAGCTGCCGCGGTGGCCCTTGGGCCGGCCGATGGCGACGTAGACGTCGGGTGCCAGGCGGATGTCGGGGCGGCCCTCGACGGGGTACCAGAGGTTGTCGCTGGCGACGAAGTCGGGGAGCAGCTCGTCGAGGTTGTGCTTGAGCAGGGCCATCCACTCCCACTGCTTGGTGTTGTCGGCCATCGGCTCACCATCGGAGGAGGGATAGAGCGCCTCGAGCTCGGCGTCCGACGGCTCGGCGCCCCGGGGGATGGAGTCGGGCAACGGCTTGGTGGCGACCATGGCGCGAGGTTAGCGACTCGCCGAGAGGGAGACAAGGCACGGGTCCGCGCCGGCTGGGCCGGCACGCGGCGAGGCGGGATTCGCCAAGCATCGGGCGAGCAGATATGCTGCGCCGGTGACGCGCAGCGCGAGCGAATGCCCCGAAGCCCTGCGCGCGACGACGCGCGAGCGGGTGCTCGTGCTCGGGATCTGCCTCGGGCTCATCGCGGCGGCGCTGGTGACGGGGTTCGTGCTCGCACCGCGCCAGACGCGGATCCTCCTGGCGCTGATGGCGGCGGCCTTCCTGTTCCTCGGCAAGTTCTTGCCGCTGGTGGCGATCGAGGAGCCGACGTTCTCGTTCTACGAGCTCGGGCTGGTGATCTGGGCGATGGACACGTTCACCGTGCTCCTGCTCGCGTACTCGGTGCAGGGGTTGTATCGCTGGCGCTTCGCCGCGCGCATCCTGCGCGGCGTGCAGGACCGGGCGGGCGTCGTGCTCGAGGCGTTCCCGCGCATGCGGCGCTATGCCTTCGCCGGCATGGTCGTCTTCGTGCTCTTCCCGGTCTCCGGCACGGGCGCCATCGGCGGCACCTTCCTCGGCGTGCTGCTCGGCCTGCACCGCGGGCGCATCATCGCCGCGGTGTGCCTGGGCGGGCTCATCGGCGGCATGGGCATGGCGCTCCTCGCCGAGCGCTTCGGGCGCGCCATCGAAGGCGTGCGCGACAACCCCTGGGTGATCGCGCTGCTCGTCGTCGGCCTCATCGCGGCCGTGCTCGCGCTGAACCGCGCCTATCGGCGTGCCCTGCGGCGACGCACCGGCAAGTGAAAAGACGCCGGGTCACTTCGCGATGAAGTCGTAGGCGAGCGGGCGGGCGCGCTTGCCGTCCTTGCCCTTGAGCACGGTCGCGCTGCCCCAGGCGCGCTCCGACTCGCGGTATTCGTTGTCGTTCTTGGCGGGCGTCGCGCGCACCTCGGCGGCTTCGCGCTCGACCTCGGCGACGAAGCGCGCGACCGCGTCGGGCGGCGGGGGCGGGGCCAGCGCCGGCGCGGGGCCGGCGGCTTCGGCGGTCAGCGCATCGACCGCCGCGGCGCGTACGAGCTTGTCGGCGACGAGATCGAAGACGCGGCGATGGGCGAACCAGCGCACACCCTGGATCCGATCGTCGATCGCCCAGGCGAGACCGACCAGCGCGTCGCGCGGCGTGCTGGCGGCGAGGTGCGCGCCGACCTGGCGCGAGAGCGCATCGATGCGTGCGGCGACCTCGGGGTCGTCGAGCGTCGCGAGCAGCGTGCCCGAGTCGGTGGCCTTGGCGTGGGCCTTGTTGGTCTCGGCGACGTTGTGCCAGACGGCCTGCTGGTCCTTGCGGTACTGGCCGGCGGCGCGCACCTTCGAGGTCGCCAGCGCGGGCACGGCGGCGAACTTGCCGTCGGTCGCGGCGCCTTCGCGCTGCGCGTGCCAGCGGCCCTGCTCGACGCAGAAGGCGTCGACGGGGGTGGTCTGGCGCGCGTCGACGACGAAGTCCTGGCCGATCTGGCGATCCTGTTTGCCGCCTTTGACGACGGTGCCGGCGAGCACGAAGATCGGGGTGTCGGACTTGTTCTCGATGACGAGCGTGCCGACGGCGGCGCCGTCGCCGCGCTGCTGGATCTGCTCGACGACGTCCTCGGCGGGGACGGGCGCGTTGGCTGTCGGCGTGGCCGGGGTGGCGTCGAGCTCGCGCACCTCCGCCAGTCCCTGGCTCAGCGCGTCGTCGAGCAGCAGCAGCGGCCCCGGGTCCTCCTGCGCGGCGCCGGGGAGGCTGACCGTGTAGATGGCCAGGCGGCCGAAGCGCGTCGGCGTGGAGAAGGTCGGGCCCGATGGGGTCGGACTGGCCGCCTCGGCCGGGGCGGCAGGTGCGGCCGGCGTGGGCGTCGCCGTCGCAGGGGGCGGCGACCCGGGCGGCGCGGGTGTCTGGCGCGGGCCGACCGAGGTCGGGGTGCGCGAGGAGCAATGGGTGAAGGACGCGAGGGCGAGCACGATGAGCGCGAAACGCATGGGGACCTCCGGCATGAGGATCGCGTCATCCGGCGCGACCTCCCGATGCTACGCGCGAGGCGCCGAAGGGTTGGGTAAAAGGGCGGCAAAAGGGGGTACGGCCGCGGGTGTGGTAGAGTCCGCGCCCGAATCACCGGAGGCCTGGTGTCGACACCGGCCACCTACCCTGACGGCCTTGCGTGCCTAACGGTCACGCAGCCGCGACCACACGAGGGATTCGAATGACCGCATCCGCCGCGACGATGAGCCAACCCCGCCTCTCGGACGACCAGAGCCGGATCCGCATCCTCGACGCCGTCAAGGAGCTGTGCAAGGCGCCATTCACGGTGCAGGACGTGGTGGCGAAGACGGGGCTGCCGCCGTACGAGGTCGAGGCCGGCCTGGCCAAGGTCGTCAAGGACTACACCTCGGACATCGACGTCGACGAGCACGGCAACCTCGTCTACCGCTTCCCGCCAGGGCTCGTCGCGCGCGAGGACATCGTCAAGGCCGACGCGGCGCGGCGGCGCAAGGCGGCGTTCAAGCAGTGGCTCATCGCGTTCTTCAAGGCGTGGACGGTGGCGATGGTCATCGTCTACTTCATCATCTACGTCGTGCTGTTGATCGCGTTCCTGGTGGCGCTCTCCAAGGCGCGCGACAACAACGGCTCGAGCTCGCGGCGGAGCTCGCCGTGGGGCGGCGGCGGTGGATCGTTCTGGTGGACCTGGGGCTCGCCGTGGGGCTACGGCGGCTATGGCTCGTGGTCGAGCGGGCGGCAGCGGCGGCGCTGGAACCGCGAGACCGAAGAGCAGCTCCGCCAGGGCAAGGACCCGTATCGGCTGGACAAGGCCGAGGCGCCGAAGAAGCCGAGCCTGTCGGAGCGCACGTGGTTTCACCTCTTCGGCACCGACGGCATCAAGCGCAACCCGCTCGAGCACGAAAAGGAGCTCCTGACCTACATCCGCGCGAAGAAGGGCTTCATCAGCAACGCCGACATCATCGCGCTGCTCGGCGTCACGTATGACCAGGCCGACGCGATCGGCACGCGCCTGTGCGCGACCTACGAAGGCGAGATGGACGTGACCGACGACGGCGTGGTCGTCTATCGCTTCCCGAACCTGATGCTGACGGGCGCGCCCGAGGTCGCGCGCCAGACCGCGCAGCTCGGCTACCTGTGGCACGTGCGCCAGAAGGAGCACACGCTGCGCCAGAACCCGTCGAAGGTCGTGCCGGTGCTCAACGTCGTCAACATCCTGCTCGGGATCCTGACGGCGGGGGTGATCCTGCCCTACTTCGGTTGGACCAGCATCGGGGCCTACATCGGGTTCGTGATCTTCCCGCTGACCTTCTCGGCGATCTTCCTGTTCCTCGGGCTCAGGCGCAAGGTGAGGGACATGGCGCGCGCCAAGGAATACCAGCGGGAGAGCATGCGCATCGCGATCTTCCAGCTGCTCTTCAACCGCAAGACCGCGGTGAAGATCCCCGGGGACGAGCGTCACATCGCGGCCGTCGGGTTCGGACAGTGGAGCGCGGGCGAGCTGGGCGAAGTGCTGCCGGCGATCGCCAACGATCTGCGCGGCGAGCTGACCGAGCGTGGCGGAGTCAAGGAGCTGCGCGCGCCGCGCGTGTGGGACGAGCTCGCGGCGGTGCAGAAGCTGCGTTCGCAGGCGCGCTCGAACGTCAGGGTCGGGCGCACGGTCTTCACGACGCGCGACGACTTCGGGGTCTCGCCGATCGGTGACGTGGTCGAGGGGGGCGCTCGAAAAGGCGGCGCCGCGGGTGACCTGGCCGATGAGATCGCGGCGCTGGAAAAAGAGCTCCAGGCGTGAGCGACGCCGGTCGCGCTCACCAGCCGAGCGTGTCCAGCCACTCGCGTGCGCGCTTGCCGCCGCAGAAGTCCCAGGCGCCGCAGAGCGTGTGCGCGCAGCCCGGGTGATCGCTGTAGTGGACCGAGAGATCGGGGCAGGTGGAGAGCGCGTCGGAAAAGCGCGTCTGCTGGTCGTCGGGGATGATGTCGCCGAGCGCGCCGCACGGTTCGGCCTGGCCGCCGCCGCAGCTCACGACGCGGTAGTGGATGCGCTGCGCCGGCGAGCCGAGGTCGGCGCAGGTGTAGGGCGAGGCGGGCCAGTCCGGTCCGCCGACCTGGCCGACGACGGTGGTGTCGACCTCCCAGCGGCGGCCGCCGCCGGCGCAGTAGCAGGCGCCGTTGTCGCAGGCGTGGGTGAGCGGGGCCGATGGCGCGTAGCGGCCGACGAAGCGCGCGTGCCAGAGGCCACAGCCCGGGTCGCGCATGCGGCCGATCGTCGCCTCGAGGCGCGCGGGATCGGAGATCCCGTCGAAGAGGATGACGGCTGTGCCATCTCGCCCTGTCCAGACCTCCGGGCGCGTCTCGAATGCGCGCGCGCTGGCGATGGCGGCGACCGGGGCGGTGGCGCCGTGGGAGACGCCGGCGATCACGAGGTAGCGGCCGTCCCAGGCGAGGGCGGCGTGCTCGCGGATCCGGCGCGTGAGGTGGTGCATGCGCTCGAGCTCGTCGGCGTACGGGTAGCGGCCCGACTCGTCCGAGGTCGTGAAGGGCTGCGCGCAGGCCACCGTGAGCCCGCTGTCCGCCCAGCGCTCGAGCAACGGATCGTAGGTGCCGTCGGCGCAGCCCTGCTCACCGCCCGACCAGTACACGATGAGCCGCGAACAGGCGGCGCCGCCGCACGCCGCCTGGCGGTGCAGGAGGCGATAATGACAGTCCTCGACGCCGGGGGCGAGGCCGTCGCAGGCGGGCAGGGTGACCGCCTGCCAGACGTCGGCGGGCAGGTCCGGGCGTGTGTCGAGCGCGGCGTCCGGAGCGGCCGTGTCGGGCGGTGACTCGGGTGTGTCGGAGTCGGCCGACACCCCGGTCTCGGGCGCGACGTCGTCGGGGGTGACGGTCTCGGCCGCGGGCGCGTCCGCGATCGCGTCGCTCGGTCGCCTGTCGTCGCCGCAGGCGGTCGCGGTGAAGAAGAGTGCGAGCAGGATGAACGCGCGTGACATGATCGCATCATGCCATGGCTCGGTGTGGACGGGCGATCGGGCCGACGCTACGATCGACCCATGGTGAAACGTGCCATGGCTGCGTGGCGTCTCGCGGTGGCGCTCGTGCTCGTCGTGTGTGCGCTCGATCCCGATGCGGGTCGCGCCTGGGGCACGCTCACCGGGGGCTCGAGCCTGTCGGCCAAGGAGCTCGCCGACCTGAAGTGGATCCTCGCCAACCATGGCGTCGAGCCGAAGATCGGCGAGAGCGAGCTCGAGGCGCGCCTCGGTGCGCACGCGATCCACCAGCTCATCGTCTACGAGGCCTATCTCCTGCTCAAGGACGATCCCGCGATGCGCGACGGTGGCGCGGCCTTCCCGACACCCGAGCAGATCAACGCCTGGGACGGCGTCGACCGCTGCGAGCAGGGAATCCGTCAGCGCCACGGCACGGGGCTCGTGCCCGATCTCGCGCCGCTCGTCCCGTCCGAGACCGCCGGCGCCGGCGCCGACGCCGAGCTCGCCTTCGACGCCGCGGGCAAGCTCGTCTTGAACTCGCGCTACAACGTGCGCGCGCACTACTGGAACCCGTGGCTCGACAGCGGCGAGGCGCCGAGCGCCGCCGCCGCCAACTACACGAAGCTCGTCGTGCGGCTCCTGCTCGGGCGGGCCGGCGCGGAGCACCACGCGCACTACCTCGCGCATTATGTCGCCGACGCGCTGAGCGCCAAGCACGCCGACGCGATCATGCTCACGCCCGAAGACGTGGCGGCGCTCGACGCGATCGGCGCGCGCTGGTTCGCGGCGCGCGCGGGGCTCACGTCATGGCTCGCGAGCCCGATCCTCGACGAGGCCGTGCAGGTGATCGAGGCGCGTGCGCGCGCGCTCGGCCCGCTGGGTCAGGCCTGGCTCGATCGCGTGCGGGCTCACATCGCGCTCAGCGGCGGCTCGACGATCCTCGACCGCAAGCCGAGCTTCGCGATGACCATCGCGCCGTCGACGCTGAAGACCGCGGTCGCCTGCTACCTGCACGACTTGCGCGCCCGCCCCAGCGAGAAGGCCGGCCACATCGAGCAATTCTACACCTACTTCGACCCGTTCTACTTCAACGGGCCGATCTTCGAGCCGCTGATGTCCAACCCTAGCTTCCAGCTGTGCAGCCCGCTCTCGGAGCACATGCAGTGGGAGACCAACCCCGGACAGGCGGCGCTCGCCGACGCGACGCTGCGCGCGCAGGCGAGCGTGCCGATCGCCGCGCGCAAGCCGCTCCTGCCGGGACCACCGCGCACCCACTACGCGCCCGAGTGGCGCCCGGCGCCCGACTTCGAGGCGCTCGACGCCGCCGTCGCCGCGCCCGCCTTCAGGGCGACGATGGCCGAGCTGGTCAAGGGATGTGCGCGCCGCGTGCACGGCCCGATCGAGGACGCGCGCGACTTCGCCTCCGAGTTTCGCACCGCGCTCGACGCGGCGATCGGCTGCGTCTTCACCGCCTTTCGCGCCAACATCACGGCGCTGCGCGGCCAGGGGTGGGCGCGGCGTGTCGGCGATCACAAGGGCGAGGTCGAGATCCAGCTCCGCCTCGAGAACCTCGCCGACCGCCCGGCGAGGCTCACCGGCGCGCGCGTGGCCTTCGACGATCCCGCGACCGGCAAGCGCAGGACGCGCGCGGGCTGGGATGCGACGCTCACGCAGGCGGTCGCGGCCGACGGGAGCGCGGCGACCGAGCTTCACCTGAGGGTCGCCAACGTGCCGGCCGAGGTGGCGATCGACGACCTCTACGTCGACGTGCGCGGGCTCGTCGACGAGACACCGGACCGCGGCTGGGTGCGCGTGCGCCTCGCGCGGCAGCCGACGCGCATCGTCAGGAACCCGGCCGTCGGCCAGGTCACGGTCGGCGAGGGCGCACCGACCGATCTCGTCGTCGTCTTCGACACGACCTCGTCGATGCAGTCCTCGCTCGACGCGATGGCGAAGAACACCGCCGAAGCGGTGCGCGCGCTGCAGGCCAGGACCGACGATCTGCGCGTCGCGGTCGTGACCTTCCGCGACCTCGAGGTCGAGGCCGACCGTGGCCACTTCCAGGTGCGCCCCTTCACCCGCGACGTCGAGGGGCAGCTCACCTTCCTGACATCGCTGCGCGCCGGCGGCGGCGGCGACACGCCCGAGGACCAGCTCGAGGGCGTGAGCCGCGCCATCGCGCTCTGGGAAGCCGAGGGCGCGAGCGATACGCGCGTGCCGGCCAAGATCGTGATCGTCGTCAGCGACGCCCCCGGCAAGAGCCCCGACTCGCGCGGCAACACCATCGCGTCGATCGCCAGGCGCGCGTACGAGGTCGATCCGGCGCACGTCTACCCGATCGTCGTCGGCGAGGACCGCGCGGCGCTCGAGTTCGCGACGGCGATCGCGGGCGCGACCGACGGGCAGGTGGTCAAGGCCGAGAGCGGCGCGGAGGTCGCGCAGGCGCTGACGCGCGCGGCGGCAACGGCGATCGACCATCACGCCGCCGAGGCGTCCGTCGGCGCGCGCGCGCCGGGTTGGCTCGTCGCGCTCGGGGCGGTGCTCCTCGCGGGGGGCTGCGCGCTGGCGTGGCTTGCGCTCGTGCGCGATCGGCGCGCACGCAGGGGGGTGGCGCGTGTCCAGGCCTGAGCTCTCCGACGAGGCCAAGGCGCGGATCCGCGCCGAAGAGGAGGCGCGGATCCAGGCGCGCCTGGAGGAGGAATATCGGCAGGCGGTGCGCGCCGAGCTCGAGCGTCAGCTCGCCGCAGAGCGCGCGCCGACCGACGTCGAGCGGCCGGCGCTGACGATGCCCGGAGCGCCGATCGTCCGCGTGCCGTCGTCGGGCGGGGCCGACACCGAGCGATCGGAGCGCGTGCGCATCCTACCGGCGCTCGATGCGCGCGCGTCGCGCGCCGGGCCAGTGAGCGCCTCGGCTGTCGAGGTCGGTGCCTCGCCCGAGGGCGCGCCGCCCGCAGCGCGGGTCGCGCGGCGCTCGCAGCTGTGGTGGTGGGCGCTCGCGTGCGTGCTCGCCGGCCTCGGGGCGTGGGTGGTCGCGCTCGTCGGGTGGCCACGCGCGTCGCCGAGCGCGGGAGAGATGGAGCGCGAGCTCCCGCCGAGCGGCGTGATCGTGCTCGGGGGCGACGGCGAGCTGCGCGCGACCGATCTCCTCGACGAGGACGACGGCGCGGGCCTCGCGGGCGAGGACTGGCGGGTCGGCGCCGACGGACGGATCGAGGTCGTGCCGCGGGCGCCGATCACGTCGCCCGCGGAGCTCGCGCGCGAGCACGCGGAGGAGCCCGGACGACCGAACTGGCCGGTCCCCGACAACCCGCCGCTCGAGCAGATCTACCAGCGCATCGACGAGAGCCCCGATGGCCTCATCGAGCTGCGACCATGAAGCGCGGCTACCGCTTGATGAACATCAGGACGAGCGTCACCAGCCACAAGAGCTGCATGATGCCGTGACCGATGTTGAAGCGCTTGACCGCCGCGCTCCACGACGCGTCGTCCTGGTCGGCGGCGGCGATGATGCGCTGGCTGGTAGGTCGCATGAAGAGCGCGCCGTGCAGGATCATGACGAGCACGATCCCCATGCCGGCGTGGATCGCCGGCGCCACGACCTTGAAGCCGCCCATGTAGAAGACCAGGGCCAGGCCGGTGAGCAGCGTCAGGATCCCGAAGATGCCGGCGAGCTGTCCGCTGCGCATCGTGAGCGCCGCGATCGCCGACTTGACCTCGCGCCCCTGACCGCCCGCGCGTCGCAGCGCGCCGCCCATCGAGAGGGTGATCGCGAAGGCGGTCGCGGCGACGGCGACGTGCAGGACCTGCAGAACGATGAGCATGGGATCGGCCACGGCGCTTGCTCCGGCGAAGAGGCGCAGGTTTTCACACAGGCCTCGTCAGCGGGCAAGCGCCATGTGAGCGGAATTCGGCCTCGCGTCAGGCGTGAGGACCGCCGACGCTCTTGCCGGTCGCGGGCACCGGCGCTACCTGCACGTCCGGCGTCGTGACGTCGACGTCGGCAGGCTTGGGCTCGAGCGCCGCCGCCAGCACCTCGCTCATGTCCTCGACCAGCACGAAGGTCAGCTCGGCGCGGGTCTCCTCGGGGATGTCCTCGATGTCTCGCTCGTTCTTGTGCGGCAGCACGATGCGGCGGAGCCCGGCGCGGTGTGCCGCCAGGACCTTCTCCTTGATGCCGCCGACCGGCAGCACGCGCCCGCGCAGGGTCGCCTCGCCGGTCATCGCCGTGTCGCTGCGCACGATGCGCCCGGTGAGCAGCGAGGCGATGGCCGTGAAGATCGTCACGCCCGCCGAGGGACCGTCCTTGGGCACCGCGCCCGCGGGCACGTGGATGTGCAGGTCCTTGGTCTCGAGGAAGCTCGGGTCGATGCCGAGCTCGCTCGCGTGGCTGCGCACGTAGGAGAGCGCCGCGCGCGCCGACTCGGTCATGACCTCGCCGAGCTTGCCGGTGATCTGCGTCGCGCCCTTGCCGGGCATGAGCGAGGTCTCGATGAAGAGGATGTCGCCGCCGACCGGCGTCCAGGCGAGGCCGGTCGCCACGCCCGGCTGGCCGCTGCGCTCGGCGACCTCGTCGCGGAACTTCGACTTGCCGAGCAGATCCTTGAGCGTCTCCGGCTCGACGAAGAGCGTGGTGTTGGCGCTGTCCGGCTCCTTGGCGATCCTCAGCGCGAGGTTGCGGCACAGCCGGACGATCTCGCGGTTGAGCTGGCGCACGCCGGCTTCGCGCGTGTACTCGCGGATGATCGACGCCAGCGCCTTGTCGCTGACGACCATCGCGCCCTCGTGAATGCCGTGGTCGCGCAGCTGCCGCGGCAGGAGGTGGTTCTTGGCGATGTGCAGCTTCTCGTCGTGGGTGTAGCCGGAGACCTCGACGATCTCGAGGCGGTCCCTCAGCGGGGCGGAGATGGTGTCGAGGCTGTTGGCGGTGCAGATGAAGAGCACCTCCGACAGGTCGAAGGGCAGCTCCATATAATGATCGGTGAAGGTGTGGTTCTGCTCCGGGTCGAGCACCTCGAGCAGCGCCGACTCGGGCGAGCCGTTCCACCACTGTCCGAGCTTGTCGATCTCGTCGAGCAGCATCACCGGGTTCTTCGCCTTGACCTTCTTCAGGGCCGAGATGATGCGCCCCGGCATCGCGCCGACGTAGGTGCGACGGTGGCCGCGGATCTCCGCCTCGTCGCGCACGCCGCCGAGCGCCAGCCGCACGAAGGGGCGCCCGGTCGCGTCCGCGATCGACTGGCCGATCGAGGTCTTGCCCACGCCCGGCGGCCCCACCAGACAGAGGATGGTCCCGCGCGGGTTCTTGGCGACCTTGAGCACGGCGAGGTGCTCGAGGATGCGGCGCTTGGGATCCTTCAGCCCGAAGTGGTCGGCGTCGAGCTTGTCCTCGACGGCCTGGATGTCGTCCTTGACCTCGACGCGCACGCGCCACGGGGTGTCGGCGATCCACTCGAGGTAGGTGCGGATCACGTTGGCCTCGGCCTGCGCCGCATTCATGCCCTCGAGCCGCCTGAGCTCGCGCTCGGCCACGGTGCGCACGTCCTCGGGCAGGTCGGCCTTGGCGATGCGCTCGCGGAGGTTGTCGACCTGCTCGGCCTGGTCCTCGCCGAGCTCGCGCTTGATCGCGCGCATCTGCTCGCGCAGGACCGCCTCGCGCTGGTTCTTGTTGAGCTCCTTGCGCACCTCGTCGTCGATCTTCTGGCGCACCTCGCGCACCGCCAGCGCCTCGCCGACGAGCTGCGTCACCAGGCGCAGCCGCTCGATCACGTCCGGCTGCGAGAGCACCGTCATCGCCTTTTCGGGCGGCAGCTCGAGCGCCGAGGCCACGCGGTCGGCGAAGCGTCCCGGCGTCTCGTTGGGCGGCGTTTGCCCGAGCCGCGTCGCGAGCTGGTTGTCGGCCTGCCCGATGCGCGTCTTGAGCGAGTCCGCCAGAAACTGCGCCTCGAGCTCGTCGCGCACCGGTTCGCGCAGCGGCAGCCCGTCGGCCAGCCAGGCCGGCGTCGTCTCGACGAGCCCCTTGAGCTCGAAGCGCGACAGACCCTGCAGGGAGAGCATCACGGCGTTGTCGCCATGGCGCTGCACGCCGACGACGCGCGCGAAGGTGCCGACCGCATGCAGGTCGTCGAAGCTCGGATCGGCGACGCGGCTGTCCTTCTGCACGGCCACGCCGATGACGGTCTGGCCGGGCTTGACCTGGCGCAGGATCGCCAGCGACTGGGGGCGCCCCACCGCGAGCGTCGTCACCGTGCCCGGGAAGAGCACCCCGTTGCGGAGCGGCAGGAGTGGGAAGGGGGATTCGGGAGCATCAGGCGCAAACACGCGGTCACCCATGGTCTCGGGACTCCTCGGTGCGAGGATGAGCCGGAGCTCCCAGCGGGTGCGCGGCACACGGTCTCGCTCATGTCATGGTAGCAGGGTCGGGGATCGGGCCCAAGTCGGGCACCGACATTCGCCTCATCTCGCTGCAACCGGGGTTGTTCCCGGCGCCTCGGATGGGGCAACGCTAGGTCCGCGCTCGGGGCGGTCAAGCACGCGCACCTGAACGATTGGGCAGGTGCGGGCCACCCGATCCGCTTGACGCCACCCTGTGCGAAGCCGAGTCTCCGCGGCCGTGCAGCGCCGCTCTCGCATCAGTGCACCCGGGCTCTGGATCGGGCGCCTCGGCCTTCGCCTCGTGCGATCCTCGTTGCCCGAGGCGTCGCCCCTGCGCAAGGGACTGCGCACGGGTCGGCGCGCGGCGGCCGAGCTCCTCGACCGCGCTGCGCTCGCGCTCATGCGCGCGGTGCGCTTCGACGACGTGCGCGATCGCGACGCCTGGTCGCGCCTCCTGGCGGCGGCGCGCTGCCCGCCATGGTGTGCCGCGCCCGCCGAGGATCTCGCCGGCGCCGCAGGTCTCGTGCTGGACCACGTCCTGTCGCACCCCGAAGTCGATCTGCGCGGTCTCCGCGATGGGCCCGAAGGCGAGCTGTGTCGCGCGATCCTCGCCGCGCACGACGACACCCTCGACGCTCGCGCGCGCGAAAACCTCCGCGCCGTCTTCGCCGCGCCCCCCGGCGAGCGCGTGCTCATGGCCTTCGACACGCAGCACGAGCACCGTCGCGCTCACCCGCTCGCGCTCACACCGATCGGCCTCACCGCGTTCGTGCGCTGGCTCGTCTTGCCGTGGCGCCGCGCGCCGCTCGGCATCGAGGCGCACCACCTCGCCTGGTTCGCGCTCGAGGTGGCGAGTGACGAGACCGCCGGCGTCGTCGCGACCTACCTGCGCACCCCCGCGTGGCAGGCCGCCATCCCCGAAGGGCTCGGCGCGCGCTGGCCCGCCCTCGTCGCGTGGGTCGCCGCCGAGCATGGCCTCGACGGGTTGCCCGTGTCTCCGCCCGCGCGCGCGGTCGGTACGCCGGGAAGCGAAGCCCCGCTCGGCGATCGGCCGTGGCGCTCGCTCGCGCCCGACACCCCGATCGAGGGGGTGAACGTGATCGGCATGATGCGTTACACGATCGGTCTCGGTCAGGCCGCGCGCAACCTCGTCGAGGCCCTCGAGGGCGCGGGCCTCGACGTCGCGCAGCGCGACGAGCTCGCCTTCGACTGCGATCGGCCCGGGCGTCGCCTCGACCTCGAGCCCTACCCGGTCTCGATCCTGGTGATGACGCCGGAGATGACCCAGGGCGTCTACGAGCGCGTCTCGCTCTGGCGTCGGCCCGGCGTGCACCGCATCGGCGTCTGGTACTGGGAGCTCGCGCAGGGCGACGAGGCGTGGCGCCGCTGGGGCGACTTCCTCGACGAGGTCTGGTGCCCGACGCGCTTCATCGCCGAGGCCGCGCGCGGCGTCATGCGCGTGCCGGTCGTGCCGATGCTGCCGGGGATCGATCCGCCGCGCTTCGAACCGCGCCCGCGCGCGCACTTCGGGCTGCCCGCCGACGCCTTCCTCTTCCTGTTCATGTTCGACATGGCCTCGCACTTCGAGCGCAAGAACCCGCTCGCCATCGTGCGCGCCTTCCGGCGCGCGTTCAGCCCGTCGGACCCGGTGCGCGTCGTCATCAAGGTCGCGCGCGCCGGCTGGGACCGCGCCGGGCGCGACGCGCTCTACGCCGAGGCGTCCGCGGGCGGCGTGATCATCATCGAGGAGACGCTCGCGCGCCCGGACGTCTACGCGCTCATGCACACCTGCGACGCCTACGTCTCGCTGCACCGCGCCGAGGGCTACGGGCTCACGCTCGCCGAGGCGATGGCGCTGGGCAAGCCGGTCATCGCCACCGGCTACTCGGGCAACGTCGACTTCATGGACGAGAGCAACGCGCGCCTCGTCGGCCACCGCATGGTCGAGATCACCCGCGACGCACGCCCTTACAAGAGGGGCGCGCGCTGGGCCGATCCGGACGTCGACGAGGCGGCGCGCCTCATGCGCTGGGCCTTCGAGGATCGGCAGGGCGCGCGCGAGCTCGGTGCGCGGGCGGCACGCAGCATCCGGGAGCAGGCCTCGCTCGAGGCGGCCGCCGCTCGCATGCGCGCGCGACTCAGCGCGATCGGTCGAGCCGGCGCGCGGGCGCCGTTGGTCTATCCGAGATGAACGACGGGTCGCGTCAGCGCGGCCAGGTCCGCGTCGACCATCTCGCGCACGAGCTCCTCGAAGCTGGCGGCCGGCGCCCAGCCCAGGCGTGAGGCCGCCTTGCTCGCGTCGCCGACCAGGGTGCAGCGCTCGGCCGGGCGCACGAGGCGCGGATCGGTGACGACGTGCTCACGCCAGTCGAGCCCGAGCCGTGAGAAGGCCGCCGCGGCGAGGTCGGCCACCGCGTGGGTCCGGCCGGTCGCGACGACGTAGTCGTCGGGCACGTCGTCCTGCAGCATCAGCCACATCGCGCGCACGTAGTCGCGCGCGTGCCCCCAGTCACGGCGGGCCTCGAGATCGCCCAGCGCCAGGGTGCGCGCGAGCCCGAGCTTGATGCGCGCGGCGTGGCTGGTGATCTTGCGCGTGACGAACTCGTGGCCGCGCCGCGGTGATTCGTGGTTGTAGAGGATGCCGCAGGCGACGAAGAGCCCGTGCACGTCGCGATAGCGGCGCGCGAGGTGCATGCCGGCGAGCTTCGAGATCCCGTAGGTCGAGCGCGGTCGCGGCGTCGTCGTCTCCGACTGCGGGCTCGTGTCGGCGTCGCCGAAGATCTCGCTCGACGCGGCGAAGTACACGCGCGCGCGCGGCGCGACCGCCCGCACGGCGGCCAGGAGATTGTAGGTGCCGGTGATGTTGGTGAGGAAGAGCGACGGCTCGTCGTCGTGCGCGACGAAGCTCCTGGCCGCGAGGTGGTAGCACTCGTCGGGCTGCACCTCGGCGAGGATGGGATAGAGCGTCGCGTCGCTCTCGACCGAGCCGGCGTGCAGGTGCACGCGTCCCTCGAGGTGCGCGATGCGCGCCAGGCGGTGCGCCGGATCCTCGAACGCGACGCGCCGGACCATGCCGTGCACGGCGTATCCTTTTTCGAGCAGGAGCTCCGCGAGGTAGGAGCCGTCCTGTCCGGCGATCCCGGTGATGAGCGCGCGCCGCATGATCTCTCGTAGATGATCGGTCTCACGCGCGTACGCCGCTGTCAAAGGCGCCGGGATGTGATAGCCCACGCGCATGAGCGCCAAGATCCCCGAGCCCGGTGCCAGCGCGAGCCTCGCCAAGACCGTCAGCGACGCGGACGTGCGAAGCTTTGCGGCCATCTCCCTCGACGACAACCCCGTGCACCTCGACGAGGACTACGCGAAGACCACGCGCTTCGGCGCGCGCATCGCGCACGGCATGCTGGCGGCGAGCCTGGTCTCCGCCGTGCTCGGCACGCGCCTGCCCGGGCCCGGCACGGTCTATCTCGGCCAGAGCTTGAGCTTCAAGGGGCCGGTCTTCATCGGCGACACGATCACGGCGACGGCCACCGTCAAGGCGGTGCGATCCGACAAGCCGATCGTCACGCTGGAGACGGTCGTCACCAACCAACGCGGTGAGACGATCCTGACCGGCGAGGCCGTCGTGCTCGTCCCGCAATCCACCTGATCGGCGCCGGGCGGCGCGCGCCACGAGGTCCGGGAATGTCGAATTTCTATCTTGATAACGATGACTTGCGATTCTACGTCGAGCACGTGTTGCCGTGGGCCGAGCTCGAGGGTGCGGTCGGTGGCGCCGGCGAGAAGGGGCGCGCCGAAGAGTGGCGCGATCTGCTCGAGGCGATCGGCGACTTCGTGGGCAACGAGGCGGCGCCGCAGGTGGCGGCGATCGATCGCGAAGGCGTCGCGCTCAGCGACGGCGAGGTGCGCTATCCGCCGCGCCTGTCGCGCCTGGTCGCGCAGATGTCCGAGCTCGGGCTGCACAAGCTCTCGCTGCCCGAGGAGCTCGGCGGTCTCGGCGCGCCGTTCGTCGTCTACTTCCTCGCCTGTGAGATCTTCTCGCGCGCCGATCCCGCGCTGATGACGCACTTCGCCTTCCACGGCGGGATCGCCGCCGCGCTGCTATCGTTTTCGATCCAGGAGGGCACGACGCGCTTCGACCCCGCCACGGGCAAGATCCTCGCGACGCGCTTCGGCGAGGCGATCGAGGAGGTCAGCGAGGGGCGGGCGTGGGGCTCGATGGACATCACCGAGCCCGACTGCGGTTCGGACATGGCGGCGATGCGCACGCGCGCCACCCTCGGCGCCGACGGCGTCTGGCGCCTCTCGGGCCAGAAAGTGTTCATCACCGTCGGCCATGGCAAATACCACATCGTCATCGCCCGGAGCGGGCGCGATCCGTCGTTGCCCGCGACGCGCAAGGGGGAGCTCGGCGACCTCGATCAGCTCGGGCTCTTCCTCGTGCCTGCCTGGGAGGACCTGCCCGACGGCACGCGCAAGCGGCACATCAAGCTCTTGCGTGCCGAGGACAAGCTCGGCCACCACGCCTCGCCGACCATGGTCGTCGAGCTCGACGACGCGCCCGGTCACCTCATCGGCAAGGCCGGCGAGGGCTTCCAGTACATGCTGCAGATGATGAACTCGGCGCGCGTCGGGGTGAGCTGCGAGGCGGTCGGCATCCTCGAGGCGACGAGCCGCCTGGCCCACGCGTACGCGGCCGAGCGACGCTCGATGGGCAAGACGATCGATCAGCACGAGATGATCGCCGAGCACCTCGACGAGATGCGCGTCGACACGCTCGGGCTGCGCGCGCTGGCGATGCGCTGCGCCGTGCACACCGAGCTGGCGCAGCGCCTCGACCTGCGTGAGCGCATCGCGCGCTCGGGTGGGGTGATCTCCTTCAGCGAAGGCCGGGCGTTGCGGCGCCATCGCGCGGTGGCTCGCGAGCTGACGCCGCTCTTGAAGTACCTCTCGGCGGAGCAGGCCGTCCTGCATGCGCGCCGCGCCCTGCAGATCCACGGCGGCGTCGGCTACACCACCGACTACGGGATCGAGAAGATCTACCGCGACGCGCCGGTCGTGCCGATCTACGAGGGCACCTCGCAGATCCAGGCGCTGATGGCGATGAAGGATCAGCTCGGCGCCGCGATGAAGGCGCCGCAGGACTTCATGCGCAAGGAGGCCGAGGCGCGTTGGCGCTCGCTCTCGGCGCGCGACCCGCTCGAGCGCGCGACGATGCGGCTGCGCACCCTGGGCCTGTCGGCGATCCGCCACCTGCTCCTAAAGACCGCGACGAACAAGCTCAAGACCCTGCGTGGGCAGCCGCTCTCGTCGTGGTCGGGGATCGTGACCGGCGGCTGGGATCCCAAGCGCGACTTCTCCTGGGCCCTCCTGCACGCCGAGCGCTTGACGCGTCTGCTCGCCGATCACGCGATCGCCGAGACCCTGCTCGACCAGAGCCAGCGCTTCCCCGCCTGGTCGGATCGGCGCGAGGTCCTCGAGGCGCACCTCGAGCGCGCCGAGCCGCGCGGCCGCTTCCTGCTCGACGAGATCACCAACAGCGGTGGTCGGCTGCTCGGGCGCCTCGCGCGGCGCACGGCGGATGCGGCGGCGAGTCCCTCGGATCGCCGCGGCGCATAGTGGTCGTGGCTAGACCCAGATCAAGCGATAACGAAGTTGTCGCTTGATCGCAGGGCTACCGCGCCAAGGGCGCGGCGGCCGCGAGTGCGGCCGTTTCGAGTGCGACATGAGTCGCACGGATCGGTTGCTAGACCTCATCGAGCGCTATCCGCGACGCGGGTAGCGCTTGATTGAGGGCTAGAGCGCTGACCAGAAACCTCATGCTGCGGTTCTCCAGAGTGCATCGAGCACGAAGCAGTTACCGACAACCGCGGTGCGCTCGGAATCGAACTCGTTCTTGTCGAGGCCGCGGTAGCGCGCGC
>WYBB01000243.1 GCA_011526585.1 Deltaproteobacteria bacterium
ATGCGCTGACAACTTAGTAGGTCCGAACCGGTCCCGCCCCTTTCGTTTCGATCACTTCCAACTATCTGATCGCTTTCGCGATTTCGAGGTGATCTAAGGTTGGGATGGCACCACGGACAGCATCGCGTTCCCAGTCCTCCTCAAGAGCTGAGCAACTCGCCCCGCTACCTCCGCCCGTTGGCGCCGAGGAGCTGGTCGGCGCATGCTCCGACATCTTCGACCTGCGATTGCTCGGGGAGGCGATCGGCAAGATCAAGTGGGAGCACCGCGATCGGATCCTGACGCCCGAGTACATGGTGATGGGGCTGATCCGGCTCGTGCTGGGTGCGCTTCCCTCGTTGCTCAACCTGATGGATGTCATGCGAACCGACTTCCACCTGGTGCGGGGCTCTCTCGAGTTCAGCAACCAAGCGTTCTACAAGCGGCTGCGCGTGATGCCGCACGACATCCATTTGTCGGTGCTGCGCGAGGTCACGCTCAAGCTCTCCCGAGCGAGTACGCTGGAACGCGCGGGGATGCGTGCGCTGGCGCCGATGGCCAAACGGATACTAGCAGTCGACGACACGACGCTCGATGCGATGGCCCGCAAGACGTCGAGCCTGGTGACGTACCCCAAGGGCGCGATGGAGACGCTCGCTGGTCGATTGAGCTGTGCGTACGACATCTGCACAGGCCGCCTCGCCGAGGTGCTCTACGACCCAGACGCCAAGGCCAACGAGAAGCCTCACCTCGATGGCCTGCTCGGAGTCCTCGGCTCCGAGAACATGCTCGTGTTCGACCTGGGCTTCTTCTCGTTCCCGCTCTTCGACAAGCTGACCAGCTCCGGCAACTTCTTCGTCACGCGTCTGCGCAAAGGCACGAGCTTCGTCACGCAGGCGCACGGCATACAAACCGACGTCTATCGAGAGAGCCTCGTCTACCTCGGCAAGCACCGCGCAGACCGAGCCTCGCATCCGGTCCGACTTGTCGAGCTCAACATTGCCGGTCAGTGGCTCCAGTACATCACGAACGTGCTCGACCCGCGCGTTCTCCCAGCCGGGAACATCTGGAAGCTCTACCGACAGAGGTGGACCATCGAGACCGTGTTCGCTGCCCTCAAGCAGGCGCTGAAGCTCGCGTACATCCATCCTTGCCACACGAACGGCGTGCTCGCGCAGGTCTGGTCGACGCTCTCGGTCTACCAGGTGCTGCAGGACCTTCGACTACGCATCGCCGCGGCGCATGGGTACGAGTCCGATGACGTGTCATGGTACAACCTCGTGCACCGCATCGGCTGGTACCTGCTTGCGCCACGTGCCGGCAAGACGCTCATGGAATGGCTCACCGACCCGAGGGAGTCGCTGGCGCTTCCCAAGCGGGGTATGCGTGAGCGCGTACCCAAGGAGCTCACCGGCAAGCTCGCCCGCGACATCAAGCGCGAACCCGTCGCCTGGCCGATCCCTCCAATACAGGAGGCTCGCCAAGGCAAGCCCGACCCGGCGCCTAGCCGGGAGCGCTGGGTCCTCGCGAACCTGGGTCACTAAGTTGAGAGCCGTAGCCACAAGGGCCGCCCCTACGTCCGGGCGCCATCCGCTGGCGATCACCGGGCGGCTACGAGCGCCGCCCTTACGTTCTGGCGTCATGCGCGACGCGGGTAGCGCTCGATCGAGGACGTGACGACCGCCGCTGTCAGTCGCGGAGCCAGTGGCAGGTGTAGCCGCCCGGGTTCTTCTCGAGATAGTCCTGGTGGTAGTCCTCGGCCAGGGTGAAGGGGCCGGCGTCGACGATCTCGGTGACGACCGGGCGCTGCCACTTGCCGGAGGCGTCGACCTTCGCCTTGACCTCGGCGGCGATCCGCTTCTGCTCGGGCGTGGTTGCGAAGATCGCCGAGCGGTACTGCGTGCCGACGTCGTTGCCCTGACGGTTCGGGGTGGTCGGATCGTGCATGCGGAAGAACCACTTCTCGAGGAGCTCGGCGAAGCCGATGCGGCGCGGGTCGAAGGTCACGCGCACCGCCTCGGCGTGGCCGGTGCGGCCGGTCTTGACGTGCTCGTAGGTCGGGTCGGCGAGCGCGCCGCCGGTGTAGCCGACCTCGGTCTCGAGCACGCCGGGGATCTGGCGCAGGATGTCCTCCATGCCCCAGAAGCAGCCGCCGGCGAGGATGGCGGTCTCCAAGGTGGTGGCGCAGCTCGCGCCCGCCTCGAGGGAGGCCGGGTCGGGCTCGGCGCAGACGTTGTCGTGGTCGGCCTCGGGCGCGGCCTCGCCGGTGACGACGTGCGCGCGCCAGGCGCCGTAGCCCTCGGCTTCGAGGCGCTCGAGCGGCACGAAGCGCAGCGCCGCCGAGTTGATGCAGTAGCGGATCCCGCCGTGCGCGCGGGGGCCGTCGGGGAAGACGTGGCCGAGGTGCGAGTCGCCGGCGCGCGAGCGGACCTCGACGCGCGTCATGCCGTGGCTCGTGTCGGTCTTGGTCGTGACGTGAGCCGGGTCGACGGGGCGCGTGAAGCTCGGCCAGCCGGTGCCCGAGTCGAACTTGTCCGCCGAGCTGAAGAGCGGCTCGCCGGTGACGACGTCGACGAAGAGGCCGGGCGCGTGGTGATCCCAGTAGGCGTTGCGAAACGGCGGCTCGGTCGCGTCGCGCTGCGTGACCTCGTACTGGAGCGGCGTCAGACGCGCGCGCAGCTCGGCGTCGGGTGGCTTGACCCAGCGGCCGGCCGTGTTGGTCGCGGGGGTCGAGGCGGGGCGGGGCTCGGAGGAGGAGAGGTCGTTCATCGGGATCTCGCGGGAGCAGGAGGCGAACGCGAGCGCGAGCGTCGCGCATGCGCTCAGGGAGTACAAGACGTGGAGTGCGGGAGCTCGGTAGGGCGTCGGCATGGGTCCTCTGCGACCTCCGACCCGAACATGGCGCACCGGCGCTCGTCGAGGAAGGGGTCGCGCTCTTCTATGCCGCCCCCGCGCGCGCGGTTTCGTCTTCGGCTGCCTCGTCGTCTTCATCTTCCGCTCGCGGCGTGCGACGCTTCCTTAATAAGGAGGCAGTCGGCGCATGGGCACGCACATGATCGATCTCCCGCAGGGCGTGCGCGTCGTCGTCGACGCCTTCGCCGAGTCGCCGCCCGAGGGCATCGAGGCCGCGAGGCTCGTGCCGATGCCCGCGCCGGATCCGGCGACCCTCGGGCCGCGCGACGTCATCGTCGCGGTGCGCAGCGCGGCCGTGGGCTGGGTCGACCTGCTGATGACCAGCGGGCAGTACCAACACATGCCGCGCCCGCCCTACACCCCGGGCCTCGAGTGCGCGGGTGAGGTCGCCTGGATCGGGCCCGAGGCGCGGGGCCTCGCGCTCGGGCAGCGCGTGATCGTCGACGGCTTCCGCGTCGGGCCGCGATCCGCGGGGGACTACCAGCGCTGGGGCGGGTTTGCGTCCTGGGTGGTCGCGCCCGACGAGGCGCTGGTGCCGATTCCCGGCGCGCTCTCCTTCGACCAGGCGGCCGGCCTCCTGTCGAGCTACGAGACGGCCTATCACTGCCTCGTCACGCGCGGCCGCCTCGCCGCGGGCGAGACGGTGTTGATCCACGGTGCCTCGGGGGCGACCGGGCTCGCCGCCGTCGAGGTCGCCAAGATCCTCGGCGCCACGGTGATCGCCAGCGGCCGCTCGCCGGACAAGCTCGCGATCGTCGCCGCGCACGGGGCCGACCACGTGCTCGACGTGCGCGGCGAAGACGGCGGCGTGCGCGCGTTCCGCGACGAGGTCAAGGCGCTGACCGGCGGGCGCGGCGCCGACGTCGTCTACGACGCGGTCGGCGGCGCGATCTCCCTCGAGAGCCTGCGCGCGGTCGCCTTCGGCGCGCGCTTCCTGATCGTCGGCTGGGCCTCGACCCCGGCGGTCGCCCACGGTCGGGGACAGCGCGGCGCACCCAACGCCAACGTCCTGCCGACCAACCTCATCATGATGAAGGGCCTCGACGTGCTCGGCTGTCCGACGGCGATCAGCACCCTGCGCGACCCTTCGAGCCGCGCGCCGCGCCTTGCGCAGATCCTGGCGTGGGCCGAGGCCGGTCGGATCCACGCGCACGTCTCGCACGCCTTCCCGCTCACCGAGTTCAAGGCCGCCATGCGCGCGAAGTGGGACGGCGAGGTCACCGGCGGCTGCGTCGTGAACCCCGAGCCGGTGCGCTGACCCGCGGTGCGGGCGCGTGACGAGATCCCGTGCGCGCACCGAGAAGGTGTCGCTGTTCGACTCGCGTGACCTCTGCGGCGGTCAGACCCGACGCCCCGCCCTCGACACACGCGCGCGCTCATCCCACGCCGCCTCGTGCGCCGAGAGCACGCGCGCAGCGAGCGGGCGCTATCACACGCAGCGTGGCAACTCACCCCGCCCGCCTCGCTGCGCGATGGCCCCGTAGCGACCCCGGCGGGTGGCACGCGCCTTGCGAGGAGTCGGCCCATGAAACGCACGATTCCCCTCGTCCTCGTCTCGCTGTTCACGCTCGCGCCCGTGCCGGCGCACGCCCAGCTCTTCGTGATCGAAGGGCTGAACGAGCTCGGCAACGTCGGCCAACGCATCCACGACAACCACATCAAGGCGCTCCAGGAGGCGCGGCGGCTCAAGAAGCTCGAGGCCTACCGCGAGGCGATCAATGGGATGTGGCGCGAGACGACGCCGGCCAAGCAGAAGCTCGGCGAGAGGCTCGCCACCGCGAAGACCGCGCTCGCGGCGAAGAGGCAGCAGCTGCGAGACTACCTCGACCGCTACGGCGCCCCCGATGGCTGGCCTCCCGAGCACCAGGACAAGGCCAAGGCGCTCGGCGAGCTGGAGCGCTCGGTCGCGCAGCTCGAGAGCGTGCACGCGCAGATCGACTCGATCGACGTTCGCGCGCGCAAGGTCTCGCTGCACATGCAGGACGTCGATCAGCGCGGTTTCGCCGAAGGGCTCGTGCGCTACAACCAGTGGGCACAGGACCTCGAGGACTCGATCGCGAACATGCGCCAGACCCTCGACGGCTTCAAGGTGGCCTGGCAACCGTCCGCCGCACCGCCGCTGCGCGTCAAGAACGACACCAGGGACGTCTCGGTCTGGGTCAACGGTCAGCCGATCCCGCCAGGACAGTCACTGCGCATCAGCGCGCCGACCGGCGCCTGGGTGACGATCTTCGTCCAGGGCCAGACCGAGCGCCGCAAGTTCGTCATCGAGAAGGGTCAGAACCCGACCAGGCACACGTCGATCATCGACGCCTCGCCGTACGTGCTCGCCTTCGATCTCGACGCCGGCGCCGGCAACACGCGCACCGTGTGGCAGTCGCACGACGAGGTCTATCGTTGGGTGACGACCTCGAGTGCCTGGAAGGTCGTCCCGGAGATCCAGGTCGCTCCTTCGGGCGAAGGTCCGCAAGGCGACGTCGTGCGCTTCAAGGTTCCATACATCGCCAAGGATCGCTTCGGGGCCGACGGCTGGCAGAGCTACCCGCTGTGCTTCCACGGCGAGCTCACGTGGACCATGACCCGGACCGGCGAGATGGCGCGGCCGCCGCAAGACGAATCGGAGAAGGTCCAGGGCGGCTGTGTCGTGATCGACGTCTTCTCGAGCTGACCTCGTCGTCGGTGATGTTCGATCGTGAGACCTTCGCGCTCACCGCGCGGCCGTACCGCGTCGCCTCCCTGCATCACCGGCGCCCGCGCGGCCGTCGGCCGGGGGCCAGCGCGGTCGCTCCCCGCGGGCGAGCGCGTCGCAGGCGAGCTGCATGGCCCAGGTGATGACCGCGCCGGCGCGCCGCGGGTCGAGGCCGTGCTCGTCGTCGAGCGCCAGCCCACACTGCGCGCTGATGAGGTGGCGGAAGAGCGCGGTCACCATGCGGCGCGCTTCGGGGTCTGCGGTGAGGTCGGCCACGACGCGCTCGATCCCCTTCTGGCGTCCCGCCTTGCGGCGCCGGCGGATCTGCGCGGCGACCCCGGCGCCCGCGCTCGCGCGCATGGTCCCGGGATCCTCGGCGGCGATGGCGTAGGTGCGCCGTGCGTAGGCGAGCAACGAGGCGACGTCTTCGGGTACCGGCGGGCGCCCGACGCGCTCCTCGATCGCGTCGGCGACGGCGGCCATGCGGCTCTCGACGTCAGGGAAATGGAGCTGCACCGTGCGCACGGTCACGCCTGCGCGCGCCGCGACCTCGGCGAGCACGAGCTCGTCGCGACCGTCGGCGAGCGCCGCGACCATGGCGTCGACGATGGCCCGGCGCGTCCTCGCCTTCGCCTCGGCGCGCAGCTCGCTCTGATAGCGGCGCGTCACCGGGGCCCGGCCAGACCCGCGAGCACCTCGGGCGCGATCGCCAGGCCGGCCCGCGTCGCGACGCCGAGCGCCGCGGCGAGGTCGGGTGGGTGCCCCGTCACCTCGCGGTCCATCTCGACGAACATGCGCGCCGCGTTGCCGCGCGTCGTGATCGAGAAGAAGGTCGAGACCGGCGTGACGCCGCGGTAGGCGTGCAGGGTACCGCCCGGCACGTGCACGAAGGTGCCCACGGGGCAGGCGCGCCACTGACCGTGCAGCAGCACCTCGATCGTGCCCTCGGTCACGAGGTAGGCCTCGTCCCAGGCGTGGGCGTGCGGCGGCGGGCCGACGCCGGCCGGACCGGACTGCTGGAAGATCGCGTAGTCGCCGTCGTGCAGCACGCGCACGCTCTCGCCGATGACGTTGACGGCGGGGTGGTCCTCGATGGGGCGGATCACGGGTTCGCTCATGGGGTCTCCTCGACAGGCGTCGGTCGCCGGTCATTTCGATACACCATACGCGAAACCAATTGGCGTGGATCGCTTCAATCGATAACACCGAAAACACCCGCGAAGCTGGCATTGATGGCTGAAACGGGTCATTGTGGTAGACAAGATGCCTCGAGGGGGCGCCCGACCGCGCGACGCCCGAGCCCGGTGGCGGCGAGCAGACGCCGGAGGCGGAGGCCGAGCAGCGTGCAGCGAAGGTCAAGCCTCCCGAGCGCCCGGGTGACGGGGTCGCCAAGGCGGTCAACGCCGGCCTCGAGGCGTCGGCCGCCCGGCTCACGGAGCCGCCGATGCGCGAGAACCCGCGTGGGGTGGACATCGATCTCGCCGCGGGCGGGCTCGCGCCGGTCGGGACCGAGCCGCTCGCGCTCGGCAGGCGACGCTGGCGGACACCGTGGATGAGCGTGTCGTGCGCGCAAACCTGGCCGCGCCGCGATCATGAGTACGCGCGGTGGCCGCGGCACCTCACCTCCGCCCAAGGGAAGTCGGAGCCTCCGGGTGCGCTGCGGAGAGCCGAAGCGGGCACGACCGGTCACCCTCGCTGGCCGGTGTCTGCAGAGAGGGTCGGACCGATGGGATCGGGTCGGACGCTCACTCGGCGATGCGCAGGGCCTGGCGCACGCGCTCTTCGCGATCGAGGGTGGCGACGGGCAGCTTGTCGCAGGGCACGAGCTCGTGGATCTTCATGCTCGACTCGGGCGGCTCGCGGAAGGGCACGGTGATCTGCGTCGTCACGAGGCCGGCCCACGGCATCAGGAGCTGCTCGGATTCGCCGGGCGGCGAGACGATCACCACCGCGACGCACTCGCCTTCGAGCACGCCGATCAAGAGGCCGACCGAGGTGCCGACGCAGCCGCCGCGGCGCGGGCAGACGCGCTCGGGCTCGGGGCGCACGTCGATGGGGCGGCCGGGGAAGTGCTCCTCGAGCATGGCCTTGAGGCGGTCCTGCAGCGCCTTGGCGGGGCCGCGCATCGCGACGGTGTTCGCCTTGGGCACGACGCGCGGCCACAAGAGCACGATGCCGCCGTCGACGCCGCGCGAGTGCGAGATCTCGGGCGAGAGCTCGACGCGGGTGCCGTCGCCGCCATCGCCCGAGCGGCTGGCGCAGGCGCCGAGGACGAGCGCGATGAAGGTGACGAGCGTGAGGGAGGGCATGGCGGCGGATCGAAGACGTCGCTGTCGCATCTGGAGAGCTCCGAAGGGGTCGCGGTTCACTCGCCGGGCCCGGCGATCCCACCGATGTAGCTGAACGAGACGGCGTTGTTGTAGCCGTAGACGAAGAGGCCGAAGCGCGCCGTGCCGCTGGCGACGTGATAGCCGGGCTGCACGGCGTGGTAGCCGTAGACGAAGCCGGACTGGCCGATCGGCGAGAAGGCCTGGGCGGGCACGGCGGCGCCGTCGATGGTGACGGTCGCGGTCGCGGGTTTGACGATGGCGACCCAGAGGGCGGTGTAGCGCTCGGGCACCATGAAGGCGTAGTCGGTGCGGTAGCGGCTCTCGGGCACCATCAAGACGAGGCTCGCGTCGCCGGTGAAGTCTTCGGTGGTGTCGCGCGCCGAGAGGTACTGGCCGATCTGGAGGCGGCCGGTGCCGCTGACCTCGAAGGTCGTGTTGGACTTCACCTCGACGAAGTCGCCCTTCTTCGCGAGCGTGACGTTGTGGGCGGCGGTGGGGGGCACGGTCGTCACGGTGACGCCGTCCTCGGCGGCCTGGATGCGCCAGAAATCATTTTCGATTTCAAGGGTTCCGCGTGGTGGTGACTTCACGGCGAAGTAGCGCGTGCCGAGCATCGGCGTCGGCAGCATTTGCTCCTCGAGGTGGTCGGCGCAGCACGGGCCGGTCTCCTGTGGGCCGCCTTCGCCGTCGACGAGGATCGGGTCGCCGACGACCGCCTCCTCGTGGCCGCCGAAGACCGCGATGGGCTTGTCGGCGGTGACGACAGAGCCGCTGATGTCGGCGGGGCCGAAGAGCGTCTCGGGATCGGCCTGGATCGAGAGCACGTCGCCGCGGTTGAGGCTCACGCTGTGGGTCGCGCCGGCGGCGAGCGCGGGGATCGGGCCCGAGGCGCGCACCGGGGCGGTGACGGTGAAGGTGACGCGCGTGCTGTCGTAGGCGGCGATGACGGTGAAGTAGCCGTTCTGGTTGGGCGGGGTCGGAAAGCCTGGGATCGCCACGAGGTCGAGCGGCGAGGTGGGCCACGACAGGACGACGTAGTCGGTGCCGAGGAGCGGGTCGGGCACGAGCAGCGAGGCGTCGTTGGAGAAGCGGTTGTCCCAGGGGTTGAACTGGTGGGCGAGCACCGGGCCGGTGGCGACGAGGTGAACGCCCTTGGGCATCAGCGAAGTGCCCTGCACGTTGATGTTCGGCAGCTCGAAGACGCGCGAGGTGGCGGGCTGGACGGTGTCATCGGCCGGCGTGAAGGAGAAGAGCGGCGGCATCTCGAAGCCGACGCGCACGGCGCTCGCGCCGGGGTTGGAGACGACGAGCGCCCAGGGCAGGTTCTCGGGCGTCGGGTTGAGCGTCGGGTCGGGGTAGTTGGGCAGGTCGGTCGCCCAGAACTCGCAGCCGACGTAGCTGCCGAACTTCGGATCGTTGGGGCAGCGCACCTGGCAGGTGCCGGCGCGGCAGCTCTCCTCGGGGCCGCACGGGACCGGGTCGGAGAAGCTCTTGCCGTCGGCGTTGCAGACGCGCTCGGCGTCGAGGTTGTGGCAGATCGTGGCGCCGGGGGTGCAGATCTCTTCGACGATCGTCTCGGCGCTGATCTCGGTGTCGGCGGGTGTGCTGTCCCCGGGCGGGGTGGTGTCCGGGGGCGAGGTGGTGTCCGGGACCGTGGCGGTGTCGGGCGCGGTGGCGGTGTCGGGCGCGGTGGCGGTGTCGGGCGCCGTCGTGTCCGCGTCGGCCGCGTCGGCGAGCGCGTCGCCGAGATCGCCGGTCGTTCCGCTGTCCGGGTCGGAGCAGGCGAGCGTGAAGAGGACCAGCGGAGCGAGCGACCGGCAGACGCGTCGGTTCATCGCGGTCAGCGCTTGCGCGGCGGGGGTTGCGGGCGCCCGGTGGGGCGCGGCGGTGGCGCGCCGACGCCCTCCTGATCGACCTCGTAGCCGCTGGCGGCGACCGTCGCGTCGTCGTCACCAAAGGAGGCCAGGCGCGCACGCAAGGCTTCGATCGAGGACGATGACTGCGCGGCGGAGGCGGCCTGGCGCGGCGCGGGCTGGGGCGCGGGCGCGCGGGGCGGTGGGCTCGAGGCGCGGGGCGGCGGGGCCGAGGCGCGGGGCGGCGGGGCCGAGGCGCGCGGCGGTGGGGCCGAGGGACGCGGCGCGGGCGCGGAGGGGCGTGGTGCCGGCGTCGGGCGGGCCGAGGGGCGCGAGGGCGGCTCGGACGGCGGCTCGTCCCCGATGTCGGTGAGCTTCGCCTTGAGGCGGGCGAGGCGCTCGGCGACGCGCTGCTTGGAGTCGTCGACCGGTGCGGCGCCGCTGTGGCTGCTGATCTCCGAGGGGCGCATGCGGCGGCGCTGGCCGGTGCTCTCCGGTTGCTCCTCGCGCTTCTGGATGACCGGCGCCAGCGCGCGCACGGCGCCGGCGCTGCCCTGGGTGCCCTCGGCCCACTCGATCCCGGCGAACCTGGCGCGCAACGCCGAGACGTCGCGCTCGGGCTCGGGCTCGGGCTCGGGCTCCGGCTCCGGCTCGGGCTCCGGCTCGTCGGCGGGCAGGCGCGTCAGCTCGTCGAGGGCGGCGTCGGCGTCCTCCTCCTGGGGGCGATAGCCGCGGGTCTCGAGGCCGCCGAGCTCGGGCGGGCGGAGCATCGCCTGGACCTCCTGACGCCTGATGTACTCGGGCAGCTCGTTCAAGAGGCCGCGGTAGAGCATCTGCGAGTTGCGCACCTCGCCCGGCTCGTAGAAGCCGCAGTTGTCGACGTAGGTGTTGCCGAGCTTGTCGAGCTTCTTCAGGAAGCGGAACGGGGTGACCTTGTTCTGCGCCTGCAGGCCGATGAACTGGAAGAAGATCGGCAGGCGGCTCGAGCGGCGGATCGCGTCGGCGGTGGCCTCCTCGTCCTGGCACTCACCCCCGGTGAGGAACATCGCGAAGACCGGGTAGGCGCGGGGCGCGGAGAGCATCGGGTAGACGACGCGCTCCTGCTTGAAGAGGCGCCCGACGGTCTCCTTGAGGGCGGGGCGGTCCCAGTCCTCGGGGAAGTAGTAGCGGCAGACCTCGTGGATGACCGGGGCGTAGCAGCAGCCGGTCTGGTAGTCGGAGCCGGTGCGGATCACCTCGCGATCGACCCAGCCGGCGAAGTCGTCCTTGCGCAGGTCGCGCAGGTAGCGGGCCTTGTCGCCGAAGGCGTAGGCTGGGATCACGCCGTCGTCGTCGAAGTTGAGGGCGAGGCCGAGGATCTGGGGCACGAGGTCCTGCACGACGCGCGCGCGGTAGATGGGGAACATCGAGCGCGACACGTCGACGATGAGGACGACCTCAGCCTTGAGGCCATCGAGACCCGCGCGCTGCAACGCCTCGGAGGCTGATGCGGCGAGTTCCTTGAGGTTGTCTGTCGGCATGCGCGGTCTCCCAGAGGTCGGAGTCGGAGAGTAGCGAGCCGCCGCGAGGATGTCATCTGGTGCGCCCCACTTCCTTCTGTGACGGGATTTGACCGTGCGGTCAAAGGTGTGCACGAACGCTCGCGCTCAGGGGCCGAGGAGCGACGGGCAGCGAAGGGCGACGAGCATGACCGTGCGGTTGGCGGCGTCGGCGGCGAGCGGCGAGAAGGTGCGCGCCGACGGGCCGAGCTTGCCGACCTGGGCGGCGATGACGGCGCGGAAGGCGGCGCTCTGCCAGTAGTCGGTGCGGGTGTTGTCGAGGGCGACCGAGAGCACGCGCATCTGGCGCGCGCCGGTCTGGCGGCGCCAGCCGTGCACGACCTCGGCGACGGCGTGCGCGCGGTCCTCGGCCAGGCGCGCGTTGTCGTCGGACATGCGGGAGGGCGCGTTGCCGGTCTTGCTGGCGGTGCCGAAGAGCAGCACGGTGTGCGCGTCGCGGTTCTGGTCGAGGAAGGCGCGGAGCTCGGCGCGCAGCGCGGCGGCGTCGTTTTCGCAGGTTGCGGCGCCGGGCGGGCAGTGCGCGGGATCGGCGATCGCCGAGTCGAAGCCGCGGCAGGTCTCGCCCGGGCGCGCCCAGGTGTTGCAGCCGAAGAAGGCGAAGTGGGTGGCGACGCCGGCGTCGTCCTCGCGGCCGAAGAGCGCCTCGAAGGTCTCGGCGGGCAGGTCGACGAGCGGGCTCTCGTCCTTCTTGCACGCGCGCTCGCAGTCCTTCACCAGGGCGTGGGCGAGGGTGCGGAAGGCGGGCTCGGCGCAGCGGCCTTCGTCGGGGGTGGCGGTGGGCTCGGGTGCGGGGTCGGGTGTTGGGGTGGGTGTGGGGTCGGGAGCGGGAGGGGGAGCGGGTGTGGGGTCGGGAGCGGGAGCGGGCACGGGCGCGGGCACGGGTGTGGGGTCGGGCACGGGCACGGGTGTGGGGTCGGGCACGGGCGCGGGCACGGGCGCGGGCACGGGAGGGGGAGCGGGGATGAGGGAGGCGATGGTGACGAGGAGGGAGGCGCCGAGGAGGGCGAGGAGCGCGAGCCAGAGCGACTGGATGGCGCGGCGATCGGAGGGGGCGGGATCGCGACGCGGCTGGGCGTGCGGAGGGAGTGGGGTTGAGCGGTCGAGGCTCGTCATGGCAGCTCCAGGCAGCGCTCGAGCACGTCGGCGCGGAGCTCGCCGGTCGCCGTGGACCAGGCCAGAGCGCGCGCGGTGGGCTCGGTGGAGGGTCGGGGTGGTGTGGCGTGCGCGATCGCGAAGGACGGGGTCGCGGCAAAGCACCACCACGGAGCGTCCTCGCCCTCGGAGGCGCAGCCCGGGTGGGTGCGGGCTGCGGCGGCGAGGCGGCGGGCGGCCTCGGCGTGGGCCGCCAGGGTGCCGCGTGGGCCGAGAGCGAGCTCGGCGTCGAAGCAGCGCGCGGCGGTCGCGGTGAGCGCGGCCAGGGCCTGGCGGCGATCATCGCGGGTGAAGTAGCCGGGGGCGGCCGAGAGCTCGCGCTGCAAGAGATCGAGCGCGGCGTCGGGGCCGGCGTGGCGGGCGGCGCAGATGATGGCGCTCGGGGCCTCGCAGCGGCTCGGGTCGCCGTGGTCGGCGCGGGCGTCGCAGGCGCGGGAGGAGGCGCGGAAGACGAGGCGCAGGCCGCGACCTTCGTGCACGAGGCGGCGGTAGAGCGGCTCCTGGGCGGCGAAGTCGGCGCGGCAGGCCGGACAGTCGAGATCGAGCCAGGCGACGAGCGTCGGGCCCGGACCGCGCGCGAGCACGAGCGAGGCGTCGTCGTCGGGCAGGGCCTCGGGGCCGAAGTGTGCGGCGTCGGGGCAGGTGCTCGGGTCGCACACCGCGGCGAGCCAGCGATCGGTCGCCGCCGAGGGAGACGGGGCCGCGGCGCGGGCGCGCGCGGTGAGCTGGCCGAGGCCCCAGGCGAGCGCCAGCCAGGCGGCGACGGCGAGGAGCGCGGCGGCGAGGCGGCGCGGGGCGGGTGCGTGCACGGGGGCGCGCGGGGTGATGGCGGCGCCGAGGGCGGCGACGACGGCGAGCGCGTGCATGGCGAGGCAGATGGCGCAGCGCACGTCGGTCACGAGCCCGATGACGAGGTAGGTGGCGCTGCCGGCGAGCAGCGCGGCGACGAGCGTGAGCTGGGCGCTCTGGAGGAGGGCGTGGCGGTGCGGGGGCGACAGCGCGAGCGCCCAGGTGATGGCGCCGAGCGCGGCGTGCAGGGCGGCGGCCCAGGCCAGGGCGGGGATGCCGAGCACGGTGGCGAAGCGGTGCGACGCGAGGGTGATCGCGCAGTCGGCGCCGCAAGCGGTGGCCGACGGCGGGTCGATCAGCGTGACGAGCGCGATCGCGAGGGCGAAGGTCGATCCGAAGGTGGTGAGCGCGACGCCGGCGAGGCGGCGGAGGGGCAGGCGGGGCGGGGCCGGCCGGGCCAGGGGCGGGGCGGGGGAGCGCGAGGGCGCAAGCGGCGCCGGGTGCGCGCCCGGCGGGTGGGTGGAGGTGGTCACGGTGAGGCCTCGCAGGCGCCGAGCAGCGCGGCGCGGCTCGCGCAGTCCGAGGTCGCGGTGAGCGCGGCGCGGCAGGCGGCCTCGCCGCTCATGCCGGCGCAGAGGGCGGCGGCGCGGCGGTGCATGGCGGCGCAGGCGGCCGGGTCGCTCGTGGTCGGGGGGCCGGCGAGGCCGAGCGCGGTGGCGACGGGGCCGAGCGCGAGCACGAGCGCGAGCGCGGTGGCGGCGGCGGCGGTGACGAGGAGCGGGACGCGGTGGTGGGCGCGCGCGGCGGAGCGCAGGCCGGAGGTTGCGGCTGGGGCAGGGGGCGAGGGTTGGGGCGCGGTGCGCGGGGTTGGCGACAGCGCCGCGAGGCCGAGCGCCTTCTTCAGGGCGGCGACCGAGCGCGGGCGATGGCGCGGGTCGGGGTCGAGCGCGGCGGCGAGCGCGGACTGGACCTCCGGTGGGAGCTCGCGCCAGGCGCGCTGGGCGGCGTCGCGTGGGGAGCGGGCGATCGGGTGGCGGCGCTCGAGGCGCGCGTCGACCGGGTGGTCGGAGGGGTAGGCGCGGGTGCCGGCGAGGAGCTCGTAGACGATGGCGCCGAGCGACCAGAGGTCGCTCCTGACGGTGCCCGGGGTGCCGTCGAGGCGCTCGGGCGCGGCGTAGGCGACGGTGCCGCCGGGGCCGCCGCGGCCGGGGGGCGCGGCCAGGCCCAGATCGATGAGCGTGACGCGCCAGGTGCCGGCGGCGTCGACGGTGACGAAGAGGTCGTCGGGCTTGAGGTCGTTGTGGGCGAGCCCGGCGTCGTGCAGGGCGCTGACGGCGTCGAGCAGCGCGGCGGTGAGCGCGCGCGTCGGGGCGTTCCAGCGGCGGCCGCCCTGCCAGCGGCGACGGATGAGGGCGCGCTCGATGAGGGTCGAGAGCGGCAGGCCGTCGATGTGCTCGCGCACGAGCGCGGGGCGGCCGGTGGGCGTCAGCGTCGTGCCGATGAGCCGCGGCACCGGGAGCGGCGCGCGGGCGCGGGCGGCGACGCGGGCGAGGGCGGCGGCTTCGGCGGGGTCGTCGGTGATCTTGACGACGACGGGGCGGTCGTCGAGCCGCGCGCGGTAGACCTCGGCGCTCGGGCCGAGCGCGAGCGGGCGCGGGTCGAGGGTGAGCGCGTGCCAGGGGATGGGTGGGGCGGTGCGGCTCATGCGCTCCTCCTGAGCGGGGGGTGCTCGGTGGGCAGAGCGAGCGGGATGGGGCGCGGCACGAGCAGCTCGGTCAGGAGGCGCAGGGCGGCGTGGCGGTCGGGGGCGGGCAGCGGCGAGCCAGGTGGGGCAGGTGGGGCGGTGCAGGTCGTCGACTCGCAGCAGCGCGCGCAGTGGGCGGCGCAATCGCAGGTCAGGAGCGCGCTCGCGGCGGTGAGGAGGGCCTCGAGGTCGTCGGCGCGCAGGTCGGCCGCGGCGCCGAGCCCGTCGGGGTGGGCGTCGTAGAAGACGAGCGCGGGCTCGTCGGGGACGAGGCTGGTGGACCAGGTCACGCCGAGGTCGGAGGCGTTGTCGACGAAGAGCGGCAAGAGCTCGCGCAGCGCGTGGGTCAGCGCGTGCAGCGCGGCGCCGGAGGCGTCGGACAGGACGAGCGCGCGGGCGGAGGTCGTGAGCGGCGCGAGCTCGAGCGGGGTCGGCAAGAGGCGCGTGAGCGCGCGCGACTCGGGGCCGAGCGGTTCGCGCGAGGCCTCGTCGTGGCCGCCGAAGAGCTTGACGCCGAAGTGCAGCGCGTGGAGCGTGAGCTCGCCCTCCCAGAGCTCGAGCTCGCGGGGGCCGCGGAAGCGCAGGCGCGTGCGGGTGGCGGGGGTCGACGCGGCCGGGCGGAGGTGCAGGGTGCGCAGCGGGGTCGCGGCGAGGTGCGCGGTCGGGGTGAGCACGCGCGGGGCGTCGGGGCCGCACGAATGCGCGGGGCGCGCGGGGTCGACGCGGACCTCGTAGCGTTGAGCGGCGGGGCCGGGGTCGAGGGTGAGAATCGCGCCGTCGTAGTGCTCGAAGTCGGCGCGTGCGGGGCTGACCTCGAGGCGGCGGGCGGTGCGCGGCTCGACGAGGGTGACCCGCGCGGTCGGGGCGAAGGAGGCGCCGGGGAGGCGGGCCATCAGGCGGGGGGCGGCGATGAGGCCCGCGGGCGAGGGGCGCCAGCTCGGCAGGTGCCGGAGCAGGCCGGCGCGCTCGAGGGCGTCGAGCTCGTGCGCGACAAGGGCCGGCGAGAAGACCTCGCGCAGGCGGTGCGGGTCTTGCGGGGCCTCGGCGAGCGCGGCGCGGAGCTGTTCGCGGGCCAGGCTCTCGCGCGCGGGTGGGGCGTCGCGGTCGCCGGGGAGCGCGACGAGCAGGCGGGGGGCGCGGCCGCGCACGAGGGCGTGGGCGCGGTCTTCGCGCAGGCGACGGCCGCGCGGGCCGCCGGCGGCGACGAGGTACTCGCGCGCGGCGGAGGCGGCGTCGGGGTAGCGGGCGAGCGGGGCGGGGCGGTCGAAGGCGAGGAAATGTGTGGCGGCGGGGGCGGCGGCGGCGAGCTCGGGCGCGGGCGGCGCGGCGAGGAGGTAGCGCAGAATGGGCCGCGTGGGGAGCGGGTGGAGCGGGGTGACGAGGCGCGGCTCGGCGGCGCCGATGGCGCGGGCGACGGTGAGCACCGCGGTCGAGCGGCCGAGCACGATGAGGTCGATCGGGGCGGTGGTGGCGGCGCGGGCGCGGTGAAGGGCGTAGCGCAGGAGCGCGAGCGCTTCGCCCGAGCGGCCGAGCTCGGGGCCGACGACGACGAGGCCGAGGCGCGGGGAGAGCGAGGCGTGGTCGAGCGCGTCGAGGAAGGAGCGCAGCGCGGCGGGGTCGCGGAGCCAGAGGGCGGCGCGGCCGAGCTCGGCGAGCTCGGAGGCGATGCGCTCGGCGGCGCGGTGCTTGCCGGCGCCGGGCGGGGCGGCGATGGCGAGCGCGAGGCCGTGGGGGTGGGCAAGCGCGCGCTCGGCCTGGTAGGCGGCGAGGACCGTCGCGAGGAAGGCGTCGGGGTGGCCGGCGACGGCGGGCTCGCGCTCGAAGAGCGGCGGGGCGCCGAGGGCGCGGTGCAGCGCGGCGTGGGCGGCTTCGTCGGGCGGGGTCTGCGCGGGGGGGGGCGCGGCGGCGGGCGTGGGTGGGGGCGCGCTGCGCGGGGGGGCCAGCGCGCGCGCGGCGGCGACGAAGAGGGTCGGGGCGAGCGCCCAGGTGGCCGGATCGAGCGTGTCGGATGTGAGCGGCAGGGCGACGACGAGGCCGAGCGCGAGCGCGTGGCAAGCCCAGCGCAGCGGGCGGCGCACGCCTTCGAGGGCGTGGCCGTCGGGCGCGACGCCGACGAGCAGGGCGAGCGAAGGGGCGGGCGGGGCGTCGAGCGGGCGACGCAGGAGGAGGTGAAGGGCGCTCGTGAGCACGACGAGGGCGGCGAGGCTGAGCGCGAGGGCGGCGAGCGCACCCTGGGCGCCGTGAGCGGCGATCCCGGCGCGAGGCGCGAGCGCGTCGAGCCAGGAGTGGCCGAGCGCCATGTGGCTCAGCAGGACGGTCAGGGCGACGACGGCGCCGGCCAGGAGCCAGTGGGAGCCGCGGGCCGGGGCGACGAGGGCCGGCGCGAGCCGGGCGGTCGCGCGCGCGAAGAGGTGTGCAATGAGAATACAGGTGATTGCGATGGAGGCTGTCGTAATGAATGTCAAGACGGCCTCCAGCAGATGATGACGTGGGCGTCGCGAGATGATTGCAGGATACGGTCCGCGCGCAGGTCGAGCTCGTCGGAGGAGAACGGCGCGGGGAGCAGCGCGAGGCGGCGCGCGGGCAGCCCGTGGGGGACCAGGGCGCCGAGGGCGCGGTCGAGCGAGGCGAGCGCGGTGGCGAGCGGGGGCCGGAGCGCGGCGGCGACGTCGCTGCGCGTGAGCCAGGGGGGCGCGCGCTGGGGGCCGACGAGCTCGCGGGCGGTCTCGAGCGGGTCGAGCAGGGTCGGCAGGGCGTGGCGCCAGTCGCCGGCGAGCTCGTGGCGAAGGCGCTGCACGAGGGGCTCGGGGCGCGGGTCGAGGAGGGCTTCGGCGGGGCGGAGGTCGACGGCGAGGTCGTGAACGGCGAGGTCGGTCGCGTGCGTCGGGTCGGTCGGCTGGGGGGTGAGCGGAGCGGGAGCGCTCGCGAGGTGGCGGCGGGAGTGACGCTCGAGGGCGGCGAGGCGGTCGCGCTCGGCGTCGAGCTCGGACGCGAGCCAGGTGCGTGCGCCGCGGACGAGCGCCGGGGCGAGCGCGCGTCGGGCGTGGTGCTCGTGGGCGCGTCGGGCTTGGTCGAGGTCGCGCTGGGCGTCGTCACGCGCGCGGCGGGTGAGGGCGCGACGGAGCGCGGTGGCGAGACGGGCGGCGCCAGAGAGCGCGAGGAAGGCGGCGCCGCCGAGGGTGGCGGCGAGCGCGTGGCCGCCGCCGGTGACGGAGGCGTCGAGCGCGGGGCCGAGCGCGAGGCCGGTGAGGGCGGCGGCCGGGGCGGCCCAGGCGAGGGTGAGCAGCGTGGTGCCGGGGAGCGCGTGCGGGATCCGGGCGAGGCGCGCCTGGGTGGCTCGGAGCGCGCCGTCGTGGGGCGCGGGCGCGGCCGGGGGAGCAGGGTCGGGGAGGGTGAGGTCGGTGCGCACGCGGTCGAGCGAACGCTGCAGCGGGGCGAGCGCGGCGAGGCCGTGCAGCGCGAGCGCGCGGTCGGTGGCGGCGCGGACCTCGGCGCTGAAGCGCTCGGCGGCGGCGAGCGCGTCGCGGCGCAGGGACTCCGGCTCGACGCCGGTGTCGAGGTGCGCGGCGAGCGCGTCGGGATCGAGGGCCGGCGGTAGCGTGGGGGCGTCCAGGGCGATGGCGCGGCCGTCGTCGAGCTCGGCGGCGACCACGGCGTGGGCGCGCGAGAGCAGGCGGCGCGCGAGGTTGTCGCGCAGCGCGGGCGCGGACAGGTGGGCGCTGGCTGCGAGCGCGAAGCCGAGGCCGGGGGTGGACCAGAGCGGCTCCTGGTCGGGGCGGGCGGTGGAGGGGTGAAGGTGGGCGCCGGCGGCCTGCATGCGATCGATCACGGCGGCGAGCAGGCTGCCGAGGCGATGCACGCGCGTGAGGCCGTCGAGCGGTTGTCCGAAGGCATCGGCGGGCACGGCCCAGGTCGGCGCGTCGAGCGGGGGCGGGGCCGGGTCGGCGTCGGGTGGCGGCGCGTCGAGCAAGAGCGCCACGGTGTAGCCGGCGAGCGAGCCGGCGGGGGCTTCGAGACCGATCCAGATCGCGCGCGCGGCGGTGCCGCGGGTCCCGTCGTCGCGCAGCTCGACGCCGGGGCGGCGGGCGACGCGCTCGATGGTCGCGCGCAAGGCGGCGGCCAGCGGGTGGTTGCGAGGCGGGCGTTGGGCGACGACCGCGATCGGAGGGGCGTCGCTCATGCTGCGCGCCGCTCGATGTCAGGGGCGGTGAGGGCGCGGGCGAGGGCGCCGTAGGCGGCGGCTTCGAGGCCGTGTCCGTCGGCCTCGGCGTCGAAACGGCAGCCGGCGAGGGTGGCGGCCATGGCGGGGGTGCGCTCGGGCTCGGCGGCGAGGATGGCGGCGGAGGCTTCTTCGAGCGGTTCGCGCAGCGCGTCCGAGAGCGAGGCCCAGGCGGTCGCGAGGTGGCGCGCGCTGGGTCCGAGGTCGCCCTCCTTGCCGCGCAGGCGCCAGCGGAAGCGCTCGCCTTCGCGGTGCACGACGCCGGCGGCGAGCGCGCGCGCGACGGCGGTGAGGCCGGCGGCGGCGAGGCGGGCTCTGGCGTCTTCCCAGACGCGGCGGGTCACCGGGTCGAGCCCCGGCAGGCCGTCGCCCTCCCAGCGGTGATCGATGTGCAGCGGCTCCTTGCGCAGCGGGTCGCGCGACTCGTGGGCGTAGGCGAGGGCGAGCGGGCCCTGCACCTCGACCCAGGCGTAGAGCGGCACGCCGAGGCAGGCTTGATAGAAGGAGACGAGGTCGGGCGAGGTCCAGTCCTCGAGGCGCTCGAAGCCGCTGGCACCGACGCCGAGCGCCTCGGCGATGACCGGCGCGTGCTCGAGGTGGGTGGTGGAGACGCCGACGAAGCGGGGGCGGTAGGGCGAGAACTCGCGGCCGGCGACGACCGGCTCGTCGAAGCGGCCGAGCGCGCGGGACATGCCGGCGACGCGCGCGATCTTGTCGGCGAGGTAGTCGCGGATCCGGGGTAGCGCGACGGCGTCGAGCGCGGCCTTCGTGGGGGCCTGGTGGGCGGTCAGCGCGAAGCGCGCCTCGAGCACGAGCGCGTCGGCGAGGGTGAGCGGTTGATCGACGCTCAGGTGTCGGGCGACGCGCTCGCGATGGAGCTCGTCGAGATCGTGGGCGATGCGGTAGAGCACGCGCTCGGCGTCGCCGGCCTGCAGGTGGCGATCGATGGCGGGCAGGAGGTCCTGCAGCGGCACGTGCAGGCTCGGCTCGACGACGAGGCGCCAGAGCTCGTCCCAGGCGCGCACGCCGGCGCGCTCGTCGTGGAAGACCTCGGAGCCGAGGTGGAACTCGCCGGCGACGCCGTCGGGGCCGAGCGCGTCGTCGGCGGGCTTCGCGCTCGGGGCGTCGGCGATGTCGCCGACGGCGAGCCCGCGCGCGCGGCTGCGCTCGGCGTCGGCGCGCAGGTGCGAGACGAGGCCGAGGCCCTGCTTGGCGATGGCGCGGAAGACCTCGAGGCGCTGCTTGACCTGCTGCTCGAGCGCGCGCTGCACGCGCTGCCAGAACTCGACGATCAAGGTCTCCTGGGCGGTGTCGCGGAGCTGGTTGAACCAGGCGACGACGGCCTGGCGGCGCTCGGCGAAGGCCTGCTCCTTCTTGAAGAGGCGGCGCGCCGCGTCGGAGAGGCCCGCCTCGAGGGCCTGCAGCTGGCGGCGCAGCTCCGGCTGGTCGAGCTTCCAGCTCGAGGGGTCGGCGGGCGCCAGCGCGAGGTGACGACCGCTCTCGGCGTCGTCGAAGGGCACGATGCACCAGGCGCTGAGGGCTTGGTCGTCCTCGCCGCCGAGGCGCTGGTCCTCGCGCGCCATGCGGTCGAGCTCGATGAGGAGGAAGCGCTGGCAGAGCGGCGAGACGCGGTAGCGCGAGAAGAAGCGCGTGAGCAGCTGGCCCGAGGCGAGATCCTTCTCGAGGGCGACGGCGCGATCGGACAGCGCGGCCCGCGCGCGGGAGAGATCGCGCAGCATCGCGTCGCGCTGGGCGTTGAGCGAGGTGTTCTCGGGCGTGATCGCCGCCGCGTTGATCGAGTCGATGGCGACGAGGTCCTCGGCGGCCTCGAGCTCGACCTTGAGGAGGGCCCGGAAGGCGTCGAGGAGCGCGCTGGACATGCTCTCGAAGCGATTGATCTCACTGAAGATTCCGGGCTGGTTCGCCGCCTCTTCGCGGCGCGCCTCGCCGCGGATGAAGTCGACGAAGGCGCGGTCGAGGCGTCGGCCCTGTTCGGACTCGGACAGCGCCTTCCACGCCGGGTCGACGAGATCGATGCGCGCGGCGTCGTCGGAGCCCTGGGCGATGACCAGGCGCTCGAGCGCGTCGATGGTGGCGCGGCGCGCGCAGTAGCGCACGAGTCGCTCGCGCGGCAGCTCGATGACCGAGGCGCCGATGGCGCCGTTCTGCAGGGCGAAGTAGCCGGCGGCCAGGCGGGTCTGGAGCTGGCGGAAGTTGTCGGCCTCGCGCTCCTGGTAGCCGAGGATCGGGGTGAAGAGCTGGAGGTAGGCGGCCTCGCCGGCGGCGGCGTAGATCGCCTCGATCGTCATCGCCTCCGGGCGGTCGACGAGGTAGACCCAGTCGAAGGGCGCGCGCTCGACGCGGTCGGTCGGGGCGACGGCCTTGTCGTGGGCGCCGAGCGGGTCGAAGACGAGCTCGATCGGGTCGGGGCCGCCTTCGTAGCGCAGCTCCTGGAAGCGCTCGATCTCGGTCAGGGCGGCGTAGCCGTTGGCTTCGATCTTGGCGATGAGCGCGGGCGCGACGCGGTCGCGGAAGAGGCTCGGCAGGAAGAAGTTGCCGAAGACCTCGGCCTCGGCGCCGAGCTCGGCGGCGAGCTTGCGCACGAGGTTGGCGACGACGAGGCTGGCACCCGAGCCGGTGCCGCCGGCGGTCGACGCCCAGAGGTGGAAGCGCACGCGCTCGGAGCTGCGGTTGGGGGCGCCGGCGCGGAGCGCGCGCTGGAGCTGGCGGCGCAGGATCTCGGTGAGGTTGTGGGGCTGCTGCTCGAGGACCTGGCAGTGCAGCGAGTAGCGCGCTTCGAGGCGGATCTGGCCGGCGCCGGCGTTGGAGTGCTCGCGGAAGCGGTAGCTCGGGTGCACCCAGCTCGTGACGCGGCGGTCCTCGGCGAGGCCCGTCGCTTCGCCGCGGTGCAGCGCGATGCGGCGCGGCTTGTTGGCGATCGAGATGTTGCTCTTGTGCACTTCGCGGTGCAGGCGCTGGAGGTCGTTCTGATCGGTGTCGACCGCGACGAAGTGCACGAGGTCGGCGTAGCGCGGGAAGCTCGGGTCGGCGGAGAGGCGGCGCGCGAGCACGTCGACGACGCGGCCGCCCGAGCCGCCGAGGCCGATGAAGAAGGTGGGGCGGAGCTTGTGGGTACCGAGCAGCATGGTGGGCCTCCGTAGGGGCAGCAGGTCAGACGAGCACGCGGAAGACGAAGCGTTGGTTGACGCGATAGGTGGCGCCGGAGAGCAGGAACGGCTCGGCGCGGCGGTCGATGGGCACCCACTGGCCGCGCTGGCGGCGCTCGACGGCGGAGCCGCGCGGGTAGAGGGCGATGCGGCCGCGGTCGGCGCGGAGCTGCACGGCGTGGGGGCGGGTGCGCTTGACGGTGAAGCCGGAGGGGTCGATGGCGCAGGTGGCGGTGCGGTAGAAGCCGCGACGGCCGTGCGGGACCGAGCGCAGGGGGCGGCCGGGGTCCTTGGCGAGGCGGCGCTCCTGGTCGGCGACCTGGATGAAGGCGCCCGCGGGGAAGGCGTGCGGGCGCAGGTAGCCCCAGACGATGAAGAGGGTGAGCAGGGTGCCGATGACGATGAGGCACCACCAGAGGTTGCAGGCGAGCCAGGTCGAGGGGGTGATCGCGGAGGCGAAGACGCGCGTGTGGGCGCTGCGCTCGGACGTGGCGAGGCGCGGGTCGGCGGGCGCGATGGTGAGCGCGGCGTGCAGGTCCGCGGGGGCTTCGGTGCAGCCCGGGGGCGCCCAGCAGATGGCGATGGGGGCGGAGGAGGGCGGCAGGGTGAGCGGGTGGTCGCGGCGCAGGCGGTGGGGCTCGTCGCCGCGGAGGAGGGTGACGGTGAGGTCGTCGTACGGGTCGGTGCGGGTGACGGTGAGGGCGGCGCGGTCGAGGGCGCGGCCGTGGGTGAGGTCGAGCGGCTGACAGTGGGCGTCGAGGTCGCAGCCGGCGGGCACGGTGCCGAGGTCGTGGCTCGGCAGGAGGCGCACGACCGCGTCGGGCAGGATCTCCATGCGCGCGGGCGCCGAGCGGATCTCGCCGCCGGGGTGGCGCAGCACGAGCTCGGCCTGGAGGGTGTGGGGCGCGGCGGGCAGCGGGTGGGAGACCTCGAAGCGGTCGCCGGCGAGGCTCATGGCGTGCTCGCGCCCGTCGAGGACGATGGTGGCGGCGAGGGAGTGCGCGCGGATCTCGTCGCCCGCGAGCGCGCGCCCGTCGGCGCTGACGACGGTGAGGGTGTAGGTCATCGTCTGCCCTTCGATCGTCCACTCGGGCAGGGTCAGCGTCGGCGGCAACCAGGCGCTGATCGGGGTGGGCGCGGGCGCAGGGGTGGGCGAGGGTGTCGGGGAGGCAGGGGTCGGCGGCGGTTGGGGCGTGGGCGCGGGCGGTGCGGGCTCGGGCGTGGCGGTGACGTCGAGGCGCGCGGGGTTGTCGCGCGTGACGATCACCTCCGGTGATGCGAGGTCGGCCGTGCTCGAGGTGAAGCGCGCGACGAGAGCCCAGCTCGCTTCGGGCAGAGGCGCCTGGACCTCGACCTGCGCCCAGCCGCTTGCATCCAGCGTCATCGCAATCGACTCGCGCCGACCGTCGCGCGCGATCACCAGCGTCGGTCCGAGCCCGAGCTCACGCAGCGCCTCGAGGTCGTCGACGTGCAGGCCCCGGTGGGTCAGGTGCGCGCGCGCCACGAAGCGCTCCGCGCTCGGCTCGATCGTCGCCGGCGCCTCCAACGCGACCTCGAGATCGTACTCGAGGATCACCCCCCAGGCGACCGGCCCGTCCGCGCGCACGAGACGCAGCTCGGGCTCCACCCCCGCCTTCGCCTCGCTGCTCAACGTTCCGAGCGCCAGCCGCGGGCGCGGCCCGACCGGCAGCTCCATCGGCGACTTCGACCCGGTGCGCGCCGCCTGCACGAGCAGGTCCGCCGGCATCATCGGCCGCGTGTGGTCGATCACCACCGACCTCACGTCGCCCCCGAGCGCGAGCTCCGCGGCGAAGTCCTCGCCCGCGCGCGCGCCGAGGAGCAGCACGTGCAGCCGGCTCACGTAGCGCCCGAGCGGGATCGGCACCCGCTCGCCGCCGCGCTCGATGCGCCCCCAGCGTGGGATGCTGCCGAAGGACGCCGCCAGGTGCGTCGCCATGAGCCGCGCCATGTCGAAGCCGTCGCGCGCGAAGTGCGTGCGCCCGACACAGAGATCTCCCGCATCGCTCGTGCCGAGCTGGAAGCACCCGAAGCCGATCCGTGCGTCCGCCTGTAACGCTCGGTCGATCGCCGCCCGCGCCAGCGGGTCGCTCGGCTCGGCGTCGGTCACCAGCGCGATCTCCACGCGCGCCGCGCGCGACGCCTCCGCCACCTGGATCGCCTCCGCGATCGCCTTCGCGTAGAAGGTCCCGTTCTCGCGCTCGTAGCGCAGGTACTCCCCGGGCGTGAGGTGCCGCACGGGCCCGAGCGGCGAGCCCTGCGCCAGGGTCAGCACCGTCAGCCGCTCCGGGTTCTTCTCGCCGACCATGCGTTGGAAGAGCTGCGGTACGGCCAGCGCGAAGCCGTGCACGTCGAAGTCCGTCTCCATAGAGCCCGAGTCGTCGAGCACCAGCACGTGGTGTACGTCCTCACGCGGCGCCGCCTCCACGGCCAGCGCCGCCGCGATCACGACGACCAGCGCGCTCACGGCGCCCCTCCGAAGAGCGTCGCCGCCACCAGCCCCGCCGCGAAGAACAACGCCCCCGCCAGCGCGAAGCTCAGCGGCGCCAGCCGCTCGATCACCCCCTTCGTCGCGCCCGCGCCCGGCTCACGCACCAACGCCAACGCCGTCAGATCGTCGGTCTCCCCGGCCCGCCGCGCCCGCGCCACCACCTCGCGCACCAGCGCAAACGGCGCCGCCGGCAAGGCACCCGGCGCCGGCACCCCCGCCCGCCACCCGCCGTCGCTGACGAGCAGCGCGCGCTCCACCCCCTCGTGCACCACGACCTCGGCCTGCACCGCCGTCGCCCCGAGGAACGCCGTCAGCCCTCCACACCGGTCCGCGTCGTCGCTCGGCGTCGCCGGTCGCCACAAGGCACCCCCGTCGCTCGTCAGCGCCCGACAGTCGCCCACCTTGACCACCGCCAGCCGCCCCCCGCGCCCGAGACACGCCCCGACGAACGCCGCCCCGCCCGCCTCACCGCCGTTTCGCGCCGTCGTGCGCGCCGCCAGCTCGGCCGCCTCGAACGCCGCCCGCACGATCGCCGCCGGCTCGGTCACCCCGCCCTCGACCGCGCGGCTCGCGCGCTCGACGAACGCGCCCACCGCCTCGTCCGCCACCGCGCCCGACGCGCCCGCGCGCCCATCGCCCAGCGGGTCCGAGATCCCGTCTGCCACCGCGCCGACGACCACCTCGTCGAGCTCAGCCAGCGCCCACCGGTCCTCGGGTGTGCGCTTGCCGCGCCCGACCAGCGAGAAGCCCGCCCCGCGCGTCACCGCGCCCCCGGCCTCGCCGCTCATCGCAGCGGCTCCAACCTGAGCGTCAGCGCCACCGGGTGCGCCAGGTGCAGCGCCTCTCCCGGCGCCCACGCGAGCGGCGTGCGCGCGGGCAGCGCCTCCCCGTCCGGCGCGCTGCGCGTCCCGTTCTTCGAGCCGACGTCGAACGCCACCACGCGCCCCTCCTGCACGTCGAGCTCGAGGTGTTGCCACGACACCTGGTCGAGCCGTACCACCACGTGCGACGCCGGATCCCGCCCCACGATCACCCGCGCCCCGCTCGGCAGCGGCACGAGCCCCGCGCCGTGCCCCGGCGCCTCCCACGCGAGCCCCCACGCCGCCCACGCCGGGTCCACCCCCGGCCCCAGGTGCACGATCCCCGGCGCCGCCGGCGCCGCCGCCCGCACACCTCCACCCGCCGTGCCTCCCTCACGCGCCGCGCGAGCCACCACCTCCGGGCCTCGCTCTCCGAGCGTGCCTTCTTCGTCCTCGTCCGCGCTCACCTCCACCACCGCCGCCGTCGCCTCGAGCGCCGCGCGCGGCACCCAGCGCGGCGCCGCCGCCACCAGCCGCCGCCACGCCGCCCACGCCAGGAGCGCCGCCCCCACGAGCGCCCCCGGCAGATACAGCGCGAACCCCGCCGGCCCCGCCGCCGCCTCGCTCCCGAGCAGCGCCCGCCCGAGCCCGGTCGCCACCGCCGCGCACCACGCGACGCAGACGACGATCCCCACCGTCGCGATCGCCCCCGCCGGCCGCCCGCCCTGCGCGCCGCCCGCCTCGCCGGTCACGCCTTCGCCCCTCACCGCGCCCTCCCGGTCAAGGACGGCTGCGTGCCGATGTGCGGCGCCGGTCTCACCTCCTCGGGCGCGACGACCTCGGCGCCCGGCCCACCGACCAGGCTCGGGCGCGTCGGCGTGCGCGCCCCCAACCGCGGCGCGCCGCTGACCTTGCCGTGCGCATCCACGTCGAGCGGGCACTCCGGGTGGGCGCAGCGCTCACCCGCCGCCCGCGCCGGCGGTTCGTCCAGGCAGTAGCGACACAGCCCCAGCATCAGCGCGCCTCCTCGTCCACCGGCGACCACGCCAGCCACGGGTCCGCCGAGCGCCCGCGCACGATGACCTCCAGCGCCGCGCCGGGCCTCAGCCCCGCCAGCACCCCGCCGACCGCGCCCGCCACCGCCGCGCTCCCACCCGCCGGCGCGCCGACCAGCAAGCCCACCGCCACCGCCACGCCCAGCGCCGCCGCGAGCGGCACGCGCCGCGCCGGCACGATCAACATCTGGCTCGCCGACCCCGCGACGAACGCCGCGAGCCCGAGCTGGATCTCGACGAACGCCGCCTCCGCCCCGAGCACCCGCGCGTGCAGCGCCGCGGCGATCGCCAGGAAGCACCCACACCACGCGCGCCGCCGGTCCGCCTCCACGTCGAGCAGCGTCACCGCCCAGAGCCCGCCGATCAGCGCCAGCATCGGCACGCGCAGCGCTTCGACCTGCAGCGCCACGTAGCCCGCGTACGCGTGCGCGCCCGCCATCGCCGCGGCGCTCACGGTCGCGCCTCCGCGTGTGTCGCCAGGTGCTCGGCCAGACGCCCGCCGATCGCCCCGCTGAAGCTCCCCTGCACGAGCGCCCGAGCGCGCCCGTCGCCCCCGAACAAGAGCGTCTGCGGCAACGCCCCCGGCTCGCCGCGCCCCGCCAGGACCGGCGCCGTCGCCTCGCTCCAGGCGCCGTCCGGATCCGCCCGCAGCATCACCGCCGGCAGCGCCTGCGAGACCGGCTCGACCTCGGCGAGCATGTCCTCGACCACCGCCATGAGCGACTCCGGCCCCGCGACCTCGTCGAGCACGACCAGCACCAGCGCGACCCCACGCTCGCGCGAGAACCCGAAGAGCGCCGGCAGCTCGTCCGCGCAAGGCGCACACCACGACGCGATCAACGCGACCAGCGTCGCCTCGCTCGCCGAGAAGCGCGCCGCGCTCGTCGCCCCCGTCGCCACCTCCAACGCCATGCGATCGCGCGGTACCTCGAAGCGCGCGAGCGCCGCCGCCTCCTCGATCACGATCGCGTCACGCTCATCTTCCGGCTCCGACTCCGCGCTCGGACCCGACCCCTGCACCACCGGCGTCGCCGCGCCCGCCTGCTCGGGGCTCGCCGCCCGCTCCGCGCTCACCTCGGGCGCGCGCGCCGCCACCTCGCGCGCGTTCGCGCCGCCGCCCGCGCCCCGCACCCCGACGTCGGAGGGCCTGGCGATCGCGATCACCAGACCCACGCCGAGGATCGCAACCGTCGTCGGGGCGGGCACTCCGGGCATGATCTCCCTGGAGCCTCTTCGCGCGTCGACGGCGTCTTCGGCCCCACGCCCCGAACCAGCGAGCCCCCTCCGCCCATTCCCACGAGCGTCGAGCCACCCTGGCTGGCCCTCGCGACCCGCCGCTCAGCCGACTCAGCTCACGAAGAGCTCCATCGCCACGTCGTCGAGGTACTGGCCCGGCGCGACCTTCACGCGCCGGCGCCACCGTCCCATCTCGGTGAAGCCGAACTTGCGGTAGAGCGCCTGCGCGCGCGCATTCGACGAGCGCACGTGGAGCTCGATCTTCTCGACGGCCGGGGCGCTCTTCGCCCACGCGATGAGACTGCCGAGCAACGCGCCGCCGACGCCCCGTCCCTGCCACCCGGGGTGCGCGACGAGGGTCAGGTGCACGACGTGTCGCACCGCGGCGAGCGCCAGCGGATCGAGCAGGCCGTGACCGACGATGCGCCCCTCCGCCTCCGCCACGAGGTAGCGCCCGTTGTCGGCGTGCGCGAGCGCCGCGATCTTCTGCGCGAAGCGCTCGTGCACGAGCTCGTGTGGCTGGGACACGAGGAGCCCCGGCGTCTCGGCGATCGCGCGCTCCGCTTGCGCCAGCGCGGGCGCGTCCTCCACCTGTGCGGATCGGATCGTCAGCTCTGGGTCGTGCATGCGAAAGCGGTAGCGCAACTCGCCTCACGCTGGCAATCCCGCCGGCGCGCGAGGCCCGGGCTGGCCCCGGCACCTCGCTGCCATCGTCGCGCGCTCACTCCGCGGGCAACGGCCGCAAGCGCGCCGGCTTCGTCGACCACGCCGCGTCCTCGCACGAGACACACCCGAGCCCGACATAGAGATCGTAGGTCTCGGGCAGCCCCTCGACCGCCGGCGCCGTCACCTCCGCCGGCGCTGCCCCGCTCGCCGCCTCGACCGCGTGCGTGTAGGCCAGCGCCCACAGCGCCTGCGCCGCCGTCACGCGCTTTTCCCCCACCGCGAAGACCCCCGGCATGAGCCCCGCCGGCCGCGGCGTCCATGCCGCCTCGCTCGGGATCGGCGCGCTCGCGATCCCCGCGATCCGCCGCGCCAGCGCTCGGACCTCCTCCGCGGTCAGCGTCACCGCGCGCGCTGCGTCCTCGATCGCGTGCGGCCCGTAGAAGCGCGTCAGCTCCAGCGTCGCCGGCGCCCCGTCCGCCACAATCGCCCGCGCCAGGAGCCCGATCGCGTCGCGCAGCGAGTAGAACTCCCGCCCGTCGGACACGTAGCTCGGCGGTCGCTCACCCCAGTACGCTATCACCCAGCGTGCGATCACCTCGAGCTCGTCCGCCGTCACCTCGAAGAGGTCGTCGGGCGCGGCGATCGCCCGCAGCTCGTCCGGACCGATGAAGCGGCTGCCCGGGTTGGCCGGCATGAAGGTCCCCGCCAGGTACCTGAGCCCCTCCTCCATGTTCTCATAATTACGAGCGATTTCGGCGGTCGTGTGCACCTGCGTCGGCGGCAGCGCCGGGCTCTCCGGGTGCGCGTAGCCGTACTGGGTCGGGCTCGTCTTCGCGTAGATGAACTTCGACGCGATCCCGCCGTTGAAGATCCGGATCCGCGTCGTATCGACACCCTCGATGCGCGCGCGCACCGCCTCGGCGCCGTCGTCGATCGACGACAGGTGCACGTCGTCGCGCCAGTCGCCGTCGTTGATGCGCAGGGTGTCGCCGACCCAGAAGACCCCGCCCGAGGTCTCGCCGCTGGGCGACAGGATCGTCATCAGCTCGCGCACGAGCGGCTCGAAGTCCGAGCCCCCCGGGGCGTGGTCGGAGAAGCCGAAGCCGATCGCCACCTCGGGCGCGCGCCGTCGGATCGCCCAGTGCCCGCCGCCATCCTCGAACGGGCCGTTGCCCTCGCCGCCGACGAAGAGCCCCGAGTACACCTGGATCGACCCGAAGGTCTCCTGGATCCGGACGATCCCGCCCGCGCCCTCCGCCTCACAGTCCCCGCTCGCGAGCTCACGCTCGCAGCTCACCCAATCATCGAACGCCTCGGCGATCGCCTCGAAGCTCGAGCCTTCGTCGAGCCCGTTCTGCGGTCGGTTCAGATAGGTCGGGTCGTGCTGGCCGTGATAGCCGAAGTGCACGCGCCCCCGCGTCGCGAGCGCGCGCAGCGACGCGACGATCCCGCCTTCGCCATGGCGCTCGGCGATGGTGCGCGCGTCCGATCCCTGGAACTGCACCGTCCACTCCGGGTGCGTGTCGGGGTAGTCGCGCGCGATCGCCTCGAGGATCGGCGGAGTCGTGGTGTAGCGCGCCTCGCTGAGCGCGTGATTGAACGGGTCCTCGGTGTGCGTGAACAGGAAGACGTAGACCGGTTGCCCGGCCTCGCCCGGCGCGACCAGGTCGGGCACCGGTCCGAGCTCGATCATGCCCGCATCCGCCGCATCCGCCGTATCCTCCGTCGCCGGCGCATCCTCCGTCGCCGGCGCATCGGTCTCGCCTTCCCCGCCCGCGTCTCCGATCTCCCGCGCGTCGAACCCGCGCCCGTCGAAGGTCTCGCGCACCCCCGCGTCCTCCACGTCCGCGCGCACGAGCGACGCCTCGACGTCCTCCACCCCGATCGCCGCCTCATCGTCGCACCCGAGCAGCACCCACCCGAGCGCCATCATCACCCCGAATCCCCGCATCTTCACTTCCCCTCGTGTCTCGCGCGCTCGCCCGTCGAGCGCCCGAGCCCCACCAATGCAAGCCCGGATCCACGCCTCCGGTCCACGCGACATCGACCTCGCGCGCGCGCCCCTGTTCCCCGCGACGACACCAGCGTCTCCCCGAGGAGACACCTCGCCTCGTCGCGCCCCGCCGTGCTACGCCTCGACCGTGTTGCCCGCTGCCTTCATCGAGCGCCTCGCCCAGGTCGTACCCGCCGATCGCCTCGACCCGGTGATCGCCTCCTTCGCGCTCGAAAAGCCCGCCTGCCTCTGGCTCAACCCGCTCATGGCCGCGCCGGCCGACACGCTCGCCGAGCTCGGCCGCGCCTTCCCCGCCGCGCACTTCACTCCGCTCCTCCCTTCGGCCGTCGTCGCGCACGACGCCGACCCCGCCGCGCTCGCCCGCGCGCCCGCCGTCACCGAGGGCCGCGCCTACCTCATCAATCCCTCGAGCCTCATCCCGCCGCTCGCGCTCGCGCCCACCCCAGACGACGCCGTGCTCGATCTCTGCGCCGCGCCCGGCGGCAAGACGCTCCAGCTCGCCGCCGCGCTCGCCTCCGATCCCGCGCACCCCGTCACCGGCCACCTCGCCGCGGTCGAGGCGGTCAGGCCGCGCTTCTTCAAGCTGCGCGCGATCCTCGATCGCTACTGCGCCCTGAAGAACCCCGGCGTGCGCCTTTTCATGAAGGACGGCCGCGCCGTCGGCGGCGCCGTGCCCGAGCGCTTCGACAAGATCCTCCTCGACGCGCCCTGCTCCTCCGAGGCGCGCTTCGACGCCGCCGACGCCGACAGCTCCCGCCACTGGAGCCCGCGCAAGGTCGCCGAGTGCGCCCACAAGCAGCGCGCGCTCTTGCGCTCCGCGCTCGCCGCCCTCAAGGTCGGCGGCACGCTCGTCTATTGCACCTGCAGCTTCTCGCTCGAAGAGAACGAGCACGCCGTCAACGACGTGCTCGCCGAGCTCGACGGCGCCGTCGTCCCGATCCCGACCCCAGTACCCGCGCTCGCCCCGGACGCGCCCGCCTCGCAGATCCCCGCGATCCCCGGCCTCGCCGGCCTCACCGCCGCCTGGCGCATCCTGCCCGACGCCCTCTTCGACGGCTTCTTCCTCGTGCGCCTCGAGAAGCGCGCACCGCTTCCCATGCCCGCGCCGCGCGAAGGTCCCGCACGCGCCCGCCCGCGTCCACGGTGATTGTCCATCCGCGGGCGGCCTACGCCGACCCTCTACCGACCTCCGTGGGACGCCGCGGGTAACGTTTCGCGGCGACCCGGACCGCTCGAGGCAATCCATTGTCGACTCTTCGTCGGCCAACGCGCGTCTGCGTGTTACCCTCTGCCACGACGGAGTCTACCAGAGCGGAGGTAGCGGTGAGACGTACACTCGGGATACAGCTGATGGCATTTCTCTTCAGTGTGAGCTGCGCAGAGCACGTCTCCCCCGACGGCGACCGGGCCACCTCGCGGCTTGCCATCGCCGTGTCCGCCCTCGAGCTCGAGACCGTCAGCGACGCTTGCTACAATCTGATCGCGCGCAACGGGGCCGGCGACGTCGTGTGGGACCAGACCGGAATCTGCGCGGACCAGTTCGGAGATGGCGTCGCCGCGCTCAGCTATGTCGGCTCATGTGACGCGTCTCAGCCGCAGCACACGGTCACCCTCGAGCTCGTGGGGCTGTATCTCGGAGACGATGGGACCGACCCGATCGACACGGACGCCTACGTCAATCCCTGCCCGGTCGGCGACGGCTGTACCCAGCCGGCGACCTGCGTCGACAACGCCGACGTCCCCGTCACGTTCACCCTCACGGTCATGCGGCGCGCCAGCCAGGGCTTCTTCGACATCGCCGTCAATTTCAGCGACCTGTTCTGCTCTGCGAAGTTCGACTGCAAACGCGACGTGGACGGGGTCGAAACACCGCTCCTGCTCGCGTTCGATCCGTCCACGGGCGAGCGCGTCGACACGGCCGTTCTGGGTCTCGCGTGTACAGGCGGACCGGACAGCGACACCCACGTCTACTTGCAGAACCCGGTCCTCGACTGCGGCAGCCCCGTCGTCATCGACCTCGGTGGAGCCGAAGCCGGCAACCTCTTCACCAGCTCGGAACCAGCGCCATCGCCGCTGGTCCAGGTCATGACGTTTCGCGGCGTCGAGCTCCTCGAGAGCGGCGGAGCGAGCGCGGACAAGATCTATTTCAACGTCGCGTTCGGCGTGGACTTCGAGCGGGCGACCGGCCCGTGTACCCTCAGCACGACCGCGACGGTCTCCTCCGGACCGCTCGAGGACTTCACGACACCAGCCTACTCGGCCTATCCGGTGATCGAGTACCAGATCCCCTTCGTCGGCCCCGACGCGGACGACTTCGCGTGCGTGCGCTGGCCGCTCGACGGCCCCGACAATGGCCCCGACGCCGGCGTGGCGACCGTCTACCTCGACGCGAACGATCCCCGGACCTTCGATGTCGTCGTCTTCCAGGAGCCCGACGGCGTTCTCGGCTTCGACACCCGTTGTGTCGGCGGCGATTGTGCGTCGCCGGCCGGCTTGACCTTCGCCGGCTTCGATTGGTACCTCGGCGCACCGGGTCAGAACTGCAGCCAGGCCTGCGCCGACCAGGGTCTCGCCTGCGTCGACCTCGTCGCCGCCAACTACGTCGAGGCGAGCTGCTCTCCCGCGGACTCGATCTGCGCCAACTTCTTCCCGGACCTGCCGTGTGCCGCCGACGGCGACGGCCCTCGGGTCAGCTATGACTACACGTACACCGGGACCGAGTTCGAGTTCCACGATCCCATCCAGTGCCGCTATCGCAACTGGAACTACCCGGCGATGACGTGCAGCTACTCGGCCGGCGCGACCGTCGCCCACTTCTGCGCTTGCGAGTGAACGAGAGCGCCTCGAGCGCAGCGGATCCCGCTTCGGCCGCAACGCGACCGGCGACGTCACCCGCACCCTCGATCAATACGCCCGCGCGAACACGATCCGCTTCTGCCCGGGGCGCCCGGTGAAGATGCAGGTCCCGAGCTCATCGTTGTCGTCGAGGGGGATGCAGCGCGCGCTCACCTTGAGCTCCTTCAGGCGCTCGGCGTACGCCGGGTCGTCGGCCGCGAACGCCCACGCGAAGCCGCCCGGCTGGTCCTCGGCGAAGAACGCCTCGAAGTCCGCCGCGCTCTCGATGCGCACCGTCGCCGCCTCGCGGAACGCCAGCGCCCGCTGATAGAGGTTGTCCTGGATCTCGCCGAGCAGCCCCGCCACGCTCGCGACGAACGCCGCGCGCCCCATCGCGACCTTGTCCTTGGGCCCCTTGTCGCGCCGCCCCATGAAGACCGCGTCGTTGGCGATGTCGCGCGGCCCGACCTCCAGCCGCACCGGCACGCCCCGCTTGATCTGCTCCCAGGTACGCTCGCCGCCGTTCATGTCGCGCGCGTCGACCAGCACACGCACCGGTTCGCCGTCGTAGCGCTGCGCCTTGAGCTCCGCCTCGAGCGCGCGGCAGTACGCCATCACGCTCGCCTCCTCCTCGGGCTTCCTCCAGATCGGCACGATCACCACGTGCTTGGGCGCCAGCCTGGGCGGCAGCACCAGCCCGTCGTCGTCGCCGTGGGTCATGATCAGCGCCCCGATGAGCCGCGTCGACACGCCCCACGACGTCGTCCACACGTGCTCCAGCGCGCCGGTCTTCGTCTGGAACTTGATGTCCTGCGCCTTGGCGAAGTTCTGCCCCAGGAAGTGCGAGGTGCCGGCCTGCAGGGCCTTGTTGTCCTGCATCATCGCCTCGATCGTGTACGTCTCGACCGCGCCCGGGAAGCGCTCGGCCGCCGTCTTCTTGCCCGGCAGCACCGGCATCGCCATGTACTCGCGCGCGAAGGTCGCGTAGACCCCGAGCATCCTCTCGGTCTCCTCGATCGCCTCCTCCGCCGTCGCGTGGCAGGTGTGCCCCTCCTGCCACAAGAACTCCGCCGTCCTCAGGAAGAGGCGCGTGCGCAGCTCCCAGCGCATCACGTTCGCCCACTGGTTGATCAAGAGCGGCAGGTCCCGATAGCTCTGCACCCACTGCGCGAACATCGCCCCGATGATCGTCTCCGAGGTCGGCCGGATGATGAACGGCTCCTCCAGCTCACCCGCCGGCACCAGCCCGCCGTCCGGCCCCGCCTCCAACCGGTGGTGCGTCACCACCGCGCACTCCTTGGCGAAGCCCTCGACGTGCTCGGCCTCCTTCTCGAGGAAGCTCTTCGGGATCAAGAGCGGGAAGTACGCGTTGACGTGCCCGGTCTCCTTGAACATCCCGTCCAGCACCTTCTGGATGTTCTCCCAGAGCGCGTAGCCCCACGGCTTGATCACCATGCACCCGCGCACCGGCGAGACCTCGGCCATGTCCGCCGCGCGCACGACCTGCTGGTACCACTCCGGGTAGTCGACCGCTCGGGTCGGGGTGATCGCCGTCTTCGCCTGAGCCTGCGGATTTGCCATCGTCGTCGTCCTCGCCGCGTCCTTCACGCGGCGCGTGCTCTACGACGTTTTTCGATCCGCTCCAAGCCTTACCGCGACCGCCTCGTCCCCACGCGCCCGCGCGTCAATAGGGCTCGAACGGCGGCCGCGCCCGCTGCACGAAGCTCGTCACGCTCGGCCGCTCCCACTGCGCGCGCGCGTACTCGTGCAGGCCATCCGGCAGCACGTCCCCGTTCAAGATCAACCGGTGCAGCATGAAGCCCAGATCGGCGTCGGCGATCGACCAGCTCTTGAACAAGCTCGTCGCGCCCGCCGGCACGAGCCGCGACGCCACCGCGACCAGCTTGTCGGCCGAGTTCTGCCCCCGCGTCGACAGCGGCTTCTTCGCGCGCTCGTAGAACATCGTCGAGGTCGGCCGCTCTTCGCGCAGCGCCATCAGATCACTGCGCAACCACGCCATGACCTGCCGCGCGCGCGCGCGCTCCTCGGGGTGCGCCGGGAAGAGCCGCGGCCCGTCGAACGCCTCGTCGACGTACTCGGCGATCGCGCTCGACTCGGCCAGCGTGAAGTCGCCGTGCTCCAGCATCGGCACCCGCCCGGTGATCGAGCGCTTGAGGTAGGCCTCCTGCTTGTGCTCCGCGTCGCCGAGCGAGAGCTCGACCACGTCGTAGGCCACGCCCTTCTCCTCGAGCGCGACATACGCGGTGAACGCGTAGGGACTGATCCAGAAGCGATCGACGTACAACGTGCATTCGGCCATGACGGTCTCGCTCTCGCTGGTCTCTACTCAGTGACCGATCCACCCGGTCGCGTAGCTCCCATCCGATGCCACGTCTTCGGGCGCAGCGCGATAGCGCGCGTCGATAAAACTCTGCAACGAAGCGTTGACCTCGTCGTCGAGGCACTCCGCCTCCCACACCGCCTGCCACGCCACCACCGCCACGACGCTCGGTAACCCGGGGTACGGCGTCATCACCCAGCGGAACGGCCCGCCCTCGTCCTCGGCCTGCGCGCGCGCAAACTCCCTGAGCGACGCGATCACGCTCTCGCTCGCGCACGGGTCATAGAGGAACGCGATCCCCCCGTGCTCGAGGTTGTGCAGCCACCGCTGCGGCGGCAGGTAGTCGTACTCGCCCCAGCGCGCCCACGCCGGCCGGTGGTCGCCCGACGACGGCGGCACCTCCTCATAGGTGATCGGCGTGCCGTCGGGGATGTGCGCCTGGCCGAGGTTGTCGCGCTCACTCACCGTCGCCGGCCCGCAACTCATCGCCACCGGGATCCGCCCGCCCGTGCACTGCGCGTCTATCCGATCGATGTCGCTCTCACCGATCTCGCCGCCCGTCATCTCGCCGCCCGCGTCGCCGGTCTCGCGCGCGTCGCTCGCGTCGACCCCCGGCTCGTCCTCCAGGCACCCGAGCCCCGCGCTCACCGTTACCACCAGCATCCCGATCCACGTCTTCATGACACCTCGCTCATCCTCCGGTCGTAGCGCCGATGAGCCTCACCGTCGACCCCGTCGCCGACTTGTCGACGACCAGCCGCTCCGGCATGCGCTGCGCCAGCTCCGCGACGTGCGTGATGATCCCGACCAGCCTTCCCGGGCGCCTGAGCCCCTCGACCGCCTCGGTCACCGTCTCGAGCGTCTCCGGATCGAGCGTGCCAAAGCCCTCGTCGATGAAGATGCAGTCGAGATCGACCCGCCCGGCTTTGGCCCGGATCTGCTCCGAGAGCTCGAGCGCCATCGCCAGCGACGCGAGGAACGTCTCCCCGCCCGAGAGGGTGTCGGTGCTCCGCCGCTCGCCCGCGTGGTCGAGATCGACGACCAGGAAGCCCGCGCTCGAGTCCGCCGCCATGCGATAGCGCCCCCCCGACAGCGCGAAGAGCCGCTCCGACGCCCCGCGCACCAGGTCGGCGATCACCTCCTCCAGCATGAACTCCTGGAAGTGCTTGGCGCTCAGGTCGTCGCTCAGCCGCTTGTACACCTGCAGCTGCCGCGCCTTGTCCTCGTGCTCGGCCTTGAGCCCGCCCGCGCGCAGGAGCCGCTCGCGCGCCTCGCCGAGCTTCTGCCCGAGCACCGCCGTCCGCTCTGCCGCCCCCCGGTCCCGCGCCGCCAGCTCTCCGACCGCCGCCCGCTTCGCCTCGACCTCGGCCGCGCCCGCGCGCGCCGGCCCGAGCGCCCTGACCACCGCCGCCCGCTCGGCGATCCTCGCTGCCCGGTCCGCCTTGTGCGCCGCGACCTGCTGCTCGGCCGCCGCCAGCTCCTCCGCGCCGAGCGCCTCGCTGCGCACGTCCTCGACCGTCCACCCCTCCTCGGCCAGCGCTCCGACCGCCGCCGCCCGCTCGGCCTCGGCCTCGTCGCGCGCGCCGCGCACCTGCCCGTGCTCGGCCTCGGCCACCGCCACCGCCTCGGCCGCCCTGGTCTTGTCCCGCAGCGCCGCCTCGTGCGCTTCGACGAGCCCAGCGATCGCCCGCTCCGCCGCCTTGCGTTCCTTCCTCGGATCGATCTCGCCGAGCCCGCTCGCCGAAGCCGCTCCGCCGCCGCCCATGAGCTCCGCCAGCGCCGCCTCGACCGCCGCCCGCCGCGCCGCGATCGCCTCGCCCGCGCGCTCCTCCTCGCCCGCCCGCTGCTCGGCCGCGCGCCGCAGCGCCTCACCGCGGACCTCGTCCTCGCGCGCCCGCTCCAGCGCGCTCCGCTTCGCGCTCAGCGCCGCCTCGTGCGCCTCGCGCCGCTTCGCGCCCTCCTGCCGCCGCGCCAGCCCCGCGCTGAAGCGCGCCTCGACCGCCCCTTCGCCCGCCCCGACCACCTCGTCGACCACCGCGCCGAGCGCCGCCTCGTCCGCCGCGATCTGCGCACGCGCTCCCTCGACCCGCGCGCTCGCCTCGCTCGCCCGCGCCGTCGCCTCGTCGGACCTCACGCGCGCCTCGGCCGCCTTGCCCCGCGCGCGCTCGGCCTCTCCCCGCCGCCGCTCGGCGAGCTTCTTCGCCGCCTCCAGCGCCGCCCGCGCGCCTTCGACCGCCGACCCCGCCGCCGCCGCCGGCACGACCGTCACCACCTGCTCGCACACCGGGCACGCCTCGCCGACGTGCAGGTGCTCGCGCACGAGCGCGACCCGCGCCGCCTGCTCCGCCGCCGCCAGCGCCGCCGCCGCCGCCTCGCGCGCCACCTCGGCCTCGACCTCGGCGTGCTCGCGCCGCTTGCGCTCGGCCTCGGCCTCGGCCAGCGCCTCCTCCGCGCGCTCGACCGCCTCGCGCGCCGCCCCGAGCGCCGCCTCCTCGCGCCCGAGCGCCGCCCGCCCGAGCACAATCCGCGCCGCCACCTCGCGCAGCGCCTCCCAGCGCAAGAGCTCCTCGGCCGCCACCGCCGGCACCTCGGCCGCCTCCAGCGCCTTCAGCGCCGCCGTCTCCGCCTCGCGCCGCCCGGCCGCCTCGGCCTCGGCCGCGACCGCCGCCGCCAGCTCCGCCCGCGCCCGCCGGAGCCTCTCCACCTGCGCCGCCTCCTCCGCCACCAGCGCCTCGCGCTGCTCGAAGCGCCCGCGCGCCTCGTCCAGCCGCGCGATCCGCGCCCGCAGCGCGACGACCTGCTCGGCCGCGATCTCGGCCGCGCGCGCTCGGCCCTCGGCCTCCTCCAGCGCCTGCCGCGCCGCGCGCACGCGCGCCTCGTGCGCCGTGACCCGCGCACCCAGGTCCTTCACGCGCGCCTCGCTCGCCGCGATACGCTCGACGATCCCGGTCAGCGGCAAGACCGCGCGCGCCCGCGCCGCGCGCTCGGACAGCGAGGTGATCATCGCCTCGCGCCCCTCGATCACGACCAGCGCCTCGTCGATCTTCACGAGCCGCTGGCACTCCGCAAAGACCCGCTCGGTCTCCGCGAGCGCCACCCGCGCCCGCTCGACCTCGTCCGCCAGCCGCGCCGCCTCGCGCTGCGCGTGTGCGACCTCGAGCTCCAGGCTCGCGATCGCCTCCTCGCTCGCGTCGGAGAGATCGCCTGCGAGCTGCCGCGCCAGCGCGTCGACCTCACCCCCGAGGCGGCTCGCCAGCTCGGCCGCTTTGTTCCTCATCGCGGCGTAGATCTGCAACCCCAGTAATTCACTGAGGATCTTGCGGCGCTCCGCCGGCTGCGAGGCGAGGAACTCCTGGAACTTGCCTTGCGGCAGGATCACCGCCTGCTGGAACGCGGCGCCGTCGATCCCCAGCAGCGTCTTGATCTCGCGCTGTACGTCCTGCACTCCATCGCACTTCTTCTTCTCGACGTGCGCGCCGTCCTCCCCCTCGGCCACCAGCTCGGCGAGGATCGCCTGGCTCGGTCGCTTGTGGCTCAGCGTCCGCGCCACGCGCCAGGTCGTGCCGCGCAGCGCGAAGTCGAGCGTGACCGAGAGCCCGCTCCGCCCGTGCGCGATCAGCTCGCTCAGGCCCTTCTTGCCCATGCGCGGCACGATCCCGTAGAGCGCGAGGATCATCGCGTCGAGGAGGCTCGACTTGCCCGCGCCGGTCGGCCCCTCGATCGCGACCAGCTCGAGCTTGGTGAAGTCGATCACCGCCGGCTCGCGAAAGCACGTGAGCCCGCTCACCTCGAGCTTGAGCGGCCTCACGCCTCGTCCCCCGCCGCCGCCGCCCCGTCCTCGACCGCGCGCCACAGCTCGGCGAAGGCCTCGAGCACCGCCGGCTCCGGCGCGGTCTGATGGCGCCGCTCGCAGTACGCCTTGTAGAGCTCGATCGGGCTCGCGTCACGTTGTGGTCGCTCCCTCGCGAGCTCCGCCACCTCGGGCAGCCGCACCTGCACCGCGACCGCGTTGGGCACCAGATCCTTCACGCGCTTGACGACGTCGGCCTCCATCTCCTCGAGCTTCAGGTACACGCGCAGGTGCCCCGCCGCCGTCAGCGCCTCGGCCTGCGCCGCGAGCTCCTCCCAGCCGCCCTCGAAGGTCTTGAGCGGCGTGCCGCCCTCGTACGGCACGCGCAGCACCTGCGCCGGCGCGCCCGGCTTCGCGTCGATCAAGACGAAGGACTTGTCCTCGCCCTCCTCGCCGAAGTCGAGCTGCAGCGGCGAGCCCGCGTACTCGACCGCGTGGCGCAGCGACTGCGGCTTGTGGATGTGTCCGAGCGCGACGTAGCTCGCCGCCGACGGCAGCTGCTCGGGCGTGACCGCCCACTGATCGCCGAGGTGCACCGCCCGCTCCGAGCGCGCGAGCTTGGCGCCCTCGACGTGGGTGTGCGCCATCAGCACGTTGACCGCGTCGCCGCGAAAGCCGGTCGACAGATGCGCGGCGAGGTTCGCCACGCCGGCGGCGTAGCTCGAGATCGCCTTCGTCTCGTCGCCGAGCCCCTCGGCGTCGACGAACCAGCGCATCGGCGCGAACGGGATCGGCGCGATGAGCGCCGTCTCCCTGCCATCGCGCGAGTCGATCGCGATGAGGCCGCCGTGCTCGATGCGCCTCGGCCGCGCCACGCAGCGGATCTGCCCGAGCTCGGCGAAGGTGCCCCACGCCGCCAGCCGCCGCGGGTCGTCGTGGTTGCCCGCGATGACGATCACCGGGCAGGTCCGGCCGATGCGCTTGAGCAGCTCGAAGACCAGGCGCTCGGCGTCGGGGTGCGGCGCGCCGCTGTCGAAGACGTCGCCGCTCATCAGCACGAGGTCGACCCGCTCGCGCTCGATCTGATCGACCATCGAGCCGAGCGCGCGCCCGAGCTCCTCCAGGCGTGGCACCCGCTTCCACAGGCGCCCGGCGTGCCAGTCGCTGGTGTGTACGATCCTCAAGCGGCGCGCCTCAATCGATCCCCGCGAAGGGATCCCGGCTGGCCGACGCCGCGACCTCCGAGCGCTTCGTCGCCCAGCCCGGCCGCGGGAACGAGACCAGCATCGGCGTCGGGATCTGCGGCTGTGACACGATCATCGTGCCGGGCTTCAGGATCGTCGCGCGGTCGCGCGCCGCGCGCGTCAGAAAGCCGTACTCGCCGCGCTCGGCCTCGGCGGCGTCGAGGCGCCCGACGATGCGCAGCGCCGCGTTGGCGACGACGCGCCGCTCGACCTCGGACGCGGTCTGCTGCGCGCCGAAGAGCGAGACCCCGAGGCTCCGCCCGCGCTCGGCGATGTCGAGCACGATGTCCTGGATCGGGCTCCAGCCGCTCCTGGGCGCGTACTTGTTCAGCTCGTCGAGCACGACGAAGGTGAGCGGGCTCGCCCCGTCGCGCTCCATCAGCCGCTTGAGCACCGCGCCGACGACGAAGGTCTGCGCGGACGCGTGCAGGCGGTGCAGGTCGATGACGCTGACCTGGTGCTTGTCCCAGTCGATCTTCGCGCGCCTGCACCCATCGTGGTCGGCCCGCACGAGGTGGCCCATGCGCGAGGCGGCCATGCGCAGCCGCCTTCGGAACGCGTCCTGGGTCGGGGCGGCGACGTTCTGTCCGCCGAGGATCTGCCCGAGCTTCTGATCGATCACGTCGACCAGCTCGGAGAAGGTCTGGCAACGCACGCCGTCGACGAGCAGCGTGCCCTGCGGATCCGGGGAGTCATGGGCGGCCCGCGCCAGAAACGCCGCCACCCGCTCGGCGACGAAGGAGAGCTGCTGGCGCGTGTCGTCGGCGTCGCTCACCGCGAAGCGCAGGAGCTGCTCGCGCGCGAACTCGACCAGCGTCCACAGGTACGGCGCGACCCCCTCCTGGCGCTCGCCGGTGTCGGGCACCGGCACGAGCACGTGGTTCTTCGCCGGCGCGAAGAGGCCGACCGACGAGAACGGCCCGACCGGCAGCCCGAGCTTGTCCCAGCGGGCCTGGTCCTCGAGCGAGAGCCGCGCGTTCGGCTTGTCGAGCCAGAGCAGGTCCTCGCCCTTGACGTTGAAGATCAGCGCCTTGGTGTTCGCCGTCTCCGCGCCGAGCACGCCCGAGCGAAAGAGCGAGTACAACAGGAACGTTGCGTAGGTCGTCTTGGTCGCCACGCCCGACACGCCCGAGACCGACGCGTGCGCGCCGCGCCGCCCGTTCATGAACTCGAGATCGGCGTAGACCTTCTGGCCGTTGCGGGTGAGCCCGATCGGGACCTTGTGCTCCATCTCATCGAAGAACAAGGCCTTTTCGTAGGCGAGCCCGCGCACGAGCCGCACCTCGTCGCCCGGCGTCGGCGGGAAGAAGACCTCGGGCTCGACGCGGGTGATGCGCACGTGGCCCGCGTAGCTCACCTCGGCGGGCAGCTTGCCCTCCTTGACGCGGAAGGCGTCCGAGTCGAAGTGTGTGCCTTCGTGGCGCTTTCGCACCTGGTCGACCACCCCGTAGAAGCGCACCGCGCGGTTCTGGGCGTCCTGGCTCACGACGGCGACGAGGTCGTCGAGCTGCAGATCGCAGCCCGGGCGCACCGCGACCCAGAGCTCGAGCGGGGTCGCGTCCTGCGATCCGAGCACCACCCCGACCGCGGTCTCGGCCGAGAGATCTTCGAAGGCCCTGTCGTCGTCTTGGCTCATGCCGTCTTCTTCGTGCGCTGGACGCGCACCAGCGTTTCGAGTTGTCGGCGGATCAGCAGTTGATCGCCGAGCGCGCGCCGAAGATGCTGCTCCAGCGCGCCGATCGGCAAGAGGTTCTGCGGCGCCCGCGCATCGAAGCCGCGCGCCGGCGCGAACTCCGGCAGGGTGCGCGCCGCCAGATCGGAGAGGCTCGCCGCGCGCTCGCGCCCGACGTGCTCGTGCAGCTCGATGCGCATGAGCCCCGAGGTCGGCGGGTCGCTCGGGTCGTTGTCGGCCAGGCGCAGGAAGCACGAGTAGCGCGGGTAGCGCCCGCCGATGTGGAAGAGCGGCGTGCGCTGGCCCAGGCGCAGCGCGACGAGCTGCGGCCACAGCGCCCGCGGCAGGTAGAGCTCGTGAAGCCGCTTGACCGCGCCGAGCGCGAGCCCGCGCTGCTTGTCCTCGAACGAGAGCGGCCCGTCCATCACGACGAGGCGGCCCTCGACGGCGGCGAGCTCGCGCCCGAGCGCCTCCTCGGCGACGCGCATCTGGCGGTGCAGCCGGATCTGCGGCGCCTGCGGGTCGTTCTGGTCGATGGCGGCGCCGAGGTAGATCACGCCCTCGGACAGCGGCACGTCCGGCACCTCGCGACCGCCGCCGATCAAGAGCGCGCGCCCGACGCGCTCGACGAGGAACGCCGCCTCGCGCGGGCGGGTCGCGCTCGGCCTGGACCGCACCTCGACCGCACCGACCGCGAACGACCCGAAGGCGCCGTAGCATACGAACGGCGCCTCGCCCGCGTCGCCCGGGTCATCGTCGGCGAGCACGCGCATCACGCGCAGGTCGATCCGCCTGACCCCGTCGACGAAGCAGACCGACTCCGGCAGCGCGACCGCCGGCGGCGTGATCGGCGCCCAGCCCTCGGCGGCCACCTCGACGTCGAGGCGCACCTCCGGGCCGTCCTCGCCGTCACCCTCGGGGTCGAGGCTCACCTCGGCGCCCTGCTCGACCGCCCAGGGATCGATGCGCAGGTCCAGGCCCCCGAGTGGGTCAGCGGCGAGCGGATCGGCCACGCGCTCAGCTCCGTTCGTACTCATCAGCGCGTGCGCCGTGGATCCAAGATGGTCCGACCGCGGGCCCGATCACACATCGAGCTCCGCAGTCGGACGTGTTCTTCTTGGAGAGAGAACAATGAAAAGGACTGAACACGCATTCAGACGAAAAGTCCAGATCAAGCCCTCAAGTCCTTGATATTACTCATAAATATTCCTCAGCCACCGCCTCGTAGATCGCCAGGTCGCGATCGCCATGGCAGCAGAAGATCACCTGCTCGATCGCCGGGTGCTGCTCGAGGAAGTCGAGCACGGTCGAGATCGCGATCTGCGCCGCGCGCTCTTTGGGGAAGCGGTAGGCCCCGGTCGAGATCGCCGGCAGCGCCACCGAGGTCGCCCCGAGCTCGAGCGCTTCGCGCATCGCGCTCTCGTAGGTCCGCGCCAGGAGCTCGTCTTCGTTCTTGTGCCCGCCCTGCCAGACCGGCCCGACCGCGTGCACGATCCACGGCGCCGGCAGGTCGAAGCCCGGCGTCGAGACCGCGCCCCCGACCTCGCAGCCCTTGAGCTCCTTGCAGGCTGCGGCCAGCTCCGGCCCGGCCGCCGCGTGGATCGCCTCGTCGACCCCACCGCCGCCCGCGAGCTCCGGGTTGGCGGCGTTGACGATCACGTCGACCGACAGGCGCGTGATGTCGCCCTGTTGGATCACCACCCGCCCATTGCGATAGCGCTGCATACGGCCCCCGACGGTCCGAATCGATGTCCCGAGACGTGCCGATGGTGAGCCCATCGCCGCGCGCGCGCAACCCCGACACCCGAACACCCCACGGCCGCCCACACCCTCAGCCGCCGCGCATCATCTCCCACAAGCGCGTCGTCGTGTTCCAGTTGCGCACGGTCACATCCTTATATAGGGGCATCGAGCTCAGCCGGCTGAGCTGGCTCCGACTCGCCTCGGCGATGAGGCGCGAGTAGTACAGGACGCCCGGCCCGGCCGCCGCCGCATCGACCCCGTCGCGCCTCGGCACGAGCGCGAGCGCCTGCTCGGCCGTCACCGACGCCCGGCAGAAGATCACGTCATAGCGGTACCCCTCGGGCTCCGCGCCGAACCCGGCCGGAGCGCCCGCGACGACCGCCTCGAGCTCGTCGCGGCGCTTGATGACCACGCTCGCCGCGTAGCCGAAGCGCGCCGCGAGCATCGCCTCGACCTCGCCGACCAGCGCCGCCGCGCTCTTCGCCGCCGCGCCGAAGATCACGTTGCCGCTCTGGATGTAGGTCCGAACCCCGCCGTAGCCGTGCTCGGCGAAGCACGCCTCGAGGTCCTTCATTTTGATGATGTTCTTGCCGCCGACGTTGATGCCGCGCAGCAGCGCGACGAAGGAGCTACTCGTCGTAGAGCCAGTTGCCGTTCTGATCATAGACCCTGCGTCGCTCCCCACGCACCTTGCGGTGGAGCTGCATGATGAGCTCGTGGTTGGTGTTCATCGTCGCGATCGCCGGCTTGAAGCACTGCTCGTGCGCCAGCGAGCCGGGCACTGGCTCCTTGCCGGAGGTCGCGCAGACCTCGCCGCAGTCGAGGAAGGTGATGCACTTGGCGTAGGAGTGGAAGACGTCGGGCACGTCGGCGAGGTCGCCGGCACACGCCGGGTTGGGGCAGCCGCAGCCGACGAAGCGCGCGCAGTAGTGGTCGGTCTGGAGCTTGCGCCAGGCGCCCATGAAGGTGTCGCGCACCGGATCGACGCAGGCGTCGACCTTGGCCTGATCGCAGCCATCGCAGCCGAGGCCGTCGAGGCAGCCCCAGGCGCTCTCGGGCAGCACCGGCTCCCAGGTCGAGGCGTCCGCTTCGCAGTTGGGCTCCTGGCACTCACACCCGAGCATGCGCTCGCACCATGCCCGGGCCCGCGCCGACACGGCCGGCAGGCCTCGTCGATCCGCGGCGTCGTCCGCGCGGCTCGGATCGGGCTCGTCGCCCGGCTCATCGTGGGTGGGCGCGGCGGCCTCGTCGCCGGGCGCGTCGTGGGAGGGCGGGCTCGGCTCGTCGCTCGGAGGCGTCGCGCCCTCCTCGGGCAGCGCGGTCGGCGGCGCTTCATCTCGTCCAGCAGGCGCTTCGCCTGCTCCAGTGGCCGGTGCTCCGCGCCCTTCGGTGGCGGCGACCGCCGGGGCCGCCGGCTCGCTCTTGCCGCAACCAAGCGCGACGATGAACGGGAAGGTCAGCGCGATCATCCCCTTCGCTTGCATGTCGAGGGCTCCTGTTCTGGCTGGACGGCCTTTGAATAGGGCGAGAGCCCGGCAGAGGCAACCCCGCATCCCTCGAGCTCGAGGTTTCAGCGTCTGACCGGCATCTTGCCGAGCTTTCGCTGCAACGAGCGCCGATGCAGCCCGAGGAGCCGCGCCGCCTGTGAGACGTTGCCGCCGCAGTCGTGCATGACGCGCTGGATGTGCTCCCACTCGACGCGCGCGAGCGACGGCACCTCGGGCACGACCTCGCTCGATCCGGCCTCGGCCGGAGGCGGATCGAAAGCCGCAAGGATCTGATCGGTGTCGGCCGGCTTCTGCAGGTAGTTCACCGCGCCGATCCGCATCGCCTCGATCGCGGTGGCGATGCTGCCGTACCCGGTGAGCACGACGATCTTCGTCGCCGGATCGATCGCCAGCAGCTCGCGCACCACCTCGAGCCCGCCGCGGCCCGGCATGCGCAGGTCGACCACCGCCAGCTCGGGGCTCTCCTCGCGCGCCAGCGCGAGCGCCGCCTCGCCATCGGCCGCCCCCCGCGCGTCGAGCCCGCGATCGGAGAGCGCGCGGATCAGCCGCTCGCGCAGCGGCGCCTCGTCGTCGACGATCAGGATCGAACGCGAGATCTCGTCGCTCATGCGGCCCTCCCTGCCTCGTGCGCGCGATCCGCTGCCCCCACCGTGTCGCGCGGGAGCACGAGCGCGACCTCGCTGCCGTCCGCGCTCGACACGACGTCGAGGCGGCCGCCGAGCGCGTGCGCCAGGGTCTGCGCCAGGTGCAGCCCGAGGCCGAGCCCCTCGCCCGGTCGCGTCGTCACGAACGCCTCGCCGAGCTCGCGCAGCACCTCGGGCTGAAAGCCCGCGCCGCGATCGCGCACCCATAGGCGCACCTCGTCGCCTCCGCCCCGGCCGGTGACGAGGCGCGTGCCGATCGCGATCGGCGTCGCTCGCCGCGCCGGATCGACGCTCGCGCGCTGGGCGCGATCGGCGTTGTCGACGAGGTTGCACAGCGCCTGCACCAGCGCCACCCGCGGCACGACGAGCTCGACCGTCGGCCCCTCGGGCGCCGTCAGCGCCAGCCCCGGTCGGTTGGCGAAGCGCTCGCGCACCTCGCCCCACAGGGTCGCGCTCGCGATCGGCTCGACCCGCTCGCCGTGCAGGAGGCCACCGCGGCGGCTGAGGTCGTTCAGCATGCCGCGGCAGCGATCGACCTCGGCCCGGATGAGGCGCGCGTCGTCCGCCAGCACCTTCAGATCGCCCGCGGCGGCGCCTTCGCGTTCCAACGCGCGCTCCAGCTCGCGCGCGCTGACCGCGATGGTCGCGAGCGGGCTGCCGAGCTCGTGCGCCGCCGAGGCGGAGAAGGTCGCCAGCGCCGCCAGCCGCTCGCTGCGCTCTGCCCTGATCCCGAGGCGCGCGAGCTCCTCGTCCCGGCGCGCGAGCGCCCGCGCCAGCCCGGAGACGAAGGCCGCGACGAAGGCCGCCGCCAGCGCGAAGGCGACCCACATACCCTGCAGGTGCAGGCTGGAGGCGCCGTGGTGGTGCATCGCGTGCTCGTCGATCGGGATCGCCGGCAAGACGAAGAGGAGGCCGAACGCCACCGCTGTCGCCAGCGCCATCCACCACGCTCCGCGCGCCCCGAGCAGGAGCCCGGCCAAGACGACGTGCACGAGATAGAAGATCGAAAACGGGTTGGCCGGCCCGCCCGCCGCGAGCAGGAGCGCGGTCAGGAGCGCCACGTCGAGCCCGAGCACCGCCGCGATCAGCGCGCGCGCCTCGCCCTCGCCACGCGCGCGCCCGATCCACAGCGCGAGCCCGAGGTTGCTCGCCGCCCCGAGCCCGACCAGCCCGAGGAGCAACCCCAGCTCCAGCGGCAGCTCGCTCGCCAGCCGCACGATCACGATCGTCAGGAGCTGCCCGCCGAGCGACGCCCAGCGCAGCTGGGTGAGCCAACGCAACCCGGCGCGCTGCACCGCCGATGGGCGCGGCTCGGTCGTACGCTCGGGTCCTCGCGGCTCGTCCTTCGGGCTCACGTTCGCCACCGTAGCCTTACCGACGCGCGGCGGGAAGCCGCTTCACCTCGGTCTCCGCCGGGCGCGCTTGGATCGATGCACAAAACGCCGAGACGATGGAATAGAGCCTTGACGAGCAGTCTTACATGTCGCAAGTATCCTGCTGCCAGGAGGCGACATGAAGCAAGCGTTGAGCTCGAAAGAGCAGGTGATCCTCGAGCTGCTCGACACCGGAGAGCGCTACGGGCTCGAGCTGGTCGAGGCCTCGAACGGCGCGCTCAAGCGCGGCACGGTGTACGTGACGCTGGCGCGCATGGAGGCGCAGGGCCTCGTGACCTCGCGCCACGAGGACGGGCCGCCGCCGCAGGGCGGGCTGCCGCGGCGTCTCTACCGGGCGACCGCGCTCGCGGCCGAGCTGATGGCGCTGCAGCGCGCGATGCACGAGACGCTGCGCGCGTCCGGGCTGAAGCTCGCGCTGGTCGGAGGTGGGTCGTGAAGGGCGGCTTCATCATGCGTTGGGGCAGGGGCATGCTCGAGCCCGAGACCTACGAGCGCACGCTGCTCGCGGCCGAGGCCGATCTGCGCCACGAGCTCGCGAACGCGCCGAGCGACGTCGAGCGCGCGCGCATCACCAGGGGCGCGCGCATGACGTTGGTGCGCGTGCTCATCGGCGCGCTTGCCCACGACCGGCGCGTCGCGCGCCGCGGGCTCGCGTGGTGGCTCCTCATGGCCCCGCTCCTGGCGGTGCTGGTCGGCATGCTCGCCCTGCCGGCGGGCCACGGCATGCCGGTCATCGCGCAGCTCGTCTTCGTGGCGCTCGGCCTCCTCCTCGGCGCGACCATGGCGCGAACGCCGCGCCGCGTGCTCGCGCACGAGGCGCCGGCGGGAGGCTGGATCGCGCTCGGTGTGCTCGCGCTCGTGCCGCTCGTCGGCACGTCGGTCGACGGCGCCACGCGTTGGCTCGCGATCGGCCCGCTACAGATCCACGTCGCCACCCTCGTCCTGCCGTTCGTGGCGCTCGCGCTCGTCGAGCTCTCGGCGCGTGGGCGCGCGCTGCACACGGCGGCGATGATCGTCGTCGCGCACGCGGCGCTGGCGCTGACCTCCGACGCCGGCGCCACGCTCACCTGGTCGCTGGTGCTCGCGGTCGCGACGTCGCTCCGCTGGCGCTGGGCGCTCGCGGCCGCCGCGCTCGGGATCGGCGCCTTCGCGCTCGCGCTCGCCCGCGATCCGGGGCTTGCGCCATCGCCGCTCGCCGAAGGCGCGCTCGGCACGCTCGCCGGTGAGAGCGCCATCGCGCTGGCGCTCGGGATCGCAGGCCTCGCGCTGGCGATCGGCGCCCCGCTCACGCGGCTCGGCGCCGCCGATCGACGCGCCAGGGCGCTCGCGCTCACCGCCGCGCTGGTCGTCGCCGCGCCGCTCGCGGCCAACGCGTGGCTCGCGACGCCGGTGCCGCTGGTCGGCTACGGGGGCAGCGCGGTCATCGCGACCTACCTCGCGCTCGGTGCGCTCCTGTCTTACGCGCGCCGCGCACCGCCGCGCCCCGCCTGACGAGAGGTCCCATGGCGTGGCCGTCGCGCGGCCACGCTCACCCGCTCGCCCGGTCGGCATACAGCACGCCGTGCCGCAGCTCGATCGGCGCCGGCCGGTGCGGCAGGAGCCACCGATACGCGGCGTCCCACACCACGTCGGCCGCCGCCCCGGCGAACACTCGGCGCACGGCCTGCGCCACGTCGTTCGCCGCGAACAGCCCGGCATCCTCCGTGCCCAGCGCGCGCACCACCTCGCTCGCGGCGACGCGGTAGGTCGACCACGTGAACGTCGACCCGCTCGGCGGTGGCGCGGCGTCGGGGCTCGGCGCGAGCCCTCGCGCCGCGAAGAAGCGCGCGAGCCCTCGCGCGCGCTCGTCGACCATCGCCACGAAGCGCGCGCGCTCGGGTGCGTCATGAGGATCGCCCAGCTCGCACATGACCAGGATCGGCAAAGGCTGATCCCACGGCGCCCCGCAGACGTTCGTGGCCGCGGCCTCCACGTCGATCACCTGAAGCGCATGTGCACGCGCTCCTCGGGCGGTCCGCCCGCGCCCCAGTACGTCGTCGGATCAGGCGCGAACCCGGACATCTCGACGCGCCCGGCGGCGTCCGACTCCATCAAGAAGCCACCCGAGCCATCGTAGAGATCGATCTGGAACGCGCGGCGACCCAGGGCCCGGGCCAGCCGTGCCAGCAGCGGTGGCTCGTGCACCTGCAGGAGCTCGAGCGGCATCGTCACGACGCAGGTCCACCCGGGCGCGCCGGCGAGCGCCAGGATCCCCCAGCGCCCGACCTCGTCCCCGCGCCCGTACTGCATCGGGTCATACGCCTCGGGCACCCGCTCCAACGGCGTGACGAGCACGCGCCCGCGCTCGACCACCAGCGCCCCGAGCACCTCGGTGACCCGCTCGACGTCGTCGCTCTCGACGAACGCCAGGTTCATCCACTCACCCATCGCCTCGCCTCCATGCGATTGGAACCCGATCGTCGGCCCCGGTCAACGAACACGCCCGCTCTGTTCCGGCCTGCGCTCCGGCGCGCTCCCCGACGGTGAGGGAGCGAGGCGGACCATCGTCGGCGCATCTCACCGCACGCCGAGGCAGATGTGACACGATTCGCCTGGCGCTGTATTGAGCTCCACCGATGGAACCGATCGCAGAACGTCGCTTCATGCTTGCCAATGGCATGGCGATCCACCTGATCGAACGTCGGGGGTGGACGACCTTTGCCGTGACGCTCGATCTCGGGATCGGTTGGGGTGACGACGACGCTGCCGCGCCGGGCCTGGCCATGCTGCTGCCACGGCTCTATGCCGAGCCCGAGCTCGCGCCGTCGAGCGCGCCGGGGCTCGGTTGGCGGTGGTGGTGCGCGATCGCGGACACCTTCGTGTCGGTGGCCGGACATCCGAGCCACCTCGGCGAGACCCTGGCCTCGCTCGCTCGGATCATGGATCCGCGACCGCTCACCAGGCAGGCGTTCGAGGAGGGGCTGCGCGCGCTGAAGCGGGAAGGGCAGGCGGAGCGCGCCGCGCCGCGCACCCGGGTCCTCGAAGCGGCCCGAGCGCGCATGGTCGGCGACGAGGTCCTCGCGCGCGATTCGTTGGCCGATCTCAGGCCGCTGGGCCGCCTCACCTTCGACGAGATCGCGAGCCGGCATGCGCGCGGATGGTCATCTCGCAACGCGCGCCTGACGCTCGCGTCTCCCACCCCGATCGACGAGCTCGCCGCCCGCGTCGAGCAGACCCTGGGCCGGGTGGTCTCCCGCGCCGAGCCGCTGGCCGAGCGCCCGCGCCGCGAGCCGGCCGCGCGATCCGAGCTGGTCGTTCGCTTCGTCGCCGACGCGCAGCCGCCGTGGGTGATCGTCGCGCAGCCCCTCGCCTCGGCCGAGCCGACCGCACAGGTGATGCTGCTACGGCAGCTCGCGCTGCGCGCGATCTCCGAGGGGCTCGAGGCCGTGCCCGCGCACGAGACATGGTCCGCCGGCGCGCCGCAGTGCGCGACCCACCACTTTGGACCACGAGGGATCTTCGAGCTCTCGGTGACGCTGCCGCCCAGGCGCGTGATAGCGGGGCTCGAGCTCGTGCTCGCGCGGATCGAGCAGGCGCAGCGCTCGCCCCCCGAGCAGGCGGACGTGATGGCGGCGCGGCGCGAGGTCACCGAGTACCTCGAGATGGTCGAGGGCGATCCGAGCGAGGTCTGCAGGTTGCTGGCAGGGCAGGGCATGCGGCAGGCCAGCCCCTGGCGTGGCAGCCTCGCCGAGCTGCGCGAAGCGGTCGCCCGGGTCGAGCCCGCCGAGCTCGGCGCCTTGGCGCGCCGGGTCTTCGCTCCGACATCCCGCTCCGTGCTCGTCGTCGGTCCGCTGCCGCTCTTGACCAGCTGGCGCGCCAGACGTCTCGTGCGCCGCTTCGACCGAGACCCCGAGCACCCGCGCGGCGCAGGTCATCACGCCTGACGTTCGCGTGCACCGCCTCGCTGCGCGCCACACCGCCGCCTGCCGCTGCGTGCAATTGCGCCGCCTGCACATGCAAGGTACACAACGGCCATGCCGACGCTGCGCTCGCTCCTGCCCACGACTTCGTTGTCTTTGCTCATGGCGCTGTTCGCTGCGTGCGGATCGTCGGGGGGCGCTTCGGCCGTCGTGGAGAAGGTGCACGGCGAGCCCGAGTACGCGCAGGCCGCGTTTTCGGCGGCGCAGATCCACGCGGCGACGAAGCCGGGGCGGACGTACGTGTGGCGCGTGGTGTCGCCCGGCGCGCCCGAGACGCTCTCGGTGATGACGTTCGGGGCGGTCGACGACGAAGGTGCGGATCTCACGAGGGAGACACGCGCGCCCGGCGGCGAGGTGGTCGACGGGCCGACGTCGGCGCGCGCGACGTGGGGGGAGCTGGAGGGGCACGGGCGCTTCCCGTTGGACGCGCTGACCGTCACGGCGACGACGGTGTCGGTCCCGGCGGGCACGTGGCCGGCGCGGCTCTACGAGGTGCGGAGAGCGGACGACGACATCCTGCGCCTCTGGTTCGCCGACGAGCTGCCGGGGGCGCCGGTCCGGATCGAGACGATGGAGGACGGGCTGGTCGTGGAGACGCGCGAGCTGATCGAGCACAGGAACGGGCTCGTGCTGGGGAGGGTGACGGACGCGGCGTACGAGCTGGCGAAGGCCGAGGGTCGGATCGACGACAACGGCGTCGTGTTCACGCCGGCCGAGATCGCCGACGGCACCTACCGAGCGGTCTTCGGGCACGGGTTCGACGAGCGCGCCTCCGACCTGTTGATGGGCACGACGCTCACGGTCGATCGCGCGCGCGGCACGGCGACGATCACCACGCCCGGGCAGGGCACGACGGTCCTGAAACTGACGCCGAGACCTCGGAGCGAGTGGATCCCGAACTGCATGTCCTCGACCGGCTACATCCTCAACGAGGCGGCGAACCTCGAGCCCGCGACGGTCACCGTCGTCGGCGCGACGTTCGAGTCGGCCTCGCTCCAGGGCGTGTGCAAGGCCGAGCGGGTCGTGCTGATCGGCAAGGCGGGCGGGCCGGATCTGACGTTCGACCTGCCGCGCACCAGCCCCTGATGGAGCGCGCGCCGCGTGGTGCTGACCGGCGGGCTCGGGATCGACAGCGGCGACTTCGAGGCGGACGCGGGCTACGCGTGGCGTGGGATCGTCGCGGCCGAGCTCGGTCTCCTCTTCGATTCCGATAGCTGGAGCGACCTGCACCGAGCCCATTGCACACACCCACCGCTCAAGGTCCGGCGGCCGCGGGTTGGCGCGGCGTGTGACAGCGCCCGGCCTGTCCGAGCGATCGGGTGACCGTGCAGCCCCAGACCGGCGTGCGACGTAGTCCATCGCCCGCGCCCGCCAGGACCTCGCCGAGCGTCTCCTCCAGCCACGCCTCGCGGTCCGGATCGCCGGGCGCGCGCTCGTTGTCGATCCAGCCCTGGAAGCGCACCTGCCCCATCCGATCGAGCACCACCACGGTCGGCGTGCTGATGACGCCGAGGTGCCGCGCGAGCACGCCGCCGTCGTCGCGCAGGATCGGCAGCGGCCAGCGGCCGTCCGCCTCGCGCACCACCTCGTCGTCGTCATCGGCGTTGCTCGCGACGTAGTAGAGCGCGACCCGCTCGCCGCCGTGGCGCGCGGCCAGGTCTTCGACGCGTGCCGCGTAGCGCTTCACGCACGGGCAGGTGCTCGCCCACCACACGAGCACCGTCGCGTCGTGGTCGCTGACGATTTCACTCAGCGCCAGCGCGCGCCCGTCGCTCGTGGCGAGCGCGCCCGCGTCCGGCCCCAGCACGCCCGCGCCCGCGCCCGATGCGCACCCCGCGAGCACGACCGAGAACGCCCAGAGGATCATCGCGCGCATCATCTCAGAAGCTCCCGTAGCGCAGGCCGAGCGTCGTCGTGACGCGGCCGGATTGATTGACGCCGCCGTCGTCGACGGCGATCGGTCCGTCGACGCTCGCCTGCATCGTCCAGTGCGGGTCGAAGCGCCACGAGCCGGCCAGCGTCACCCCGAGCTCACGCCGCGCCGATCCCGCCAGCGCCTTTTCGCCGAGCCGCGTCTCGTCGGTCCACGACAGGTGCGGCACCAGGCTCAGCACCACGTCGTCGGCGACCTCGAGCCCGCCCGCCAGCGCCACCTCCAGCGCGACGCCGAGCCGCTGCTCGACGCCGAGGTCGTCGCGCCGGCTCGGCAGCGGCACGCTCACGCCCAGATCGAGCCGCGCATACCACGGCAGCCGCGTCACCTCGAGCTCCACCCCCAGCGCGATCACCCACGCGCCGCGCCCGGTCACGTCGACCGCCAGCGGGGTCTTCGCGTCCTCGGGCGCGCGCCCGGTCGGCGCGACGACCGCGATCGTCGCTGCGATCGCCGGCAGCTCGAGGATCTCGCCGATCGCCAGGAACTCGTAGCGCAACCCGGCCGCGATGTCGCCGAGCCCACCGCCGAGATCGCTGTCGTGCAGGGTCGAGCGCGCCATCACCACCGCCGGCACGCGCAGCGAGATCGAGGCCCGCCGATCGAGCCCGACCAGCCCCCACACCTCGCTACGCCACTCGTGCTCACCGTAGTCGCCGGCGCCCTGCCACGCGCCCTCGTGATCCCAGCCGCCGACCGCCGACCCCAACGCCGTGCGCACCCCGAGCGCGAAATCCTCCCAGATCAGGAGCCGCCCCACCCCGAACGCCGTCGCCGACATGCAGCACGGCGCCGCGCTCGACGCTCGCGGCAGCGCGACCAGGCCGAGCCCGACCATCGCTGCCAGCCATCGCATCATTGCCCTCGGTCGAGAATCCTCGTCGCGCATGCGATCTCCCGCGCGCGCCGCCGCGCACCTCCCATGTCTAAGCGCCGCTCGGGCCCTTGGCGATGCGGTCGATTGTCGCACCCCCGCCTGCGGGGAGCGCTACCCTGGCCATGGCCGATACGCTGTTCGCTGCGCGGCGCTACCGACGCTCAACGCTCGTCGGGAAAGATCAGCTCGCAGTCCACCGCGACCTTCTGCGGCAGGCGGCTGACCTCCAACGAGGGCTCGTGGCAGTCGATGAGGTTCATCGGGTCCGCGCGACGGGCGGTGACGACCATGATGTTCGCGAACTGGATCGTGCCACTGACGGGTGTGACCATCTCGAACGCCATCCGGAGCGTGCCGCCGGTCGCGGGCAGCTCGCCGTCGAAGACCACGTGATCGAGGCCACCTTCGTCGTTGTCCTCCTGGAGGAAGAGGTAGACGCGCACGCGCTCGCCGAGCCTGACGAGCTTGTTCTTCGCCATGTCGTCGAGCTCGACGCTGAGCTCGATGACGTGCCGATCGGCGGCGGTCGGCTCCGGGGCGGCCTGGGTGGCGATGGCGAGAGCGGCGACGAGGCATGCGAGCATGGCGAGACTCCTCCACGAGCTTTGGATGATCACGCTGACCGTCCGGCGGTGAAGAGTCGCGCGCCGGCGAACCTGACACTTCCAGGTGATGACCGTGGTCGATTGTCGCGCCCGCTCGTCTTCGCATCCCGCCGCGTCCGCGCTATCAAGACCTTGCGATGTCCGAGACCCCCAGCCTGCTCGAGCGCTTCGGCGACCGCCTGAGCCGGATCGCCGCGCGCCTCATCCCCGATCCCTTCCTCATCGCGCTCGCGCTCACGCTCGTCGTCTTCGTCGCCGGCGCCATCCTGCTCGCCGGCGCCGACACCGGCGCCGCGTCGATCGCCGGCACGCTCGGCGCGGGGTGGTGGTCGGGCTTCGCCGATCCCGGCCTCCTCGGCTTCGCGCTCCAGATGTGCCTCGTGCTCGTCACCGGCCACGCGCTCGCGACCGCGCCGCCCGTGCGCCGCGCGCTGGGCCACCTCGCCGCCTTGCCCCGGACCGCCGCCCAGGCGACCTTCCTCGTCGGCCTCGTCGCCTGCATCGCGGGCGTCCTGCACTGGGGTCTGGCCGCCGTCGTCGGCGCCTTCCTCGCCCGCGAGCTCGCCCGCACCCGCAACGACCTCCAGCTCCACTACCCGCTGCTCGCCGCCGCGGCCTACGGCGGCATGGTCGTCTGGCACGGCGGCCTCTCCGGCAGCGCCCCGCTCAAGGTCGCCGAGCCCGCCCACTTCGCCGCCGACGTCATCGGCCAGCTCCCGGTCGACGCCACCCTCGGCTCGACCCTGAACCTCCTCGTCACCGGCGGGCTCGTCGTCGGGATCCCGCTCCTGTGCGCCGCGCTCGTGCCGCGTGACCCCGCGCGCCGCACCCCGCCGCCCTTCGCGCACGTCGATGAATCGTCATTCATCCCCACCGCCGCCCGCAGCGCCGATTCCGTCGCCCCGACCTGGCACGAGCGCCTGCTCGCCGGTCGCGCGGCCGGCCGCGTCGTCGGCCTCGCGCTCGTCGCGCTGGTCGTCGCCAGCCTCGTCGCCGGCGGGATCCAGATCGATCTCAACAGCATCAACCTCACCTTCTTCGCGCTCGGCCTCCTCGCGCACGGCTCGGTCAGCGCCTGGCTCGACGCCGTCGCCGACGGCGCGCGCGGCGCCGGCGCCATCCTCGTGCAGTTCCCGCTCTACTTCGGGATCCTCGGCGTGCTCAAAGCCTCGGGCGCGGTCGCCGCGCTCTCGCACGCGCTCGCCTCCCTGGCCACGCCGACCACCTTCCCGGTGCTGTCCTACTGGTCGGCCGGCCTGGTCAACGTCTTCGTGCCTTCGGGCGGTGGGCAGTGGGCGATCCAGGGCGAGATCCTGCTCAGCGCCGGCCAGACCCTCGGCGTCGATCCGGCGCTGACCGTCATGGCGTTTTCCTACGGCGACGCCTCGACCAACCTGCTCCAACCCTTCTGGGCCCTGCCGCTGCTCGCGATCACCGGCGTGCGCGCCAAGGAGATCATGGGCTACACCACCCTCGTCGCGCTCTTCGTCATGACCTTCGTCTCGCTCGCGCTCTTCCTCTTCGCGGCGAGCTGACCGCGCGCCCATGTCGGGCCCATGCGTCATCACCGCCTGCCCGGCCGCCGCGCGTCGGGCGCGACAAGATGCCGCATCCCCGACGCTCACCGATCGTGCGCATCATGCTCCTCGCGGCGTGCGCGCCGCCCACCCGAGGAGCCCGCGATGACCTCTCCGATCCGCCTCGTGATCCCCCTGCGCCTCTCGGCGCTCATGCTCGGCGCGCTCGCCGTTGCCGCCTGCGATGACGCCGCCGAGCCAGGCCCCACCGGTGAGACGCCCGAGCTCGTCTCGCTCGGCCTCCAGGCGAGCGACACGCTCGAGGTCGAGCTGCTCGCCGAGGACGCGCCCGCCGTCGGCCTGAACCGCGTCTACTATCGGCTGACGCGCGCGGGCGGCGAAGCGGTGACCGCCGCCACGCTCACCCAGACCCCGATCATGCACATGCAGGCCATGGGCAAGGAGCATGGCTGCCCGGTCGAGCAACCCCCCGCGCAAGCCGACGCCGACGGCCTCTTCCCGGCGATCATCGTCTTCCAGATGGCCAGCGGCGAGCCCGGCAGCGGTGACGCCTGGCGCGTCGAGCTCGCGGTCGATCTCGGCGAAGGCGCGCCGAGCGAGACCTTCGTCTTCGCCGATCTGCCGGTCGCCGCCTCCGACGCGCGCCGCGACCTGGCGCTGACCGATCCGATGGGCAGCCCCAGCGCCGCCGTCGTCACCCTGCACTTCGACCAGCCTCCGCGCGTCGGCCTCAACACCTTCACCGTGACCATGCACCACAAGACCGACATGCACGGCATGAGCTGGATGCCCGACGACGACTGCGCGATCACCGTCACCCCCGACATGCCGTCGATGGGCCACGGCTCGACCCACAACGTCGACCCGGTGCACGTGGGCAACGGTCGCTACGAGGGCACGGTCAACTTCACCATGCCCGGCCTCTGGCGCGTCGTCTTCGACTTCTCGCGCGACGGCGCACCGCTCGGCGCGGTCGAGTACACGGTCGCGCTCTGACCTCATCGACGAGCGGCCCGCGGCCGTGCGTCGCTGCCGCGCGCCGACGCCTCGTGTCGACACGCGGTCAGTCCGCCACCCTCGACCGTCGCCCGCCCGGACCCTGGCCGAGCTTCGTGAAGGCCGGTCGGCGGCTGTCGCCCGCGGTCCAGACTCTGTCGTTCGCGGTCAAGCCCGGTCAGGCGCGACCGCCTACCTTCCGCTCATCACCGCTCGGTCTCGCCCGAGCCGTGCACGACGGAGGTCTCATGTTCACGCGTCTCGATCGTCACCCCTGGCTCTGGCTCCTCCTCGGCATGGTGCTCGTCCCCGCTGCGCACCTGCGCGGCGGGATCGGGCTCCTCGGCTGGATCGCCCCCGTCCCCTTCCTGCGCTACCTGCGCCTCAGGCGCGGGCTCCGCGCCCGGCTCCTGCTCTTCGCCGCGCTCGCCGGCGCCTGGTCGCTCGCGTTCCTCAAGATCGCCGACCCGTTCCCGGTGGCCGCGATCCCGATCTGGGGCATCGGGCTCGCGCTCTTCCAGTTCCTGCCCTACCTCGCGCACGACACGCTCGCCAGGCGGCTCAGCCCGGGGTTCGCCACGCTCGTCTTCCCGGCCGGCCTGGCGATCGCCGAGTGGATCCAGCACGCGCTGACCCCGTTCGGGAGCTGGGCGGCGACCGCCTACACGCAGCTCGACGACCTGCCGCTGCTCCAGCTCCTCTCGGTCACCGGCATGGCGGGCGTGGCCTTCCTCGTCGGGTGGGTCTCGTCGATCGCCGACGCCATGCTCGCCGACCCACGCGCGCTCCAGCGCACCGCCATCATCGCGATCGTCACGCTCGTCGCCGTGCACGTCGGGGGCGGCGCGCGCCTCGCCGCGACCTCCGGCTCCACGCGGCCGACGACCCTGGTCGCCGCCGTGCACACGGACGCGACGACGGCGGGCCTGCCGATGCCCGAGCTCGCGGAGACGGCGGCGTGGGACCGCGCCCTGGCCGCGCGCACCGAGCGGGCGGCGGCCGCGGGCGCCAGGCTCGTCGTCTGGCCGGAGGTCGCGACCCTGGTGCGCCCGGAGCACGAGGCGCGCTGGGTGCATGACGTCGCGGCGCTCGCGGCGCGGGCCGACGTCGACGTGGTCGCCGGCTACCTCGTGCCGCTCTCGCTCGAGCCCGTGCGCTACGAGAACAAGTACGTCTTCGCGCGCGCCGACGGGACCATCGACCACACCTATCACAAGCACCACCCCGTGCCGGGCGAGCCGGCCGAGCCCGGCGCGGGCGCGCCGCAGCCGATCGCGACCGCCTACGGGACCGTGTCGGGCGCGATCTGCTACGACTACGACTTCCCAAGCTCGGGCCGCGCGCGCGCCGGGGTCGATATCGTCGCCTTGCCCTCGTCGGACTGGCGCGCGATCGATCCGATCCACACCCACATGGCGGCGATGCGCGCCATCGAGAGCGGCCATTCGATCGTGCGCTCCACGCGCTTCGGTCTGTCGGCGGGCATCGACCCGGAGGGTCGGCTGCGCGGCTCGCTCAGCCACTTCGATCGCGCCAACGACGGCGATCCGGCGGACGGCATCTTGCTCGTGTCGCTGCCGCGGCGCGGCACGACGACGCTCTACGCCATGCTCGGCGAGTGGTTCGTCGCGCTGCTGGCGGCAGGCCTGGGCACCGCGGTCGCGACGCTGGTCCGGCGCCGCGTCGCCCGGAGGCGCAACATCGGGCCGCGCGATGCCACGCGCGCGGGGGCGACGGCGCCCACGTCATGAGGTAGCATCGCGGCCCGATGGGTACGACGGTCCTGTCGGTCGCAACGCGAGCGGTGCTCGAGGCGTGTGAGCGCCTCGGGCTCGACGGCGACGCCCTGCTCGTGAGCGCGCGCCTCACGCGCGCCGACCTCGCCGATCCGGACGCTCGCATCCCTTGTGAGAAGGCCGATCAGCTCTGGGCGGCCGCCGCGGCTCGCAGCGGCAACCCGATGCTCGCGCTGGACGCGGCGCTCGCGCTGCCGCTCGGCGCCTATCGTGTGCTCCACTACATCGGGGCGCACGCCCCGACGCTCGGCGCCGCGCTCGAGCGCGTGGTCCGCTACTTCCCGCTGATCGACGCGCGCGTCGCCTGGCAGGTCGTCGACGAAGACCGCGAGGTCGCGCTGGTCATGGCGATCCCGGGCCTGGCGTCGGGCGTGCCGCGGGCGCCGGCCGAGTACACCTTTGCCGCCATCGTGCAGCAGACGCGCGCGTCGACCGGGATCCCCTGGTCGCCGCGGCGCGTCGAGTTCGAGCACCTTGCGCCACCCGAGGTGGCCGCGCGCCACCGGCGAGCCTTCGGCGCGCCGTGTGCGTACGGGGCCGAGCGCACGGCGTTGCTCATCGACACGCAGACCTGGGCACGCCCGGTGGCGCGTGCCGATCCGTCGCTGCTCGCGCTGCTCGACCAGCACGCGGGTACGCTCGTCGCCAGCGTGCCGCATGAGGCCGGCCTGGTCGCACGCCTCCGCGCCTGGCTCGCCGAGCGCATGCAAGCCGGCGATGCGATCGACATCGCGCAGGCGGCGCGCGCGCTCGGGTTGGGGACGCGCACGCTCCAGCGCCGCCTCGACGAAGATGGCACGAAGTTCGCGACCGTGGTCGACGAGGTGCGCGCCGAGACGGCGCGCTCGCTGCTCGCCGATCGCACGATCGCGCTCAGCGAGATCGCCTTCCTGCTCGGCTTCTCCGAACAGAGCGCGTTCACGCGCGCGTTCAAGCGCTGGACCGGCAGCACGCCCGCGGCGGCGCGCGGCTGAGCGAGGTCAGCGCGTGCCCGCGATCAGACGAAGCGGCCGAAGAGCGTGTTGGCCTTGACCTCGACGATCTCGACCCGCGCCAGCTTGCCGACCCAGCGCTTGTTCCAGAAGTCGCCGAACGGGACCGGCACGTTGACGATCAGGTTCGTGCGCGTGCGGCCCATCATCTGGAAGCCGCCGCCGCCCTGGCCGGCGGTCCCGCGCGCGGCGCGCTGGGACGGGCCCTCGACCAGGATCTCGACGACCTGGCCGTGCATCGCCTGCATCTTGTCGCGGGTGATCGCGTCCTGCACGGCGAGCACCCGGGAGAGGCGCGCCTTCTTGACCGCCTCGGGCACGTTGTCGCCGAGCTTCTCGGCGCGCGTGCCGGGGCGCTCGCTGTACTTGAAGGCGAAGATCGAGTCGTAGCGCACCTCTTCGAGCAGGCGCAGCGTGTCCTCGAACTCGGCGTCGGTCTCGCCGGGGAAGCCGACGATGATGTCGGTCGACAGCGCAATCTCCGGGCAGCGCGCGCGCAGCTTGTGCACCTTGTCGCGATAGTCGGCGACGGTGTAGAAGCGGCGCATCTCGTCGAGGATGCGATCGTTGCCCGCCTGCACCGGCAGGTGGAAGAACTCGCACAGGGTCCGCAGGCGCCCGAAGAGGTCGATCAGATCGTCGATCGCGTCCATCGGGTGCGAGGTGGTGAAGCGCAGGCGCTCGAGCCCGGGCACGGCGTCGACGGCGGTGAGCAGCTCGGAAAACGTCGGCACCCGGCTCGCGAGCGGACCGGCGCCCTCCTGCAGGTCCTTGCCGTAGGAGTTGACGTTCTGGCCGAGCAGCGTCACCTCGCGCGCGCCGGCGGCGACGAGGCGCTCGACCTCGCGCACGACCATCTCGCGCGGCTTGGAGACCTCGCGCCCGCGCGTGAAGGGCACGATGCAGTAGCTGCAGACCCTGTCGCAGCCCTTCATGATCGTGACGAACTCGCTTACGCGCGTCTCGTCGCGCGGCTCGGCCTCGACGAAGCGGAAGTCCTTGCGCTTGTAGAACTCGGTCTCGGCGATGCGCCGCTCGCCGCGCTGCATGCGCTCGAGCAGGGTCGGCAGCTCGCCGATGTGGTCGGGTCCCATCACCAGGTCGAGGTAGGGCACCTTGTCGAGGAGCGCCGCGCCCTCCTGCTGGGCGACGCAGCCGGCGACGCCGAGCACGAGCTCATCGTTGTGCTCCTTGAGGGGTCGCAGGCGCCCGAGCTGCGAGAGCATCTTCTGCTCGGCCTTGTCGCGCACCGAGCAGGTGTTGAGCAGGATGAGCTGCGCCTGCGCCGGGTCGTCGGTCGGCGCCCAGCCGTGCGGCGCCAGCACCTGCATGATCCGATCGGTGTCGTTGACGTTCATCTGGCAGCCGAAGGTCTGCACGTGCACGAAGCGTGTCGCCCCCGGCGCCGTGCTCACTCCGTTTTCGCTCTGCTTCAGCTCGACCGCGACCACCGCGCCCTCCGCTCTCGGACGACAAGAGCGCGCGACCTAACAAGCCGATCCCGGGAGGTCAAGGATCGGCCGACGGGCCGACGCGCGCTCAGCCGACCTCGTCGCAGGTGACGATCACGTCGAGGGTCTCGGCGCCGCCGCCGACGAAGATCGTGCCCGAGGTCGGGGTGGCGTCCATGTAGTTGCGCCCGACCGCGACGCGCACGTGGTCGGTCTGGGTCAGGACACCGTTGGTCGGGTCGAAGCCCTTCCAGCCGAGCTCGGGCAGGTAGACCTGCGCCCAGGCGTGGGTCGCTTCGGCCATGGCACGGTTTTCGTGCTTGGGTCCGGTGTAGAGGTAGCCGCAGACGTAGCGCGCCGGGATGCCGAGCAGGCGCGCCAAGCATATGAAAAGATTTGTGAAATCCTGACAGACGCCGCGGCGGTTGCTGTAGGTGTCGAAGGCGGTGGTCAGGACCGTGGTGCTGCCCTGCTGGTAGGCATAGTCGCGATAGATCGACTGGTTCATGTCGATGAGCGAGTCGACGAGGTCGTAGTCGTTACGCTCGACGAAGGACATCGCGTACTCGTGCAGCTCGACGAGCTGGCTCTCGGGCAGCTCGGGCGGCAAGAGGTAGGGCTGCAGCATGTGGCGCTGCCACGGCATCCAGTTGAGCGGGATGGTCGTGCGCGCGTGCAGCGGGCGGAACTCGAAGGGGTCTGTGTCGAGCGCGACGACCAGCGAGTGCGCCTCGATCGTCATCTCGGAAAAGGGCGTGTCGATGACGAGGCGGCGCGCGCGGTTGCCGAAGACGTCGGTGTAGTCGCGCCACTTGCCCTCGACCGAGACGCGCAGGTCGTGGCGCGCGAGGCGCTGGAGCTTGTCGCTCACCGGCTCGAAGCGCAATAGATGCGTCGAGCGCTCGACCGGCTTGTCGTAGCGGTAGGTCGTGCGGTGCAGGACCTCCAGGCGCCGTGGCGGCGCGGTGCGCGGGCGCTGGGGCATCGCGCGCCCGAAGCGCGGGATCGGCAGCGGCGCGGGAGCGGGCGTCGGTGCGGGCGCGGGCGTGGCGCCGGACGGGGGTTGGGGTCGGGCCGGCTCGATGCGCGGAGAGTCGGGACGGGGAGCGGGAGGCGGAGCAGCTGGGGGAGGGGAGACGGTGCGGGCGATGGGGGGGACCTCGGCGACGATGGCGCCCTGGCGCACGACGAGCAGCGAGCCGGGCTCGAGGCTGCGCCAGGTTGCCTGGAGCTCGCACTCGCTCTCGAGGATCCCGGTCGCGATCACCACGCCCTTACGCGCCTTGGCGCCGCGCCGGGTGAGATCGACGGCGATCTCATCGTCGCCGAAGACCACCTCTTCGTAGGGCGGCTTGATCTCCCAGACCCAGCACGGCTGGGCGCCCTGGGCGTCGGTGTAGACGATGAGGTCGCTGCCGTCCGACAGGCCACAGGTCAGGGTGCCGAGCTCGTCGAGCGGCGCGAGCCACGACTGCAGCGTGTGCGGGTCGACCTCGCGCAGGCTCTTCCAGCGGCGCTCGGCGAGGTTGCTCAGGACGTGGCAGAAGACGAGCTCGGTGTCGGTCGAGCCGACCGGCTCGAAGAGGGCGTCGGCCGCGAGCTCGGGGCGGCGCTCGAGGCTGCCGGCGTGGATGAAGAGCCAGTCGCGCTTGCCCCACGAGCGCAGAAACGGCTGGGTGTTGGCGTCGACGATGCTGCCCCAGCGCGCCGAGCGGATGTGCAGCATGCACAAGGACGACTCGAGGTGCTCCCAGGCGCGTACGAGCTGGCTCTTGTGCGACTGGTTGGCGGGCGCCGGCTCCTTGAGCACGGTCGCCGCCGGATCATGGCCGGGGTAGAAGCCGATCCCCCAACCGTCGGGCGGCGTGCGGCCCGGGTGCAGACAGCGCATGTCGAAGCTCGGGGACAGCGCCCCTTCGAAAGACATCGCGAGGAAGCTCGGCATGTTCTTGGCGCGACTCCTGAGCCCGTCGCGCCCACCGCGACGCGCGGGCGCCGATGGTGGCGACAAACGCCGCCCGTGTCCAATCTTGCGTTCGGGTTGCGGCACCCGGATGAAACGGCGTAGGAGGTGTCATGGCCGACGCCTCCCAGCTCTGCCTCGCGTGCGGCCTGTGTTGTTCGGGCGCGCTCTTCGACATGGTGCGTGTGACGCACGCCGAGGTGCCGCGCCTGACGAAGCTCGGCCTGCCGGTGATGTTCAAGGACGAGCACGGGGCGGCCATGCTGCACCCGTGCCCCGCGCTCGACGACACCGCCTGCACGATCTACGAGCACCGCCCGGCGCGCTGCTTCTGGTATCGCTGCTATCTCCTCGAGGCGCTCTACTCCGACGAGGTCTCGATCGACGAGGCGCTCAAGGTCGTCGCGCTCGCCAAGGAGCTCGAGGGCCCGCAGCGCCAGCAATTCCTCGAGTACCACTTCCTCGGTCGCTCGGTGCGGCGCGACCGCAAGCGCACACTCTGAGCAGGGCGTCGCGCGTCGCCGACGTCGATCAGAAGGTCCACACCGCGACCATGGCCGGGGCCAACACGACGTCGAGCGCCACCTCGGAGACCTCCGAAGCCGCGATGTCCGGGTCGGTGGACGCGACCTCGATCGCGCTCGTGCCGACTTGCAGGAGCGTCGTGCTCAGGCGCAGCAGGAAGCCGCGGGTCACCACGAGGTCGAGGTCGAGCCCGACGCCGAGACCGAAGTGCGTGCGCGACACGTCGGTCGAGGCGGAGAGGCCCTCCCCGTTGATGCTCGCGCGGCTGAGGCCAGTGCTCGCGACGAGACGCGCGGTCGGCGCGACGCGCACGCGCGCGCTGGGGTCGAGCACCCAGCGCACGCCGAGCTCTCCGCCGAGCGAGCGATCGAGGGCACCGCTGTCGGCCTCGCGGTAGTGCCCGCTGACGCCGAAGGTGAGCCACCAGGCGTCGCTCAAGCGACGCTCGAGGACGACGCCCGGCGTCGGTCCTTCGGAGAGGCTGCCGAGCCCGCCGAGCCCCATGAGGCCTCCGAGCAGGAGCGGTTGCAGGCGCAGGCTCGCGCCGAGCGCCCAGTCGTCGCGTTCGTCAGCGGCGGCGTGCGCAGGCGCGGCGAGGGACGTCGTCGCGACGAGCGCGCACGACAGGGCGGACAGGGCGATGTGGTGCAATCGGGGCATGGGTGCTCCTTGGGTCGAGGCAGGTGCCGTTGGGGTTGGGGCCGTGCGGCCACGCGCGCTCAAGTCGCTCCGCGGGACCACGCTTCCCCGGTGCACGGCGATTGCCACATTGACGGCGCGGCCTTCGAAAAGGGTCTGCAAAATGACACCGTGACACCGCGCCGGCCCTCACCGGGGTCGGAGGTCGACCTCGGTCGACTTTGATCGAGGCGCCGCGCGCGCTATGGTCGCGGGTCGTTGCGGAGGGGGGACGCATGGGTTGCGACGTGCTGGCGTTGGATGTGGTCGATCCGGGACAGGTCGCGGTGGTCGGGGGCAAGGGTGCACATCTGGCGGCGCTCTCGCGGATCGATGGCGTGCAGGTGCCGCCGGGGTTCTGCGTGACGACCGGGGCGTACCGACGCGTCGTGGCGCAGGTGCCGTCGCTGGATGTGCGACTCGAGCGGCTCGCGCGTGTGCGCGCGGACGACGGGGAGGCGATCCGTGCGCAGAGCGCCGAGCTCCGTGCGGCGATCGAAGCGCTCGCGGTGCCGGACGACCTGGCGGCGGAGATCGCGCGCGCCGTGGTGCGGTACGGCGAAGACGCGGCCTACGCCGTGCGCTCGAGCGCGACGGCGGAAGACCTGCCGACCGCATCGTTCGCGGGCCAGCACGACACATTCCTCAACGTCGTGGGCGCCCAGGCGATCCTGCGGCAGGTCAGCCGCTGCTGGGCGTCGCTCTTCACCGAGCGCGCGGTGAGCTACCGCTTGCGCCACGGCTTCGACCACCGGCGTGTGGAGATGGCCGTCGTCGTGCAGCGCATGGTCGCTCCGCGGGCGGCCGGCACCCTGTTCACGGCCGATCCCGTGACGGGTCACCGCGGTGTCGTCGCCATCGAGGCCTGCTTCGGCCTCGGGGAGGCGCTCGTGTCCGGGCGCGTCAACGCCGACGTCTACCGGGTACGCGACGGCGTCGTCTTGGAGCGCGTCGTGGCCGAGAAGTCCGTGGTGATCGACGCGCTGTCGTCGGGCGGCACGCGCGAGCGCGCCGTCGAGCCGGCGCTGCGGGATCGGCCGGTCCTGAGCGACGCGGAGGTCGTGCGCCTCGCGCGCCTCGGCAAGCACATCGAGGCGCGCCTCGGCGGTCCGCAAGACATCGAGTGGTGCCTCGCCGACGACGACGTGCACGTCGTCCAGAGCCGGCCGATCACGACGCTCTTCCCTATCCCCGCGGCGCCCGACGCCGATCGCCACGTGTACGTCTCGGTCGGCCATCAGCAGATGATGACCGATGCGATGAAGCCGCTCGGGCTCTCGTTCTTCAAGCTCACGGCCGGCCGCCCCATGGTGGAGGCCGGCGGGCGCCTCTTCGTCGACGTCACGCGCGTGCTCGAAGCACCGGCGGCGCGCGCGTCCCTCCTCGATCTGATGGGCAAGTCCGACCCGCTGACCCGCGACGCGCTGCAGGCGGTCCTCGATCGGGACGGCGCGTGCGCGTCCGCGACCGAGGGCGCCTCGTCCGCTCCGGCCGCCACGTCGGCCGCCGCTGCACCCGTTCCCGAGCCCGACCCCAACACCGCCGCCGAGCTCGTCGCGCGCTGCGAGGCGTCGATCGCCGCCGCGCGGAGCGAGATCCACGCGCACTCGGGCGCGGCGCTCTTCGACTTCATCCTCGCGGACCTCGGCGAGCTCAAGCGCCACCTCTTCGATCCGCAGGGCCACCGCCTGATCTTCGCGGCGATGCACGCCACCTGGTGGCTCAACGACAACCTGCAGGCGTGGCTGGGCGAGACGAACGCGGCCGACGTGCTCACGCAGTCGATCCCGGACAACGTCACCTCGCAGATGGGGCTCGCGCTCCTCGACGTCGCGGACGTGATCCGTCGGCACCCGCACGTCGTCGCGTTCCTGCGTCGTGTCGAGGACGACGGCTTCCTCGACGACCTCGCGGGCCTCCCGGGCGGACAAGAGGCGCACGCCGCGATCCGCGCCTGGCTCGACGCATATGGCATGCGCGGCGTCGGCGAGATCGACATCACGCGTCCGCGCTGGAGCGAGCGACCGACGATGCTCTTGCCGATCCTGCTCGGCCACGTCGACCGCCTCGAGCCCGGCGCCGCGTCGCGGCGCTTCGAGGAGGGACGTCGCGCCGCGCTCGCCAAGGAGCAGGACCTCCTCCAGCGCCTGCGCAAGCTGCAGGACGGTGAGCGCAAGGCCGCCGAGACGAAGCGCATGATCGACGTCCTGCGCGCGCAGATCGGCTATCGCGAGTACCCCAAGCTCGGGATGATCAAACGCTACTTCGTCTACAAGCAGGCCCTGCTGGAGGAGGCCGCGCGCCTCGTGCGGGCGGGCGCGCTGAGCGAGGTCGAGGACATCGCCTGGCTCACGTTCGAAGAGCTGCACGCGGTCGCGCGCGGCGGCCAGATCGACGCAGCGAAGATCCGCGCGCGCAAGGCCGCGTATCATGCCTGTCAGGCGCTCACGCCGCCTCGTGTGCTCACCTCGGACGGCGAGGCGTTCAGCGGGGACCCGCGCCGCGACGCACTGCCGGACGATGCGCTGTCCGGCCTCGGCGTCTCGTCCGGGATCGTCGAGGGGCGCGCGCGCGTCATCCTCGACGTCGAACGCGCGCACCTCGGGCCGGGCGAGATCCTCGTCACGACCTGGACCGACCCGAGCTGGACGCCGCTGTTCCTCGGGATCGGCGGCCTCGTGACCGAGATCGGCGGCCTCATGACCCACGGCGCGGTGGTCGCGCGCGAGTATGGTCTTCCCGCGGTCGTCGGCGTCGCCGACGCCACGCGCCGCATCCGCGACGGACAGTGGATCCGCGTCGACGGTGCGCGCGGCGTCGTCGAGATCCTCACCCCCGCGACCCGGCGCTGATCAGGGCGCCCGCCTGGCGAAAGGCGGAGCTGGATCGGGCGCTTGCATGCCGCGGAACGCGTCGAGCCACGCGCCGACGCGTCGCTCGATGTACGAGCGCGGCAGCCCGCCGGGGCCACGCTCGAAGAAGCCGACGTGACCGCCATGAGGGTGCAGCTCGAGCTCGGTCCGCGCCGCCAGCTCCGCGCGCTCGGGCACGCACGACGGCAGCATGAAGGGATCGTCGGCGGCGTGCAGGATGAGGGTCGGCCGCGTGATGCGCGCGAGGTCGGGGCGGCACGAGGCGCGCGTGTAGTAGTCGTCCGCGCTCTCGTAGCCATGCAGTGGCGCGGTGACGAGCGCGTCGAAGGTGCGGAAGTCGGTCGCGCCGAGCGCGGCCGGCAGATCGATGTGCGAAGCGAGGAGCGCGCGCTTCTTGCGCAGACCCTGCTTGAGGTGCGCGAGCAGCCAGCGGCCATAGACACGCGAGGCGCCGGCCGCGAGCCGGTCGGCGCAGACCGCGAGGCGGAACGGCACCGACACGGCGACGGCGGCGTCGAAGACCTCGCCGTGCGCCCCGTCGGCGAGGAGCTTGAGCACGACGTTGCCGCCGAGCGAGAAGCCGACGGCGCAGAGCGGGGCGGCGGAATCGCGCTCGCGCAGCGTGCGTGCGACGCGCGCGAGGTCGGCGGTGTCGCCGGAGTGGTAGCTGCGCGCGAGGCGGTTGGGTCGCGCGCCCGCGCCCCGGAACTCGAAGCGCGTGACCGCCCAGCCGCGCTCGCCGAGCGCCGCCCCGAGCGCCCCTATATAAGGAGAGCGGGCGTGCCCGGCGAGGCCGTGCACCAGGATCACACGTGCACCGCGCTGAGGGCCGGCGTGATGCAGATCGACGAAGTCGCCGTCGGGCAGCTCGAAGCGCTCGAGCGTGCTCGGCAGGGCAGGGGGGAAGCGGCCGAAGGCGCCGAAGATGGTCTGGCGATGAGGGCCGCGCAGGAGCGGGTGGGGCTCGAAGGACATGCCGCGCCTCAAGTGCCGTCGTAGTCGATGCGCACGAGCTCGACGAGGCGCTTGAGCGCGTGCACGACCACGTCGGTGCGCTCGTGCGCGACCACCGCCCAGCCCTCGCCTTCGTAGCTCGTCGCCTTGGGCTGGCCGACCACCGGCAGCCGGCGCTCGACGACGAAGGCGCCGACCTCGGCCTGGGCTTCGGTCAGACCGCGGATCCGCGCGACCCGCCCGCGACCCTGGCCGCGGAAGAACGCCGTGCCGGCGGCCACCACGCGCCGCGGCGGGACGAAGGTGTCGAGCGCCATCAGCTCCGCCCAGGCCGCCCACATGTCGCGCCGATGCGCGTGCGTCATGAGCGGCATGATGTTCGCCCCCGGCGGGCGCGCGCCGACCTCGTTGACCATCGGCGTGCCGTCGCGTCGCAGGAACCACTCCATGTGCGAGAGCCCGTGCCGCAGGCCCAGCGCGTCGAGCGCCGTCGCGTTGGTCTTGTCGAACGCGCGGAAGGTCGGGTCGTCGGCCTCGCGCGGCAGGAGCACGCAGTACTGCATCCACGGGTTCTCGAGCACCTCCAGCGGGCCCGGCAGGTAGTGCGTGCCCGACCGCCAGACGTGCCGGCCAGCGACCGTCACCGTCTCGCAGGTGCTCTCGCGCCCTTCGACGAACTCCTCGGCCTGGTACGGTCGCTCCGCGCTCGGCGCCAGCCGCGCGAGCGCCGCCTCGAGCTCGCGCGCGTCCTTGACGCGGAAGGTCGCGCGCGCCCCGAGGCCGGCCGGCGGCTTGAGCACGATCGGCAGGCCGACCTCGCGCACGAACGCCATGACGTCCTCGCGCGAGCGCAGGAGCCGCGAGCGCGCCACGCTCACGCCCGCCGCGCGCAGCACCTTCTTCATGCGGTCCTTGTCGCGGAAGTTGCGCGCGACCTCGCCGTGCACGCCTTCGATCCCCAGCCGCTCGCGCGCGTCCGCGACCGGGATCTGCAGCTCCTCGAGGTGCGCGAGCAGCCGATCGACCCCGCCCAGCGCCTGCCCGATCCCGCGACACCCGCGCACCAGCTCGTCGGTGTCGAGGCAGTCGCGGATCTGGTAGTGCGCGTCGAGCCGCTCGCGCAGCGCCGGTTCGATCCGGTCGGCCGGCTCGAGCGAGAGCACCCCGACGCGCACCCGCCGGGTCGGCTCGTTGAGCCCGGCCAACGCCGCGAGGAAGCGATTGCTGCCCTCGCGAAAGAGCGGGGCGACGAAGACGATCGAGCGCATCGGACCTCCGCGTCTCGGATCGCACCGCGGCGATCGATTGGCAATCGGTGAACGTTCGCATAGGCTCCGACCGCGGCCGCGCTCCCCCTGGTCGGCCGCCGCCGCGTTCAGCTCGTGCGCGCTTTCGGACCCTGAGGTTCTCCATTCGCTCCGACCTGCCCGGCCTCCTCCGGCGCGCGCGCTCCCACTGGCGGAAGCGCGGCGCCGCACACGTCCTGCGGCTCATCGCGCGCCGCCTGGTCGACCCGATCCTGAGCCTGCCGCCGGACCCGACCCCGCTGACGTCCGCCGCGCTCGCGCGTCAGCGTTTCCCCGAGGTGGTGCCGCTCCTGCTGCGAGCACTCCCTTCCAACGCGCGCGCACCCCGCCGCATCAACGTCGTCACCGATACGATCAGCCCGCCGGATCTCTTCGGCGGCGTCGCGACCTCGCTCATCCTCGGCGCCCTCCTCGCCGAGCGCCACGCGCTCGAGCTCCGCGTCATCACCCGCGTCACGCCCCCCGACCTGCGCCACGTCGCGCACGTGCTCGGCGTCGCCGGCGTGGCGCTGCCCGCGCATGTGACCTCCACCTTCGCGCCCTACCGACACCCCGAGCTCGCGGTCGAGGGCCACCCCGAGGAGCTCTTCCTCACGACCTCGTGGTGGACGACCGCCGGCACGCTCGCCACCGTGCCCGCGCACCGCGTCGTCTACCTCCTGCAGGAGGACGAGCGCATGTTCTACCCCCACGGCGACCGTCACCTGCGTTGCGCCGAGGTCCTCGCGCGCCCCGGCCCGACCGTCGTCGTCAATACGCGCCTGCTCTTCGATCACCTCGCCGACAGCGGTCTTCCCGACATCGCCGAGCGCAGCCTCTGGTTCGAGCCGGCCTTCCCGCGCACCACCTACTTCGCCGAGTCGAGCGCCGTCGCGACCCCCGCGAGCGCCCCCGCACCCCGCCGTCGCTTCTTCTTCTATGCGCGCGGCCGCCACGATCGCAACCTCTTCACACGCGGCGTCGAGGCGGTCGATCGCGCCATCGCCGAGGGCGTCATCGATCCCGCCCGCTGGGAGCTGCACTTCGTCGGCAGCGTCATCCCGCCGCTGTCGCTTTCGCGCGGCGTCGCGATCCACCGTCACGAGAACCTGCCCTGGGCCGACTACGCGCGCCTCGTGCGCACGATGGACCTCGGCCTCTCGCTCATGTACACCCCGCACCCGTCCTATCCGCCCCTCGATCTCGCCGCCTCGGGCGCCGTCGTCGTGACCAACCGCTTCGGCCCCAAGCGCGACCTCTCGCGCTACTCGGCCAACATCCTCTGCGTCGATACGAGCGTCGAGGCTCTCGTCGCCGGCCTCGCCGAGGGCGTCGCGCTGGCCACGGACGACGCGCGCCGCCTCGCGAATCTCCGCGCCGACCACATCGCGCGCGACTGGTCGCGCACGCTCGCGCCGGTGCTCGACCACATCGCCGCGCGGCACGGCCTCGCGACCTGAGCGGGCTGCACGCGCGAGGCTCGCAGCGCCACGGTTCGGGTCGGCTACTGCCCCCGGCCAAAACGTGTTACCAAGGGAGCAGGTACCGCACGGAGGTCCATGATGCGCTGGTACGACGGACTCGGGCTCGAGCGCCTCGACGGCACGCCGATCGGGGACGCGCTCGCCGACAAGGCGCTGCTCATCGTCAACGTCGCCAGCCGCTGCGGCTTCACCCCGCAGTACGAGGGGCTCGTCGCGCTGCACCACGAGCTCGCGGGCGACGCCTTCGCGGTGGTCGGCGTGCCCTGCAACCAGTTCGGCGCGCAGGAGCCGGGCTCGCCCGACGAGATCGCCACCTTCTGCCGCACGACCTACGCCGTCGACTTCCCGCTCCTCGCCAAGCAGGACGTCAACGGCCCGGGCCGCTCGGCGCTCTACCGGCACCTGATCGGGGACGGCGCCGATATCCGTTGGAACTTCGAGAAATTCGTGGTGGATAAGAGCGGCCGTGTCACGGCGCGCTTCGGGTCACGCACACGACCCGAAGATTCGGAGCTGCGGGTCGCCATCGCCGACGCGATCGGCTGAACGGCATTCGACGACCTTCGTTGGAGGGGGCTCGACTTGAAAGCGATCATCACTGTCCTCGCGGTGCTCCTCACCGCTTCCCCCGCGTTCGCGAGCGGTCTCCTGGTCGTGCGCTTCGGCGGTGAGCACGGTCACCCGACCACCGACAACCCGACCGCGATCTACTTCAACCCGGCCGGCCTCTCGCTGCTCGGCGGCACGCGCCTCATGCTCGACGGCACCTTCGCCTGGCGCACGCTGACCTTCGACCGCGACCCCGGCGCCATCGACAACATCCTCGAAGATCCGATGGTCGGCACCGGCACCCCGGCCGGCGAAGGCGTCGCCGTCAACAGCGGCAAGGCCGAGCTGTTCAACCTCGCCGCGAGCCCGTTCTTCGCGGTCGCCACCGACTTCGGCGTCGAGGGCCTCGGCGTCGGCCTCGGTTTCTACGTGCCCTTCGGCGGCGTCTCGCGCTTCGACAAGGCCGACGAGTCCGAGGCCTTCCCCGGCGCCGTCGACGGGCCCGCCCGCTGGTGGGCGATCGAAGGCACCATGCGCGCGCTCTACTTCGCCGGCGCCGCGAGCTACCGCATCGCCCCGCTGCGCCTGTCGATCGGCGCCGGCGTCAACGTCGTCGTCTCCGAGGTCAACACGATCCGCGCGCGCAACGCCGACGGCACCGACCACCTCACCAGCAACGGCAACCTGCTCGAGGGGCGCGCGCTCATGGACCTGTCCACGGTCGACGTCGCCATCTCCGCCGGCCTCATCTGGGAGCCGGTCGACCACCTCTTCGTCGGCCTCTCCTACCAGAGCCAGCCCGGCTTCGGCACGAGCCGCCTGACGGGCGACACCACGCTCGTCTTCGGCGCCGGCCCGGTCGACGCCGTCAAGCCGACCCCGTCCGAGTTCTTCAACGCCTGGCCGGACGTGTGGCGCCTGGGCCTGCGCTACACCGTCGACAAGAAGTGGGAGGCGCGCCTCTTCGGCGAGCTCGCGCGCTGGAGCGTGCTCTACGAGCACTGCCTCCTGAACACCACCATCGCCGATCGCAGCTGCCGCGGCGACCCGCCGCCGGGCAAGATCGTGCTCATCCCGCGCCGCTGGGAGGACGCGATCGGGATCCGACTCGGCGGCTCCTACTGGCTCAACGACGACATCGAACTCTACCTCGGCGGCGGCTACGACGGCAACGCCATCCCCGACTCCACCGTCGACCCCGGGCTCTATGACGCCCACAAGGGCAGCATCTCGCTCGGCGGCCGCTTCACGCTCATCGACGAGCTCATCCTGAGCGTGACCTACACGCAGGTGATCTACCCCCAGCGCAAGATCTCCCCGCGCCAGCACCTGCCCGGCGCCACCACCGGCGACGTCGCCAGCCTCGGCTTCACCGAGGCCGAGCGCGACCCCGACGCCGCCGGCACCTACGATCACGCCATCGGCGTGCTCGACGTCTCCCTCGAAGCGCGTTTCTGATCACGGAGCCCACACGATGAAGACCTTCATCCAGACCGCGCTCATCGCGATGGCCACGCTCACCGCCACCTGCGTCGACCCCGCCGCGCGCCTCGACGAGTTCTACGAGAACAGCGAGCCGCTGCGCGTCGAGGTCGTCGTCGGCCCGTGCGCCGGCCAGGTCGACATCAGCGGCGAGTTCCTGCTCGCGGTCGCGACCGTCGTGCGCCCGCCGAACCCGATCCTCTTCGGTGCGACCTTCACCATCGACAGCGCGAGCTGGACCATCGAGGTCTCGATGCGCTCGCTCTCGAACGAAGGGCGCGAGCCGGTCGGCGACACGTTCGTCGCCACCTCGCCCGTCGCCGCCGATGGCACCTTCACCCTCGACTTCGGCGAGATCACCGTGCCCGGCGCTGCCAACCCGATCATCCCCGACGTCGACGCCACCGCGACGCTGATCCTCGCGGGTTGCACCAACGGCATCGGGTTCTCCTGCGGCACCGCCGACGGCCAGATCATCTCGCCGGCGAGCCTGCCGCTGACCGGCTCGACCTACGCGGCCATCGCCGTCGACGCCGAAGAGCTCCCGACCGCCGAGCCGGTCGCCGCCTGCCCGGAGTGACGGGTCACGCGCCGGGCGCCGCGGCCGGGATGAAGCGCCGCCCGATCAGCAGGGCGACGAGACAGGTGAAGTAGGCGAGGATCCCGTAGACGACCGAAGGCATCGCGATCTCCTCGCTGCCGAGCACCGTCATCGCCAGCCCCATGCCGAGCGCCGCGTTCTGCATGCCGACCTCGATGCCGATCGTGACCGCCTGTCTCAGGTGCAGGCGAAACGCCAGCGCCGAGAGGAGGCCGATCGCGATGGTGCCGAGCGAGAGGGTCAGGACCGGCATGCCGAGGATGGCGAAGTACTCGGCGATGCGATCCTTTTCCTTGAGCACCGCGCCGACGATCAAGATGACCAGGAGCACGACCGCGACGCGCTTGAAGTGCTTCTCGGCGACCAACGCCTTTTCCTCCCAGCGCGCGCGCACGAGCATGCCGATCGCCAGCGGCAGACCGACGATGAAGAGCAGCTGCAGGATCGTGTCGGCGGCGTCCATGTGGATCTCGCGCTTGGCGCCCATGAACGTGTCGAGCGCGAGCCCGGTGACGAACGGGATGGTGAACATCGTCAGCACGCCGCTGACGGCGGTCAGGCTCACGGACAGTGCGGTGTCGCCGCGCGCGAGGTTGCTGTAGAGGTTCGACGAAGGCCCGCCCGGGCACGCGGTGATCAGCACGAGGCCGACCGCCAGCGGCGCCGGCAGCTCGAAGAGGAAGGCGAGCGCGAACCCCGCCAGCGGCAGGACGACCATCTGGTTCACGACGCCGAGCAGCATCGCGGTCGGCTGGGTGACGACGCGCTTGAAGTCGGCGACGGTCAGCCCGAGCCCCATCGCCAGCATGATCACGCCGAGCGTGACCGGGATGTAGAGCTTGACGATGTCTTGTGCGGTCATCGCGGCGCGCTCGCGGAGGTGGCGTCGAAGGTGAGACGGTCGGGGTAGCGCAGCTCGAGGCGCCCCTCCGGGAAGGTACCCGAAGTGAACGCCGCCGTCCTGCCGTCGGGCCAGCGCACCTCCAGCGTGTAGCTGCACGGGAAGTCGCCGAGACCGAAGTGCTGCGTCATGCCGTCCATGCCGTTGTACATGCCGCGGCTGCCCTGCACCTCGCGCGTCTGCTGGCGCGCGTCGGCGGCGACGAGGCGTAGCCGCGTGCCGATCCCGTCGCGGTTGACGTTGACGCCGTCGCCGAAGACGCGGATCGCCAGCCACCGGTTGAGGTGGCCGATCTCGTTGCGGAACAGGAAATTGGGGCGCCCGCCGCCGCCGTCGCGCCCGCCGATCAAGAGGTCGAGATCGCCGTCGTGATCGATGTCGGACCACGCGTGGTTCTGCGCGCGCCGACCCTGCTGGAGCGGCCGGCAGAACGATTGGGTCACGCCGAGCGCGTCGGAGAAGAAGTGGCCGCACGACTCGCCGGTCGCGTCCGAGCACTCGGCGTCGCTCGTGCACGGCGTGCGGCAGGCGGCGAAGTAGCAGCGCTCGCCGTCGGGGCAGGCGCCATCGTCGCTGCACGCGGTGAGGCTCGCGGCGTAGCGGCTCTCGAGGTTGTTGATGCCGCTGTCGATGCCGAGCGAGGCGAAGCGGCCGTCGGCGGTCTGGCGCATGAGGCCGAACCAGCCCTTCTGATCGAGGTCGGCGTAGGCGGCCTCGTACTTGGAGTCGCGCGAGAGCGAGAGGTCGAGGCGGCCGTCGTTGTCGAAGTCGATGGCGGCGCCGTCGACGTCGCCTTCGTTGAAGGGCAGGCCGACGGCGAGGAAGCGGTTTTCGAAGGCGAAGGACGCGCCCGGTCCGCCGTTGATGAGGAGCTGGGTCGGGTCGGACCACTTGCGGCTGTAGTCGCCGTCGACCGGGTGCGAGATCGCGGTCTGGAAGATGTCCATGTAGCCGTCGTTGTCGATGTCGTCGCAGTCGACACCGAAGCCGTTGTCGCCGACGTAGGTGGCCGGCGTGGCGCCGGGCTCGTCGTCGCGGCCGCGGCCGGTCGAGGCGAGCCAGTAGTTGCCGGTCGACTGCGCGGCGTAGTTCTTGGACTGCGCGACCTCGACGAAGTTGCCCTGGCCGTCGTTCTGCCAGAGCAGGTTGTGGCCCTTGGCGGTCGAGACGCCGTAGGTCGACACGACGATGTCGAGGTCGCCGTCGTCGTCGAAGTCGCAGGTGACGCTGCCGTTGGAGGCGAGGATCTTGTTGCCGAGGAGCCGGTTGGACACGTCGCTGAAGGTGCCGTCGCCGTTGCCGCGGAAGAGGAAGTCGCGTCCGGCGTAGCTGGTCTGGCCGACTCCGAGGTAGAGGTCGAGCACGGCGTCGCCGTCGAAGTCGCCGAAGACGGCGTTGCCCACCGCGGGCGGGACCGCGGGCACGGCGATCCCGGAGCTCGGCACCCGCGTGAAGTGGGCCTGCCCGTCGTTGAGGAAGACGCCGTGGTCGCCGCCGGGGATCCCTTGCGCGTCGAGGCCGGCGAAGCAGTCGAGGTCGCCGTCGTTGTCGACGTCGCCGAAGGCGAAGAAGCCGGCCTGCACGTCGCGCAGCCCGCTCGCGGTGGAGTGGTCGGTGAAGGTGCCGTCGCCGTCGTTGAGGAAGACGAGGTGCTCGAAGGGAACCCCGGACTGCGGATTCGGGAAGAGGCTGTGGGCGACGATGTCGTCGAAGCCGTCGCCGTCGAGGTCGACGAAGGCGAGGCGCGAGTGGTCGTTGATCGGGACCTTGATAGGGTGGTCCTTCAGGTAGTTGTCGACCTGGATCCCGGCCGGGCGCGAGACCTCGACGAAGAAGGCGCGCTCGGGGGTGACGGCCTGGCGCTCGGTGCAGGTGAAGACCTGGGCGTCGGGGCCGGTGTCACTCGGCCCGAGGTCAGGCGCGGTGTCGAGCGCGCCGTCGGGCACAGCGTCGTGTGCGTCGTCGGCGAGGTCGGGCGGGTCGGCGTCGGGCGGGCTCGCATCTGGCGCGTCGTCCGACGGTGCCGCGTCGCCCTGGGCGCCGTCCTGCCCGCCGTCGAGGACCGCGTCGCTCTCGTCGAGCGCATCGGCGTCGGCGCCGTCGAGCTCGGCGCCGTCGAGCTCGGCGCCGGTGTCGGCCCCACGCGTGCCGTTTTCTCCGCCGTCGCCGCAGGCGGCGATCGACAACACGAACCAGATGGCGCTCCGCACGCTCATGCCTCCGCTCCCGCGCATTGACGACAGGCGGGTGCGAGTAGCATTCGTGAATGGCGTTTGCAACTCGCGGGCGGGGTGGCGGCGGCTGGGGGGAGGAGTAGGTACGATCATTGTTGGCGGTGAAGACGGCACATCACCGAGGATCGCACCATGGCCAACCCGACCGACCACAGGTTCCTGGCGCTGCCGACCCGTGCCGGAGGCCGTCAAGCCGTCGTTGCGCAAGTCCATGGAGGCGCCCCCTCCGGCGTCGGCGGCGCTGAGCGACATGCTGCGCGGAGAGCTCGGCCACCTCGGGCTCGGCTGAGGCTCCGCTGCGAGGCGCTCGCGTACCGCGGGTCAGGGCTTCAGCACACCGGCGGTGACCTCCGACACGATCGCGTCGTAACGGCGGATCAGGGCATCGAGCGCTTTGTCTTCGTAGCGGTCACCATGCCACAGAGAGGCGCTGCAGACCGACCTCGCCCCATCGGTGATCGCGATCTCGACCGGCACGTCGTCCGGTTCTCGACCTCCTTCTGCCGGTCTCAACCGGCAGAAACCAGTGCCCGCGAGCTCGCGCCCGATTTCGCCGATCCGCCCGCGCGACCAGGTCGCGCTCCACGACTTGTCCGTACCGCTCTTGCGCTGCGTCACCGTGACAAGTCCGTCGCCGCGCACGTCGACACGTACGCGCCCACTGCGGAAGTGCTCGATGCCGAGCGTCATCGACACGACGATCGCGTCGTTGTCGCCGAGGTGCTCGAGCAGATCTTGGCCGTCGTTCGACGGCGCGGTGCTCGTCTCGTCCATCTCCGTTCCTCTGGCCGCGTCATCCGGTCTGGCGCATGCGACCTCGATCGTTGCCGCGAGCGGCACCAGAGCCAAGGCCCATCTCACTTGCTCGCCCCGAGCGAGCGGCCGGTAGCACCGGCGATGTCGCCGGCGATGGTGTCTCCATGGCGCTGCTTGGCCTCCGCCTTGCCTTCGCCCTCGGCATAGTAGTCGCCCATGATCGAGTTGTCTTTGTGGGCGCCGGGTTTGCTGGCGTCGGCCCGGTCGGGCACGGCGGAGTCGACGTACTCGTCTTTCAGCCCGAGCTGATGACCGAGCTCGTGCGCGAGCGTGATGTTGTCGACTTGCTTCACGTACCAGTTGCGCCGGTTGTCGCGACCCTCGCCTGGGTGCAGCGTGACCGCGACGTGCTCGCCCGTGTCCACGAACGCCAGGGACAGCCTCAACTTGTACTTCGTCTTGGTCGCATTATCGGTGATGGTGAACTTGTTATCCCAGTACTTCTGGAACTGCGCCTGAGCGAGCCCCTTGATCTTCTTCTGGTCGTCCTCGGTGACCGTGGAATCCGCCGGGGTCAGCTTCACCTTGACCGTGATGTTGCACTGCAGCGCCTTGTCGTCGAAGTCGACGTCATAAGACGAGGTCCATTGGTAAGGCCCGTCCTTGTTCTGCTTCGTGACGGTCGCACGCTGGACGGCGTCTTGGCGCTGAACGGGGGCGCCGCGCGGGGCCAGCATCTGTACTTGCTCCGCGAAGCCTCTGCCGTGTAGCGCCAGCTTCGCCTGCACCGCAGCCGTGCCGCTCCCGGGGGAAGAACCTGTCTTTGCGGCCTCTCCGTTCGTCGCAGAGGGCGCACGCTCGGGTTCTCGCAACGCCATCCTGGCTCTCCCTGTCGTGGACCGCGAAACGCTAGCACGGGCGATCGCTGCGGTTCAAGCGGGCGGGCGCACATCCCTTGCACGAGCGCCCCCGCGGCGCCCTCGTGGGTGACAGGCGGGTGCGAGTAGCATTCGTGAATGGCGTTTGCAGCTCGCGCGCGGGATGGCGGCGGCGGGTGGAGTCGGTACGATCATTGTAAGCGGTGAAAAGCGGCACATCATCGAGGATCGCACCATGGCCAACCCGACCGACCACAAGTTCCTGGCGCTACCGACGGTGCCCGAGGCCGTCAAACCGCTGTTGCGCAAGCTCATGGAGGGCGACCTGCTCTCGCTCGGGGTGCTGCGCGCCATGGTCGAGAGCTATCTGCGCGTGATCCGCGACGCCGCGCGCAAGGGGCGCCCGGTCAACGTCGAGCTGGGCGAGGGGATCGCCGCTTCGCTGCTGGCACTCATCGCGCGCGTCGACGAGCGCACGACCGAGGACGATCGCCGCCTGGTGCAGGCCGCCGTGCGCTACTTCGTCATCGAGAACGACGGCATGGGGCACGACCTCGCGCACGAGGACGGGCTCTTCGACGACGCGCGCGTCGTCAACGCCTTGATGCGCTGGTGCGGGCGCGACGACCTGATGTTGCAAATGCCGCAGCTCGCCGAGCGACGTCGCCCACCCCCGCGCGTCGCCAGGGCGTGAAGAAGCGCCGCGCGCGTCGCGGTCGGGTGCGAACAGTCGACCCCAGCGGGGCCGGCTGACCCCATTTGTCATCGCGAATCGAGCGCCTCGAGCATGCGCAGGAGCTCGAGCTCGAGCGCGCGCACGGCTCCGGCCGGGTCCCGCGACGAGTCGATGACGAGCTCGGGCGTCTGCGGTGGCTCGTAGGGCGCGCCGACGCCGGTGAGGTCCTTGAGCTCGCCGCGCGCGGCCCTGGCGTAGAGGCCCTTCGGGTCGCGCGCGGAGCACACCTCGACGGGGCAGCGCACCCAGACCTCGAGGAAGCGGCCGGGCTCGAAGAGCGCGCGGATCATCGCGCGATCGGCGATGGCCGGGGACACGAAGGCGCAGAGCGTGATCGCGCCGGCGTCGACCAGGAGACGCGCCGCGTGCCCGGCGCGGCGCAGGTTCTCGCTGCGATCGGCCGGCGAGAAGCCGAGCCCGGCGTTGAGCCCGCCGCGGAGCTCGTCGCCGTCGAGCACGTAGCTGCGCAGGCCGCGCTGGAAGAGCACGCGCTCGACCCCGCGCGCCAGCGTCGTCTTGCCAGCAGCCGGCAAGCCGGTCAGCCACACGCACAGGGCCGGATGTCCCGCCAGCCGCTCCCGCTCACCGCGCGTCACGCGCTCGCTCGGCGTCATCACCGTCCTCCGCGCCCGCTCTCAGCCGACGATCCGCAGCACGTCGCCGACGGCGATCGCGCCGTCTTCGATCACCGTCGCGTGGATTCCGCGCAGGTGCAGATCGAGCTCGGGCGTCGCGTTGACCCACGCCAACGCCTCGGCGCCGAAGCGCGCCTCGAACTTCTTGCACCCCAGGTGCGGCACGTCGTTGGTCTCGATCAGCGCCTCGCCGATCCGGATCCGCGTGCCGCGCGGCAGCACATGCTCCGAGGTCTGCAGATCGATGACGAGGTTGTCGCCCGGCGCGTGCAGGGGCTCGTCGGAGAGGAGCTCGCCCTGCGCGCGCTCCTGGTCGGGGCGCCGCGCGAGCAGCATGCGGATCACCCGCGCGTCCATCAGCGTGAGCTGGCGCTCGCGGCGCGGGTTCTCACGCCAGCGATCGCCGACGAGCCCGTGGTCCTGCGTGAGCCGCGCTCGCGCCGGCGTGCGATGATGCCCCTGGCCGAGGCGCTCGACGATCGCCTCGAGCCGCCCCGTGCGCGGCGCGGCCAGTAGCTCGCGCAGCGCCTCACCCGTCGGAAACGATTCGTCGTTCATGGGGTCTGCTACCGGGCCAGAGGCGTCGCTGTCAATGCCGCGCTGCGGCGGCGAAAGTTTGACGACACCCCGCGCGCACCGGACGCTATCGGCGTGGCCAAGCCCTCCGAAAAGATCGTCCTGAGCATCGCCGGTCGCGACGTGTCGATCTCCAACCCGGACAAGGTCTACTTCCCGGAGATCGGCGTCACCAAGCTCGACCTCGTGCACTACTACCTCGCCGTCGCCGAGGGCGCGCTGCGCGGCTCGGGCGGGCGGCCCAACGTGATGGTCCGCTTCGCCGACGGCGCCGCCGCGCAGGGCTTCTACCAGAAGCGCGTGCCCGACAAGCGCCCCGAGTGGATCGAGACCGTCACCATCGCCTTTCCGTCGGGCCGCACCGCCGACGAGATCGTGCCGCGCACGCCGGCGCACCTGGCGTGGATGGCGAACATGGGCTGCCTCGAGCTGCACCCGCACCCGGTGCGCGCCGAGGACCTCGCGCACCCCGACGAGCTGCGCATCGACCTCGACCCGGTGCCGGGGGTCGAGTGGCCGCAGATCCAGGCGGTCGCCGAGGTCGTGCGCGCGACGCTCGCCGACCTCGGGCTCGTCGGCTGGCCCAAGACCTCGGGCTCGCGCGGCGTTCACGTCAACGTGCGCCTGCATGCCGGGCGCTGTGGCTTTGCCGAGGTGTGGAAGGCCGCGCTCGCCTTCGCGCGCGAGGTCGAGCGCCGCGCGCCGACGCTCGCCACCAGCAAGTGGTGGAAGGAAGAGCGCCACGGCGTCTTCCTCGACTACAACCAGAACGCCCGCGACCGCACGACCTGCGGCGCCTACTCGGTGCGCCCGCGCCC